>CAYGCC010000242.1:0-38630 GCA_964348165.1 uncultured Gemmatimonadota bacterium | reverse complement strand
GTCGTGGTCGGCCAGGCGGATCATACCGCGAAAGATCCGGCGATTGGTTTGGAAGCTGAACACCGTGCGGTCCAGCACCCGGTCGAGCAGCTCATCGTTATGTCGATGATCCATGTCCGTGATCAGGTGGCGCGCGGCGCGCAGGTACGCTTGGCCCAGGTGGATGTCCATGCGGTGCTCCCAGTAGGAGTGCCCGATGGCCTGGGTGTTGGCGGAGGTGAGCAGCTGGCGTGGCAGAAAGTAGTTGTGCGCCACCGTGTCGCCTGCCAGGTGGGTCAGGTAACCGAGGGCGCAAGCACGCGTCGCATCGCTATCGGCGGCCTCGTACAGCTCTTCGCCCACGTGCCAATGGTGGCAGTTGCGGCCGACGGGCGCGTACTTCTTCGCGAAGGTGATGTCGGCGGCGATACAGCCATAAAGAAAGTCGAGCGGGTGTCGTTGCAGCAGCCGCGCCACCGCCACAGGGAGCAAGCTAAGTGCGCCCAGCAGCTCGGTGCCGACCAGGATGTGCATGCCCGGGCCCCAGGCGAAAGCGGGCTCGGGGAACAGAAGTATCGCGCAGGCCGTGAGGCCTGCGAGGGAAAGCCAGCGGATCAAGGGCGTCAGCTGCGCAGCCGTTTGCGTTCGCGCTCCAGGGCCTTGCGTGCCTGTTTTAGCTGCTGGCGCGTCATGTCGGCGAACTCCTCCCGCGCCGCCTCCAGGCTCGCGCTGAGCTCTTCACGAAAGTCTCCCGCCAGGTCGCGGCCGGCCCGGCCAAGGTCCCCCAGAGCCCCGCGCCCCATCGCGCGCAAGCGCTGATAACGCTCGCCGATCCCGGCGAGGCGCTGGCGGCGGCGCTCTGGCACCCAGGTCACACCGAGACCGACACCGACCAGAGCGCCGATGATGAACGCGCCCAGGAAAGTGGCCGACCGGTTGGCCACGTCGTCCCCAGAACTCTTGCGAAACTTTTCTGTCAGGGCGCCCATCAGATCACCCCCGTCATTCGTCCTCATTGTCTTCGTTGTCGCTCCGCTCTCGGCGCCGCAGCAACCGGGCGCCGGTGCGAATGCCCCGGATCGCCGACGTGGCCGTCAGCAGCGTGTCCTGAACCTCACCCTGGACCACGTCGATCAAGGCGCCGAGCTCCTGAACGCGCTCCTCTGCCGAATCGATCGCGTCCTCCAGACGCTGGTTGGCCAGTTCGATGGTCTCGCCGACGCGATCGACCTCTTTACGCACCGACATGGCGATGAAGTTCAGGTTCTCGCCGATCGCCCGAGCGCGATCCATGACGGGTCGCGCGTCCTGCGTCAGAGTCTCCAGCGCGCGGTCGAGCCGGTCGAGGCTGTGCTTGGCCCGAAGGATGGCGCGGGCCAGCAGGATCAATCCGATCCCCAGGACCAGGACGGCGATCGCCTGGATCACCTGGATCGTCACAGTCAGCGCATCCGCCACGTTACCCCTCCCGCGTTAGCCGCCGACCGACGGGCTGCCTGCTGTACGGCGGGTGACCTCGCCGGCCGTCTCCAGCACAGCCCGGACCAGGAACGGTCCGATCAGGTCGCTGATGCCCACGGCGATAACCACGGTGGCGAAGAATATGTTCTTGGCCACCGTCAGCTCCGGCGCTGTTGGAACGTAGATGAGAACGAAGGAAATTGCCATGGCCAGTGAAAGCCCACCCTGTGGCGTGAGCGCGAGCCCAAAGCTGGCTGGCAGCCGCATTCCGCGCGGCTTCAAGCCCCAGGCGACGAGGCCCCCCGCCCATTTGGCGATGACCCGGCCCGCTACGTACGCGGCGACCAGCGGGACGATCCACCAGGATGGAAACTCGAGCAGGGCTCCGGCGAGGACCAGTAACATAATATAGATCGGCTTCTCCCACTGGGAGAGCGCCGTGTAGATGCGACGGCGCATGGGCGAGAGGTTGCCGATGACGATCCCGGCGATCATGCAGACGAGCAGGGGTGACAGCGACAGGTAAAAGGCGGTGCCGGCTGCGAAGAGCACGAGGCCGATCAAGAGAAGCACGAGCTCCTGTGTTCGCGGCCGTATGCGGGTCAGCGAGAGGAAGAGGACGCCGAAGAAGACACCGAGCAAGAGCGTCACCGCGAGCCATTCGCCAAGATCGAGATCTAAACCGCGGCCCGGCGCCCCGGCGTGATAGGCGGCGAGTGTGAAGCCGATCACGACGATCCCCACCGCGGCATCGAGGCTTCCCGCGTAGAAAAGCATTCGGGTTACCGGCCCCCGAGTCATATAGGTGTTCGAGATGAGCGCGATCGCGGCGGGCGTGGAAACGCAAGCCGTAGCCGCTGCCACCAGCACGATGGCGTCGTAGCTGCGGGCGAACCAGGCGTCGGTGATCAGCCGACCGACGAGGTAGACGATGGCGAAGGCGACGGCGGCCTGGATCCAGGTCAGGGCGAGATAACGCAGCGGAAACTGGCGCAGGTGTCCGCGATCGAGCTGGAGACCGAAAAGCACGCCGATCCAGCCGAGACCTAAGGCGAGGAACGGCGTGAGCTGGCCGATGGTCGCGGACGAGAGCACGCGGGCCATGTGGGGCCCCAGGATGAAGCCGAGGAAGAGGAACGGGCCACCGATCGTGATGAAGATGCGGGGCCCGAGCGGCACCTCTCGTTCAGCGAAACCGAGGCGGGCGCCCAGCAACCCGATGAGGACCAGGAGCAGAACGACGAGAATCGGGTTCAAAGCTGGTCGCCCTCTCCGAGCTCCGGGGCGATTCCCCGAGCGCGCGTTACGGGGATGGTGAACACGATCCCGGTCCCGGCTTCCTGGAGGTCGCCGCAGACGTCTTGGATCAGCGCGAACGCCGCCTCGACCTTCTCTGCCTCTTCGATGACGCTGAAGATCGTGTAGTTCTGCGCCCGCGAGCGCGAGATCAGCGTCTGGATGCCAGCGAACAGGGGGATGTCGTGGGTCAGCACCCGGGCCATCCCCTCGCTATCGATGATCGTCGCGCCGGTGATCCCCAGCTCGAGGAAACCCGACAGCACATCGTCGAGCGCTTCGACCTGGTTGATTACTGCCACGAGCAAGTGCATGGGGTGGACGAGTGCGGGTGATCCCTAAGGGTGCTCTTCGTCGAACTGCCGGATGAGCCGGATCACATCGTCAGCCGTAGCCGCGCTCAGCAGCAGCTCGAGGAACTCTGGCTGCCGCATCAATCGCGCGATCCGCGCCAGTAGCTTGATGTGCGTGCTGCTGTGCGCTGGAGGTGAGAGGAGAAGGAAGAACGTGTGGACCGGTTTTCCGTCCAGCGAGAGGAAGTCCACGCCCTGTCGCGATAGCGCCAGTTCGATGATGGTCGAAGAGAGTTCCGGACAGACCGCATGGGGGATCGCCACGCCGCCGCCGATCCCCGTCGACTGGGCCGCCTCTCTCTCCAGGAGAGCGGTGAGGACAGTTTGCTCGTTTTCCAACAGGTTTTGCTCGGCTAGCCTGTGCACCATGCGGGTCAGCGTACTCTCTACACCGTTCGCCTGCAGGTCGAGGATGACGAGCTCGGGGCTCAGATAGCGATGAAGCTTCATCTGTTGTGCACCGGTAAGAGACCGCCATTCACATAGCTCCCGCCGGGCGATGGTGTCAAGAACAGCGATCGGCTGCCGGCCTCGATTCGACGCTTGCCGGCGGCCCAGATTGACTGTCAGGAACAGGCCAACCTAAGTTGGGCCGGCGATGAGCAGCTTTGTCGTTGTGGGGGGTCGGAGGCTGCGAGGCCAGGTGCGGCCGGCGGGCAACAAGAACGCCGCCTTGCCGATGATGGCGGCGGCACTTTTGACCGATGAACCCGTGCGCCTTGCAAACGTCCCGGACATCCGGGACGTCCACACGATGCTTGAGCTCCTGGCCGCCCTGGGCGTCCAGGCGGAGTGGCAGGGTCGGGGGGTGCTGGAGCTCCGTGCCGGCGAGGTTCGCTCGGTCGCCCTCGACTCGGAACTCGCCGCCCGCATCCGCGCCTCGATCCTGCTCGCCGGCCCCATGCTCGCCCGCACCCAGCAGCTGCGATTGCCGCCGCCGGGAGGTGATGTGATCGGCCGGCGGCGCCTCGACACCCATTTCGAAGCGCTGCAGCAGCTCGGCGCCGAGGTCGAGCTGGGCGATGAGTTCGTTCTGCGAGGCAAACTTCGCGGTGCCCATATCTTTCTCGACGAACCCAGCGTCACGGGAACCGAAAATGTGATCATGGCCGCCACGCTGGCCCATGGTACGACCGTGCTGCAAAACGCCGCCGCCGAGCCTCACGTCCAGGACCTTTGCCACCTGCTGGTCGCGATGGGCGCGCGGATCGACGGTGTCGGGACCGGCGTGCTGCGGATCGAAGGTGTCGAGCGGCTGGCTGGAGCGCAGGCCGAGGTTAGCCCGGATCACATCGAGGTCGGCTCGTTTATCGGGCTGGCGGCCGTCACCCGCAGCGAACTGTCGATCGGCGACGTGGAGCCGAGCCATTTGGCGAGCATCCGCATCATGTTCGAGCGGTTGGGCGTCAGTTGTGAGCTGGACGGGCGAACCCTGCGCGTGCCGGCCGATCAGTCTCTCGAGATCCGCATGGACCTCGGCCAGCACATCCCCAAGATCGATGACGGCCCCTGGCCTCAGTTCCCGGCGGACCTGATCAGCATTGCGCTGGTGCTGGCCACCCAATGCCGGGGCACGGTGCTCATCCACGAGAAGATGTTCGAGTCGCGGATGTTCTTCGCCGACAAGCTCACGGCCATGGGCGCCCGGATCGTGATCTGCGATCCGCATCGCGCCGTCGTGGTGGGCCCCACCACGTTGCGTGGCTCCGTGGTCGAGAGCCCCGACATCCGCGCCGGCATGGCGATCCTGATCGCCGCGCTCGGGGCCCAGGGCCGCAGCCAGATTTTCAACATCGGCCAAATCGAGCGCGGCTACGAGCAGATCGACGAGCGGCTGCGGGCCCTGGGAGCGATGATCGAGCGGGTGGAATGAGCGCGGCGATGGGGACGGAGCGTTCCGTGCCACGGGAGGCTGAGGTCGAGACCAAGCTCGACGGCTTGTCCGTATTCCAGCAGGCCGGTTGGGCCTCCCGTTTTCCCCGGCTGGTGCAGGGGCTGACGGCGCGCGAGCCGCGGCTCCGGTTCGAACGCGGGGAGGGCGCCGAGCCGGGATCCGCCGGCGCCAGCACGGACGGCTGGGAACGGCTGAAGACTGCGACGGGCCTGGGACGGGTGGCCCGCTGCCGGCAAGTGCACGGGGCGCGGGTGGCGTTGTTTGGGGACGGGAGCGGGGCCGAACCCGAGAGCGGGGAGGCCGATGCCCTGGTGACGGCCTCTGACGATCTCCTGCTCGCGGTCACCGTGGCCGATTGTGTGCCGATGTTCGTAGTCGATCCGGGTCGCCGTCTCCTCGGGCTCGCCCACGCGGGCTGGCGGGGGACCGCGGCGGGCGTCATCGAAGCGACGCTTGCCGCTCTAACCGATCTGGGGTCCAGGCCCGAGTCTCTGCATGTGCACCTGGGTCCGGCGATCTGTGGCCGTTGCTACGAGGTCGGTCCTGAGGTTGCGGCGGCGCTGGGCGACGTGCCCGCCGAGTCCCGCCGGGTCGACCTCAGGGCCGTCATCGCGCGGCGGGCCCGGGGCGGCGGGGTACCGGCCAGCCAACTGACGGTTTCCGGGCGCTGCACGCGCTGCGCCCGGGAGCGGTTTTACTCGTACCGGGCGGGCGACCGGGGGCGGCGCATGTGCGCCTTCCTCGGATGGGCCCCGCCCAGTTGATTTTCGGCCCGGCCCGCTCTATATTTTCGCCGCTGTGGGGGTGAGGGGCCGAACCCAAGGCGGCCAGCTTACGAGAGTAGTGGGGACGCAGTTTTACCCCACTTTTTTATTGGTGGGTGCGACGCCGGCCCCACGGCCGAGAGGCTATGAGCGACAAGATCAGCCCGGTCCAGGAGACGCTGGAGCGAGTCGCCGAGGCGGTTCTGGAGCGCCTGGGCTTCGAGCTCGTCGACCTCGATCAGGCCGGGCACCCGGGGCGCCCGCTCCTGAGGCTGCGAATCGACCGGCCGGATGCCGGGCCGGGTCATGGCGTGACGGTGGACGACTGCGCTCGGGTCAGTCGGGAGCTGGAGGCGCTGTTGGAGGCACGGGACGACGTGTCGTCCAGCTACATACTCGAGGTCTCGTCGCCGGGCGTCGAGCGACCGCTGCGAAAACGGCGCGACTTTGAACGCTACGTCGGTCACGAGGTCGCGCTTCGCGGCTACGAGGCGCTCGCCTCGGGGTCGAAACGGGTGGAAGGCGTCCTGCTGGGCGTCGTGGACTCGGAGAACGGAGAACGGCTGCGCTTGCGGCTCGCCGACCAGGCCGAGCTCGAAGTGCCGCGATCGGCGGTGGCCAGCGCGAAGCTGATTTTCCGCTGGGAGGAACCCCGAGCCGGAAGGCGGCGGGGCCGGAAGCGGCGGAAGTCGAAGTAATACCATCGAGGGCCGATCGGCCGGCCAAGGGCCGGGGCGGTCGGGAAGCGAGGAGCGAAGAAGGAAATGGGGAACGCGGCTCAGGTTCTTGAGGCCTTTCGCGTGATGACGGCGCACAAGTCGTTGTCGCGCGACGAGTTACATGACTTGATCAAGGATGGGCTCCACGCCGCGCTGGCGAAGCGCTACGGCCCCAACGTCCAGCCGGAGATCACGATCGATGAGGAAAAAGGAACGATCGAGATCGTTGTCCTCAAAGAGGTGGTGCAAGACGTGACCGACGCCTCCCGCGAGGTGAGCGTCACCGAGGCGCGCTGGGATGATCCGGAATTCCAGGTGGGCGACATTCTGGAGATCCCGGTCGACTTCGACAGCTTCGGCCGCACCGCGGTGTTGGCCGCGAAGCAGCGGATCATCCAGCGCGTCCGCGAGGGTGAGCGGAACCGGATTCGCGAAGAGTTCAGCGACAAGATCGGTGAGCTGCTCTCGGGCGAGGTGCAGGCGATCGAGCGCGGCAAGCTGGTCGTGATGTTGAACATGCTACGGGAAGCCGAGGCGATTGTCCCCTGGCGCGAGCAGAATCCGCGCGAGCGCTTTCGTCAGGGCGAGCCGATCCGGGCGGTGCTGAAGAAGCTAGAGGAGACGCCGAAAGGGCCGCGCCTCATTCTGTCGCGCGCTGACCCGGGTTTCGTGGCCTCGCTGTTCAAGCTGGAGGTCCCGGAGATTTACCAGGGCGTGGTCAAGATCGTCGATATCGCCCGTGAGGCGGGCGGCCGCACCAAGATCGCGGTGGTTTCGAACGACGATTCGATCGACCCGGTGGGAGCTTGTGTGGGGCTGAAGGGCTCGCGGGTCCAGGCGGTGGTGTCGGAGATGAGCGGCGAGCGGATCGACATCGTGCCCTGGCATCCCGATCCCGAGATCTATGCCAAGCGGTCGCTGGCGCCGGCGAAGGTGGCGAAGGTGATTTCCGACGGCGAGCGCAAGGTGATCACGGCGATCGTGGACGAGGATCAGCTCTCCCTGGCCATTGGACGGAACGGCCAGAACGTGCGGTTGGCTTCGCAGCTGATCGGCTGGCAGATCGACCTGTATTCGAGCCGCGAGTGGATGGAGCGTGGGGCGCAGAGCACGCTGTTCCGTGGCGAGGAAGAGGAAGAGACCGCCGCCGATTTCCCGCTCAAGGAGCTCGATATCGCGCCCGCGGTGCTGGCGGCGCTGGAGGCGGCGGGCTATGCCTCGTTCATGGACATCATCGATCTCGAGCGCGAGGAGTTCTTGCGGATCCCGGGCCTGGGACCGGAGGAGACGGACGCGCTGGTCAAGATGATCGAGGAGCTGACGATCGTCGAGGAGCCGGCCGAGCTGTCGTCGCAGGCCCCGGCTGACGCGACGCCGGTGGCCTCGGGCGGGCCTTTCGCGGCCGACGTGGAGTCGGAGACCGTTGACGCTGAGGGCACGGAATCGGAGCCGGCCGGCTTGGCGGAGGTCGAGGACGAGGCGGCCGCCGAGCGGGCTCGGGGCGAGCCGGCGACGGCGGTCGCGAACGAGCCTCGACCCGACGAGATCGGTGAGGGAGCGTCTCCGGCGGATGTCGAGGCCGAGTTGGACGACGAGGCCACGGCCGAGAATGAAAGCGAGGATCGGTGAGCGCGAGCCGGTCCGACGGGTGCTGGCCAGCCTGGGTTTGGCCGCACGCGCCGGCGGCTTGAGGATCGGCACCGAAGCGGTGAGGCGCTCGATCCGCGCTGGCGAGGCCACCGCAGTCGTGATCGCAGGAGACGCGTCGCCGCGGGTCCGCATACGGCTCGTCAAACTTGCGGACGCACGGTCGTTGGCGCACCGGGTCATCCTGGATAGCCAGCGGCTGGGACGCGCGGTCGGGCGCGCTCGCGTGGTGGCGCTCGCGGTGACCGACCGATCGCTGGGGCGTCGGGTTTTGGAGTTGATGGAAGAACTGGAAGGCTAGCGGACAGGAGGATTCACCGTTGGCGAAGATGCGGGTTTACGAGCTCGCCCGAGAGTTCGAGATCACGAGCGAACACCTGATCCATCTGCTCCGGGAAATGGAAATCCCGGTTCGCAGCCATATGTCCTCTCTGGACGACGGTCAGGTCGCCCGCGCCCGTACGCGTCTCGAGCGCGAGAAGCGCCGGCCGGAGAAGGAGGCGAAGGCGAAGACCACGGGCCGGCGCCGACGCCGACGGGTCGTGGAGAAGCCCGCCGAGCCGCTCGAGGTCGCGGCCGAGGCTGCGCCCGACGAAGAGCTGGAAGAAGTCGCGGCCGTCGTGGCGGCCGAGCCGGCAGCCGCTCCGGAGCCGCGCGAGCCTTTCCTGTTTGTGGACGAGGCCGTCGAGGAGGCCGAGGAAGTTGAGGTCAGCGAGCTGGCCGTCGAGCCGCTCGTAGCGGAGGTGGCGGAAGAGGAGGAGCTGGTCGCGGAGTTGGTCGAGGATAGGTCGGAGGCCGAGGAGGTCGCCGCCCTGGCAGAGGAGGAGGCTCCCGCCGAGCCGGTGCTGCCTCCGCCTCCCACGCCGGTCGCGGCGAGTCAAGCGGCGTCCTACAAGCGAGAGCCGGCGACGCCGACGACGGCGGCCGGCGTCGTTCGCATTCAGGCCGAGGGCTACACGCTGGACGGGCGACGACGTCGTCGCGCCCGCAAGAAGAAGAAGCGAACGCTCGTCGATCAGGAGGCGGTGCAGGAGAACATCAAGCGGACCTTGGCCAAGATGGAAGGGGCGGGGCCCGGTCGGCGTCGACGGCGGGACACGTCCAGCGAGCAGCGCGAGCTGGAAGCGGCCGAGGCGGAGCGCATGGCCGAGGAGGAACGGAAGACGGTTCGCGTCGCCGAGTTCCTGACCGTCGCGGAGCTGGCTGACCTCGTGGCCGTCACCCCTAACGAGATCATCACCTCGGCGTTCAAGAATCTTGGGTTGATGGTCACGATTAACCAGCGGCTGGACTTCGATCAGATCGAGCTAATCACGGATGAGCTCGGTTACAAGGCGATGCGTGAGGACGAGTACGGCGCCGACGTGATCGAAGAGATCGACGAGGCTCATCCCGAGCGTCTGGAGTCGCGGCCGCCGGTCGTCACCATCATGGGCCACGTCGATCACGGCAAGACATCGCTGCTGGACTACATTCGCAAGACGAACGTGATCGCCGGTGAGGCCGGTGGAATCACACAGCATATCGGTGCCTACTCGGTCGGCGTCGGTGAGGGTCGTAGCATCACTTTCCTCGACACTCCGGGGCACGCAGCGTTCACCGCCATGCGCGCCCGCGGCGCGGACATCACCGACATCGTCATCCTGGTGGTCGCCGCGGACGACGGCGTGATGCCTCAGACCCGCGAGGCGATCAGCCATGCCAAGAACGCCGGCAAGCCGATCATCGTCGCGGTGAACAAGATCGACCTTCCTTCTGCGAACCCGACCCGGGTCAAGCAGGAGCTGCTGGAGCACGAGGTGGTGATCGAAGACTTCGGCGGCCAGGTGCTGAGCTCCGAGATCTCGGCCAAGAGCGGCCAGGGCGTCGATGACCTGCTCGAGAAAGTCTTGCTGCAGGCCGAGCTGCTCGAGCTGAAGGCGGACGCCGGGCTATCGGCTCGTGGCACGGTGATCGAGGCGGAGCTGGACCGGGGGATGGGCCCCGTGGCGACGATCCTGGTCACCGACGGCACGCTCGAGATCGGAGACGGCTTCGTCTGCGGCGTCTACGCCGGTCGCGTCCGGGCGCTGCTCGACGAGCGAGGGAAGAGCGTCCAGTCGGCGAGCCCGGGCATGCCGGTTCGAATCCTGGGCTTCGAGGGCGTCCCGCAGGCCGGCGAGAGCCTGATCGTCCTCGACTACGAGCGTGCCCGCGAGATCACCGGCAAGCGGCAGCAAATCGAGCGCGAAAAGGAAATCCGCCGCAAAGCTCAGGTGGCCCGGTTGGAAGATGTGTTCGAGGCGGTGCAGGCTGGGACCAAGACGCAGCTCCGGCTCATCATCAAGGGCGATACGGACGGTTCCGTGCAGGCGCTATCGGACGAGTTGGAGCGCCTCTCGACTGACGAGGTCGAGGTACAGGTCATCCACCGCGCCGTGGGCGGCGTCAACGAGACCGACGTGCTGCTGGCGCAGACGACGGGGGCGATCATCATCGGCTTCCACGTGAGGCCGGACCGCAACGCGCGGGAGCTCGCCGAGCGTGAGGGCGTCGACATTCGCTCGTACCGCGTGATCTACGAGGCGGCGGAGGAGGTGCGGGCGGCGCTGGAGGGCATGCTCGCGCCGGAGGAGAAGGAGCTCATCCTGGGAAGCGCCGAGGTGCGACAGCTGTTCCGAGTGCCGAAGGTGGGCACGGTCGCTGGCTGCTATGTGACCGATGGCGTGATCGATCGGAACGCGCCGCTGCGCGTGCTGCGCGACCACGTGGTGGTTTACGAGGGCAAGGTCGGCAGCCTCAAGCGTTTCAAGGACGACGTGAAGGAGGTCAAGGCCGGCTACGAGTGCGGCGTGTCGGTCGAGAACTTCAACGATGTGAAGGTCGGTGACATCCTGGAGTCGTTCCGGGTGGAACAGGTGGCGCGCACGCTCGAAGACAGCGTCGGAGCGCAGGCCACCGTCGCCGGGGAAGGAGAGACAGGCGCGAAGCGTTAAGCGCCTTGGCTCCGACAGGCCGGCGCAAAAGACCGGCCGGCGCGCGGACGCACATAACCTCTGACAGCCGTGGTCGTGAGTGTGATCGCTTGGGAGCTGCACCTCGATGGCTGCACCTCCCTCAAGCAGAAACGAGCGATACTACGAAGCCTCAAAGATCGGCTTCGAGGCCGCCACAATCTCTCGGTGGCGGAGACCGATTTCCAGGACACTTGGCAGCGGGCGGAGCTGTGCGCGGCGATCGTCGCCGCGAACCGTAAGCTGGCGCAGCAGGTCCTCGGGCGGGCCGATGCGCTGGTGGCGTCCGACGCGCGGGTGCGCATCATCGACAGCACGACGATCTTCTACTGAGCGGGCCGGCCACTCCGGTTCGAGGCTCGACATCCGCCTCGGGTCCACCATCGGTAACGGCGCAGCATGGCGAAGGAATACGGTCGCACGCAGAGGGTCAACCAACTGCTGAAGGAAGAGATCGCCGGGCTCCTGCAGCGTGAGGTCAAGGACGGGCGAATCGGGGCCGTCACAGTGACCGCGGTGCGGGTGAGCCCGGACTTGATGCAGGCGACCGTCTACGTGCAGGTTCCCGGCGACGAGGCGCGCAAAGCGGAAGCGCTCGACGGGCTGTCGAGCGCCGCCGGATTCATCCGCTCGCGGCTGGGACGCGATTTGCGAATACGCCGCAGTCCCGAGCTGCGCTTTCTCATCGATCGAACTCAGGAGCACGCCGCGCGCATCCACGAACTGCTGGCCGAGGTCGAGGCCGAAGACGAGGAGGGTTCACCCGAGAGCGAAGATGGGTCATGAGCCCGGTCGGGCTGCTCCTGATCGATAAAGCGGAGGGTCCCACCTCCCACGACGTGGTCGCGCGAGTTCGGCGGAGCACCGGGGTGCGCCGCGTCGGGCACACGGGGACGCTCGATCCTTTCGCCAGTGGCCTGCTGGTGCTCTGCCTCGGCTGGGCCACCCGCCTGGCCGAATACCTGGTCAACCTGCCCAAGGCCTATCGCGCCGTGATCCGGTTGGGAGAACGGACGGACACCGACGATCGAACGGGCACGACCGTCGCTCGCAACGACCTCTGGCGCGGTCTTGAGGCGGACGATCTGAGACGCGCGCTCCAGGCGCAACAGGGCGTGATCGAGCAGTTACCCCCCGCTTACTCGGCCAGAAAGGTGGCGGGTCGGCGAGCCTATGAGCTGGCCCGCGAAGGCGCCGCCGTGCCGCTGCGTGCCCAGCGTGTGAGCATCGATCGCCTGGAGCTGCTCCGAGTCGACCTGCCCGACCTGGAGGTCGAGATCGATTGTTCGAGCGGCACTTACGTGCGGTCGCTGGCGCGTGACCTGGGTGAGGCGCTGGGTGTGGGGGCGCACCTCGTCCGTCTGCGCCGGCTCGAGATCGGGCCGTACCGCGTGGAGGAGGGTGTGAGCCTCGAGGCCGACCCGACCCGGGAGGAGCTGTTATCGCGGTTACGGCCGCCCGAGGAGGCCGTGGCTCAGCTCGCGCGGGCGGAGCTGGACCAGGCCGCGACCGAGGTGGTTTGCCAGGGCCGGGCCGTCGCGTGGAAGGGCGGGCCGCCATCCGGCCCGGTCGCGGTGATGGCCGGTGGCCGCTTGCTGGCCATCGGCGAGGTGCGGGACGATCAGCTGCATCCCAGGAAGGTGTTTGCGACGGCGGGCGGGAGCGAACGGCGATGAGCGGCGGCTCGCGCTCCGCGTCGAGGCTGGGACTGCCACCGCAGGCGAAGGGGTCTTGTATCACGGTGGGCACCTTCGACGGGGTTCACCTCGGGCATTGGGCAGTGCTGCGGCGGCTGTGCGAGGCGGCCGACGCGGACGGTCTGCTCAGCGTGATGGTCACGTTCGACCCACATCCGCTGAAGATCGTCCGGCCCGATGTCGCGCCACGTCTGCTCACGACGCCCAACGAGAAGAAAGAGATCCTCACGCTTTCGGGCCTCGACTACGCGGTGTTCCTCAGCTTCACCCGCACGCTGTCGCTCTATATGCCGGAGGAATTCGTTCGCGACGTGCTGCTGGAGCGGTTCGACCTGAAGCGACTGGTCGTAGGTTACGACCACGGTTTCGGACGCGGGCGAAGCGGGGACGCCGAAACGATGCGACGCATCGGCAGACGGTACGGGTTCGAAGTCGAGGTGGTCGAGCCGATCGAGATGAACGATGGCGCGGTCTCGTCCAGCCTCATCCGCGGCGCTGTGGAGACGGGTGACGTGGAGCTGGCGGCCCGGGGCTTGGGGCGCCCATACTCGCTCGCCGGTGTGGTGGTCCATGGTGAGGGGCGGGGCCGCACCTTGGGATTTGCTACCGCCAACGTGAGCGTCGGCCACGAGGACAAGCTGCTGCCGCGGCAGGGGATCTACGCCGTGCGGGCGGCGGCGCGGACTCACCTGGGGCCGGGCCTACTGCACCTCGGCCCGCGCCCCACCTTCCGCGGCTCGCCGCCGTCGATCGAGCTGCATCTGCTGGACTTCGCCGGCGATCTCTACGGGGAGCTGGTCCGGGTAGAGTTCCTGAGGCGACTGCGGGACGTCCAGCCGTTCGGGTCGGCGGCGGAGCTGGTGGAGCAGATGAAGCGGGATCGTGACGCGGCGATGGAGTTCTTCGGGCGGAGTTGAGGCGCCGGTGCGGGGTTTTGGGCCGCCTTTACATGGGGCCTATAGCGGAATAGGTTAGTGAATTCACTTGGAGAGACGAGCAGGGCGGTCCAGAGGGAGTTGGAACGAGTTTACAGGATGGTGATGACCAAGGACGAGCGGGCGGCGCTCATCGCGAAATACCAGATCCACCCAACGGACCGCGGGTCCACAGCGGTTCAGGTCGCGTTGCTCAGCCGGCGAATCGCGGATTTGACAGAGCACCTCCGACAGCACCCCAAGGACCATCACAGCCGGCAGGGACTGCTGAAGTGGGTGGGGAAGCGACGACGCCTGCTTCGCTACCTCAGCCGCACCAACCCGGACGCCTACCGTCAGCTGACGAAGGATCTCGGACTCCGAGGGTAACGAAAGAAGCCCCGAGGCGAACAGAGCCCCGGGGGGCTTTCCTTGTATACTCTACTATCTAATGCACATCTCGCGCAGTTACTGTGCAGCGGCGAAAAGCAGCGGAGAAAATGGCAA
Source organism: uncultured Gemmatimonadota bacterium (assembly GCA_964348165.1). Classification (GTDB taxonomy): domain Bacteria; phylum Gemmatimonadota; class Gemmatimonadetes; order Palauibacterales; family KS3-K002; genus CAYGAJ01. The sequence goes on along the minus strand of CAYGCC010000242.1, from coordinate 24,406 downwards.
CATTGATTGAGCGTAAGTTCGCAGGTCGGAATCTCACACTCGAGTCCGGTCGCATGGCACGACAGGCGGACGGGTCCGTGCTCGTCCAGTTCGGCGAGACGGCCATTCTGGCCACGGTTGTCGTCGATGACAAGCCCACCAGGCTTCCCTTCTTCCCACTGACGGTCGAGTACCGGGAGAAGAGCTCCGCGGCTGGAAAGATCCCGGGTGGCTTCTTCAAGCGGGAGGGACGGCCCAGCGAGAAAGAGATCCTTTCGGCGCGGCAGATCGACCGCGCGATCCGGCCGCTGTTCCCCAACGACTTCATGAATGAGCTCCAGGTCGTCATCTACATTCTGTCCGCCGACCAGGAGAACGACGCCGATGTGTTGGGGCTGATCGGCGCCTCGGCCGCGCTGAACATGTCCAAGGTCCCGTTCCCCTATCCCATCGCCGCCGTTCGCGTCGGGCGCTTGGAGGGAGAATGGGTGTTGAACCCGACCTTCCAGCAGCTCGAGTTCTCCGACGTGGACATCGTGTTTGCCGGCTCGGAGGACTCGATCATCATGGTCGAGGGCGGCGCGCTCGAGATTACCGAGGACGAGTTCGTCCAGGCGCTCGAATTCGCCCATGAGGGAATTCGGGAGCTGGTGGCGACCCAGAAAGAGCTGGTCGATCCACTGCGCAAACCGAAGATGGAATGGACGCCGCCCGCGTTGAACGCCGAGCTGGCGGAGCGGGTGAGCGAGCTGGCGCGCCTTCGCGTCGACGAGGCGATCAATCTGCCGACCAAGGAGGAGCGCAACGCGGCGCTATCCGCACTGCGCCAGGACATGGCCTCCGAGGTGTCCGATCCCTTCCAGGAAGAGATTGAGGACTACGCGGACCAGGTCGATCGGGTCATCGACCAGATCGAGTACCAGACGCTGCGAGAGCAGATCATCGAGCGGCACGAGCGCGTCGATGGCCGCGCACCGCGGGATATCCGCTCCATCACCTGCGAGGTTGGCCTGCTCCCACGCACCCACGGGTCGGCGCTGTTTACACGGGGCAGCACCCAGGCCCTGGCGGTGGTCACGCTGGGGACGAGCCGCGACGAGCAGCGGATCGATACGGTCGACGTGCTGCAGGAGACCTCGAAGTCCTTCATGCTGCACTACAACTTCCCGCCGTTCTCGGTGGGCGAGGTTCGACCGTTCCGCGGACCGTCGCGGCGCGAAATCGGACACGGCGCTTTGGCGGAGCGGGCGCTGCAGTCTTTGCTGCCGCCTTACGATGAGTTTCCCTACACGATTCGGATCGTGAGCGACATTCTCGAGTCGAACGGATCGTCGTCGATGGCGACCGTCTGCGGCGGCTCGTTGGCGCTTATGCAGGCGGGAGTACCGGTGCGTGCCGCGTGTGCCGGCATCGCCATGGGTTTGATCAAGGAGGGCGAAAAGGTCGTGATCCTCACGGACATCATGGGTATCGAGGATCACCTGGGCGACATGGACTTCAAGGTCGCCGGCACGCGAAAAGGCATCACGTCGGTGCAGATGGACATCAAGGTCGAGGGGTTGTCAGCCGATCTGATGCGCGAGGCGATGAACCGCGCGCGTGAGGCTCGGTTCCACATCCTCGACATCATGGACAAGACGTTGGCCCAGCCGCGCTCATCGCTCTCGCCGACCGCCCCACGAATCATCACGCTCCAGGTCAACCCGGAGAAGATCGGCGAGGTCATCGGGCCCAAGGGCAAGACGATCCGGGGCATCGAGGAGGCGACGGGCGCCGAAGTCAATATCGAAGACTCGGGTCTGATCACGATCTCCTCCGTGAGCGGTGAGGCCGGGGAGCGGGCGCGCGAGATGGTCGAGGCGATCGTGGAGGAGCCCGAGGTCGGCCGCATCTACGAGGGCGTGGTCAAGAACACGACGACCTTCGGGGCTTTCGTGGAGATCCTGCCGGGTGTGGAGGGGCTCTGCCATATCTCGGAGCTGGCCGAGGGGCGAGTCGCCAAGACCGAGGATGTGGTGAAACGCGGGGATGTGGTGAAGGTGAAGCTGATCTCGGTCGACGAGCGCGGCCGCATGCGGCTGTCGCGTCGAGCTGCCACGGCGGCCGAGCTCGAGACCTCGAAAACATCGTGAACCCGGCGGCTTCGCCGTCGACTGAGTAGGCCGCCCCCGCTGCTCGCGGGCGGCCTTTTCTTGGATATCCGCGCCAACGCAACAAGCCCCATGAGCGGCTCGGACGCTGCGACGACCGTGCAGCTGGATGAGAGGGTCTACCGGACCGAGCTCGGCGGCGGCCCGCTGGTGCTCTCCGAGTGGGTGCCGGCCGTTCGCTCGGTGGCCGTGGGAATCTGGGTTCGCTGGGGCGCGAGCCACGATCCCGTGGAGCGGATGGGTGCCTCGCATCTGCTGGAGCACATGATATTCAAGGGCACCGAGACCCGCTCGGCCCACGAGATCGCGTTGGGGATCGAGGGCATCGGCGGTGCGTTAGACGCCTACACGTCGCGGGAACATACGGCTTGTCACGCCCGCGTGTTGGATGAGCACCTGCCGGTGGCGATCGAGATTCTCACCGACCTGATGTTTCACCCCCTGCTGCGCGAAAGCGACCTGGCGATCGAGCGGAACGTGATCCTCGAAGAGATCGCCGGGGTCGAGGACGCGCCCGAAGAGCTGGTTTTCGACCTGCACGCGCGCTCGCTCTGGGGGAGGCATCCCTACGGAAACCCAGTGCTCGGGACCGCGCAGACCGTGGGCGGCATCACCCGCGAGAATCTGGTCGAGCTCTGGCGTGCGGCCTACCAGCCCGAGGTGACCCTGGTCGCCGCCGCGGGTAACGTGCAGCACGACGAGCTGCTCGAGCTGGTGGCGCGGCATTTTCCGCCTCGGAGCGCCCGTGGGGTGGCACCCGAGCTGAGTGCGCCGGATGGAGGTTCACCGGGGGAGCGCCGGTACGCACGGGATAGCTCGCAGGTTCACATCTGCGTGGGCGCCCCGACCTTCGCCCGAAGCGATCCGCGGCGCTACGCCGCCATCTTGATCTCTACGGCCCTGGGCGGCGGCATGAGCAGCCGCCTGTTTCAGAGGGTGCGCGAAGAATTGGGGTTGGTGTACACGATCTACTCGTTCCAAGCCTTCTACGCCCGAGGCGGGATGTCGGGGATCTATATGGCGACGCGGCCGGAAGCCGCCGATCGCGCCGTGGACGAGGTGTGTGCCGAGTTGGAGCTGCTGGCCCGGGACAGCCTCACAGGCGACGGCCTCGCCGCGATCAAGAAGCAGACCACGGGTCAGCTGCTGCTCTCCCTGGAGTCCACCTCGGCGCGCCTGCACCGCCTGGCAGGAGTGGCGCTGTACAGCGAGCCCTACCTGACGCTGGACCAGATCTGCGCGCGGATCGACGCCGTGGACAAAGACGAGGTGGCCGAGCTCTGCCGGAAGTACTATGCTCCTGAGCAGCAGGTGATCGTCCGCTTGGGCCCCGATGGCGAGGGAGCCTGAGGGGGGGCCGCAGAGCGAGTCGGAACCGCGAGTCAGGGAACAGCCCATTCAGGAAGCGAGGCTCGAGCGATGATTGTTGGTGTGCCCAAGGAGATCAAGCCGGGCGAGAACAGGGTGGCGATGGTTCCGGCCGGCGTGGAGACCCTGGTGCGGGCGGGTCACGAAGTTCTGGTGGAGAAGGGCGCGGGTCTGGGCAGCGGTTTCGAGGATGAGCTGTACCGCGGAGTTGGAGCGAAGATACTCGATTCGGCCGACGCCGTGTGGTCGAAAGCCGAGCTGGTGATCAAAGTCAAAGAACCGATCGCCGTGGAGTACCCGCGGATCAAGCCGGAGCAGGTGGTTTTTACCTATTTCCACTTCGCCGCGTCGAAGGAGCTGACGCTCGCGATTTTGGAGAGCCGTGCCGTGTCCATCGCCTACGAGACGGTCCAACTGCCGCGCGGCGAGTTGCCACTGCTGACGCCGATGAGCGAGGTGGCTGGCCGGATGGCGATCCAGGAAGGCGCAAAGTTCTTGGAAAAGTCGTTCGGCGGGCGCGGAATCCTGCTGGGCGGCGTGCCGGGGGTCCCGTCGGCCGAGGTTGTGGTGCTGGGTGGCGGTGTGGTGGGGACGCACGCGGCGAAGATGGCTGCCGGTCTTGGCGCCCGCGTCGCCATTCTCGACGTCAATCTGGAGCGGCTGCGCTATCTCGAGGATGTCATGCCGGCGAACGTCGACCTGGTCTACTCTAACCGCACGAACATCCTCGAAGCGATCGCCCGCGCCGACTTGCTGGTGGGCGCCGTGTTGCTACCTGGCGCCAAGGCACCGCATCTGGTGTTGCGCAGTGATCTAAAGCTGATGAAGGACGGTGCGGTGATCGTCGATGTGGCGGTCGACCAGGGCGGCTGCATTGAAACCGCTCGACCGACCACGCATGAGAACCCCACATACGTCGTGGACGGTGTGATCCACTATTGCGTCGCGAACATGCCAGGCGCCGTCCCCCGCACGTCGACGTTGGCGCTCACCAACGCGACCTTCCCCTACACGCTGAGGCTGGCCGAACTTGGGTGGGAACGGGCCTGTCGTGAGGACCCTCCCCTCGCCCTGGGCGTGAACATGGTGCAAGGTAAGGTGACATGTCGTGGGGTGGCGGACGCCTTCGGGCTCGATTACACGCCCATCGACGAGGTGATCGGGGCGCCCCTGGGCTCTTGACGGGTGGCGGCCATCGGGCGGCGCGGGGCGGCGGCCCGGGCCGGCGGCTGGATTGCGCACGCCGGTTCTTATAGTTTTAGCAGGCTCCCCTGCCGGCACCCGTATTGACTTAGAGGGTCAAGAGGACGGTGCACCCCGCCGACCGCTTGAAGGAGTGTAGCTAAATCCCAATGAGCTTCAGCTGGTTGAACTCCGGCAGGCTGCTTCCGGTCAACGACATCGCGGTCGATCTCGGGACGGCCAACACGCTGATCTACGTCAAGGGCGAAGGGATCGTCCTGAACGAGCCGTCGGTGGTGGCGGTCGAGAAGTCGAACGGCAAGTTGGTCGGCGTGGGCCTCGAAGCCAAAGGCATGCTCGGTCGCACGCCGGGCGGCATTGAGGCGATCCGGCCGCTGAAGGATGGCGTCATCGCCGACGTTGACGTCAGCGAGCTCATGCTTCGCCACTTTCTGAAGACGGTCACGGCGAAGCGCATCTTCCGCTTGAAGCCTCGGGTCGTCATCGGGGTACCCTCGGGTATCACCGAGCTCGAGCGTCGGGCGGTGCGGGCCGGGGCGCAGGCGGCGGGAGCCAAAGAAGTCTACATGGTAGCGGAGCCGATGGCGGCGGCCATCGGGGTCGGCCTACCTGTCGAGACGCCCACGGGCAACATGGTGATCGACATCGGTGGCGGCACCACCGAGATCGCGGTCATCGCTTTGGGCGGCATCGTGTCGGACACCTCGATTCGCGTGGGCGGCGACGAGATCGACTCCGCCATCGTCACCTTCTTGCGCAAGAACTACAACCTGCTGATCGGGGAGCCGACCGCGGAGGCGATCAAGATCCAGATCGGTTCCGCCGCACCTGTGGGCGAAGAGCGCGAGATGGACGTGAAAGGCCGCGACCTCGTGTCAGGCATTCCAAAGACGGTGCGGATCCACTCCGAAGAGGTGAGGGAGCACATCCAGGAACCGATCCAGCAGGTCGTCGAGGCAGTCCGCCGCGCCTTGGAGATCACTCCGCCCGAACTCGCCAGCGATATCGTCGATCGCGGCATCGTGATGACGGGGGGCGGCTCGTTGATTCGCGGGCTCGATCGCTTGTTGCAGGAAGAGACCAATCTGCCGATTCACGTCGATGAGGAGCCGCTAACGTGCGTGGTCCGCGGCGCCGGACGCATCCTCGACGACCTACCGAGATATCGAGCGGTACTGTCGGTCTGAGTCGACGGGGTGACCCGGAGTCCGGCTTGAAGCGGCTGACGCGCCGCGATCCCCTGCGTCTACTCTTCTTACTCCTCGCTGCGGTAGTGCTGATGAGCCTGCCCCACGAGCATCAACTCGTGCTGGCAACGGCGGTTCGCTCGAGCGTGCTCGCGCCGGTGTTGCAATTGCAGAAACGGTTCGTGGATGTGCGCGCGACGCGAACGCGCCTCGAGGTTTTGCGCGCTCAGCGAGACTCGCTGTCCGCGGAGCTGCTAGAGAAATCTGACGTCGAGGAAGAGAATCGGCGGCTGCGAGCGCTGCTCGGCCTCGCCAGCCTGGGCGCGGGGCGCTTCCTCGCCGCCAATCTGGCGCCGGCAGGTAGGGCGGGCGAGGTGGTCAAGCTCTCATTCGTGGTCGACATCGGGGCGGCGCAGGGGGTGTTCCCCGAGGCGCCAGTGGTGGCGGTGGACGGCCTGGTCGGGGTGGTCCGGGTGGTGACGGGACGCCAGGCGACGGGCGACTTCTGGACGCACCCCGAGTTCCGGGTGAGCGCGATGACCGCGGACGGTCGCGTGTTTGGGATCATTCGCGCGCTGGACGGCACGCCTCTGCTCATGCGGCTGGACAACGCGCCCTTTCAGACCGAGTTGCCGCCGGGTACGGAGCTCCTCACCTCCGGCCAGGGTGGGGTCTTTCCCCGGGGCATCCCTATCGGGCGGGTGCTGGAGCTGACGGAGGCCGAGGCCGGCTGGGCCAAAAGCTATCTTGTCGAGCCGGCGGTCTACCCCGAGGCCGTGCGGGAAGTGATGGTGCTGGTCGATCGCGGCGCTTCGGGTGACTTGGAGGATGTCTGGCGTCGAGGGGGCGCCGCCGAGTCGCGTTGATGGTGGCTGACCGCGGAGGTAGCCGGCTTGGGCTCGCCATCGTCGTTGTCGTCCTTTGCTTCCTGCACTTCGGACTGAGTCCGCTTTTCGGTTCGTGGTACGCCAGCCCCAACCTGCTGGTTTGCGCCGTGCTGGTCGCGGCCCGCGAGCTAAGGCCGGGGACGGCGGCCGCGCTCGGGTTCGTGCTGGGATTGCTGGAGGATGCTGTGGCAGTAAGCCACTTTGGCCTCGCCACCTTGCTGCTCGTGGTCATCGCCTATCTTGGATCGACGACCCGCGATCTGTTTCTGGGCGAGGAGCCGCTCTTCATGGGCACTTACCTGTTCGTTGGAACCTGGCTCTACGAGACCGCGAGCTACGTGATCATGGGCGCCGGCGGTGACACCCTGTCGTATGTGGCGCTGCAGGCTCCGCTCGGTGCACTGGCGACGGGCGCGATCGGCTACCTGGTTCTGCCGGCCGTGAGGGCGCGATGAGCTCGATTCTGCGGCCTCCCGAGGTCTATCGTCAGGTGCGGGGCCGCCTGGCCCGCTGGCTTGTCGTGCTGGTGATCGTCGGACTGGCGGTTCAGTTTTTCCGCGTCCAGATCCTCAAGCACACGACCTACGCTCTGCGGTCGGACGAGAACCGCATCCGGGCGCTCACGATCCCGGCGGCGCGGGGTACGATCTACGACCGCAAGGGTAGGGTGCTGGCGGAGAACGTGCCGGGTTACTCGATCGTGGTCCTACCTAGTTCGGTCGACTCGTTGCGCTCGGTGCTGCAGACGCTGGCGGAGATCCTCGGCCACTCGAGAGAGCAGGTGGATGCGCTGATCGAGCGCTACCGGCAGCACCCGAATCGCCCCGTCACCGTCGAGAGCGACGCGAGCTTCGCTGAGGTCGCCGCGATCGAGGAGCGGCGCGTCGAACTTCCCGGCGGCATCGTCATCGAAACTGCTCCCAAACGTCACTACCCGGCCGGGCCGATTCTAGCTCACGTGGTCGGCTATGTGGGTGAGGTCAGCGACAGCGACCTGCAGCTGCCGGAGTTCGAGGGCTACGAGCCGGGGCGAATCGCGGGCCGTACCGGCGTCGAGCGGGTCTACGACCGCGTGTTGGCCGGCCAGCCGGGCGTTCGCTACGTGGAGGTCAACGCCCTCGGCCGACTGGTTGGCGAGTTCCGGGGCCGCGAGACAGTGCCGCCGTCGCCAGGGCGCGACATGTATCTCAACATCGACCTCGAACTCCAGCGACGCGCTGCCGAGCTTTTCCCCGACACGATGAAGGGCGCGATCGTGGCCCTGGAACCGGCCAGCGGCGCGGTGCTCGCCATGTTCAGCTCACCGAGCTTCGACCCCAACCTCTTCGTCGGCAAGTTCGAGCCTGCCCAGTGGAGAGCGCTGAACATGGATCCGGGCCGGCCTATGTTCAATCGCGCCGTCTCCGCCACCTACGCTCCCGGCTCCACCTTCAAGCTGGTTCTGGCCGCGGTCGCCATGGAGCAGGGCCAGGCGGACAGCGACACCCGGATGCCCATACCCTGCCGCGGGGCGCTGATGTACTTCGGCCGCGTCTTCAAAGACTGGACGCCGTCCGGGCACGGCGCGCTTGACTTGCGCGGAGCGATCCGCGAAAGCTGCGACGTCTACTTCTACCAGCTCGGTCTGAAGGTCGGTCTGCAGCGCTACCTGAACTCGGTGCCCGCCTTCGGTTTCGGCACGCCCACCGGCGTCGATCTGCCATCGGAGATCAAAGGGATCTTTCCGCCCGATACCGCCTGGTACACGCGGCGCTACGGCCGCAGCGGCTGGACCAACTCGGTCGTGTTGAACCTGGCGATCGGCCAGGGCGAGAATGCGCAGAGCCCCCTGAAGATGCTCCAGTATTTCGCTGCCCTGGCCAACGACGGCACCTTGCCAACCCCCCGCGTCGCGCGTGACGGCCCCACTGCGGAGCCGGCGGGCAGGTTGCCGCTCGACGCAAAACAGCGCGAGACGCTGCGAGCGGCGCTGGTCGAGGTGGTGAACGAGGCCGGTGGAACGGCGCGGGGATCGCGTTTGGCGGATTGGACACTGGCGGGTAAGACAGGGACGGCTCAGAACCCGCACGGCGACGATCACGCCTGGTTCATCGGCTACGCGCCGGCGGAGGATGCCACGATCGCCGCTGTCGCCGTGGTCGAAGCGGGAGGCCACGGCTCATCCGCTGCCGCGCCGATCGTGTCGCAATTGATCGCCCATTACCTCAACGATCAGCGCGAAGAGCGCGCCGACGCAGAGGTGGCCGGGGGATGAGAGGGAGAGTCGCGTTCAAGATCGGTGACGGTCTCGTCCTCGGGCTGGCCGTGGGCCTGGCCATCTTCGGCGTGGCGATGATCTACTCGGCCGGCGAGCTGGAGATCCCATCGCCGGTGACGGGGATCTGGCGCAAGCAAGCGATCTGGCTCGCCCTCTCGCTCGTGATATTCGCCATCGCCATCCGCATCGATATGCGATGGCTCGAGTGGGTGACTCCGGCCGCTTACGTCGTCGCCATCGCCGGCCTGGTCGCGGTGCTCTTCTTCGGTCAAGGGACGGGCCCGCGCAGCTGGATCCGTTTCGGCTTCATCGGCTTGCAGCCCTCGGAGTTCGCCAAGCTCGCCACGATCCTCGTCCTGGCCAAGCTCATCGCCGGCCGCGAGCGGCCGCCGGACTCTCTCTGGGAGCTCTGGCCGTTCATCGCGGTCGTGTTCTTGCCCGTCGTCCTCATCGCCGCTCAGCCGGACATCGGCACCGCGGCCGTCTTCCTGGCGATTCTCATCGCCGCCCTCTACTGGTCGGGGCTGCCGGCCTCCAAACTGATTCTCTTCCTGAGCCCGCTGGCCAGCTTGGCCCTGGCCTTTTCCACTCCGCTCTGGGGCGTCTGGTTCCTGCTTCTCGTGGCCTTCCTCTACTGGACACGGGCCTATCTGTCGGAGTCGCTGGCGGTCATCTTCGCCAACCTGGCGATGGGCGTGCTGGTGCTCCCGACCTGGAGAAGCCTGGCGGGCTACCAGAAGTTGCGGATACTGGCCTTTCTCCAGCCGGAGGCGGACCCGCAGGGGGCGGGGTGGCACCTGATGCAGTCGCAGGTGGCGATCGGCTCGGGCGGCTGGCTCGGCAAAGGGTTCTCGCTGGGAACCCAGAAGCGACTCGCCTTCCTACCCGAACAGCATACGGACTTCATCTTCGCGGTCGTGGGCGAGGAACTCGGCTTCGTCGGTATCTGCATCGTCATGCTCTGCTTCGGGCTCTTGCTCTGGCGCCTACTCATTATCGCCGAGCGCAACACCGACGCCTTCGCCTCGTCGGTCGTCTTCGGCATCTTCTCGCTCTGGTTCGCGCACCTGGTGGCGAACGTGGGGATGACCGTGGGTCTGCTCCCAATCACCGGGCTGCCCCTCCCATGGCTCAGCTACGGAGGCAGCTTCCTCCTCGTTTCCTTCTTATGTCTGGCGGTCGTTCAACGCGTGGCGGCCGAGCGCAAGGCCGGCCCCTAGGCTCGCCGCCGGGTCAGGGCGCTGACGGCGCGGCCGGTCGCCCTGCAGCCGTCAGTTGCGGCCTCCGCCCGCACGTTGCGGGGCCGGCCTCCGCCGCCGATCTTTAGAGCGGCAAGCGGCAAGACCTCGCGCGGTCCGGCCGTCCGCCGGAACGCGGGTGAGGATGACGCGCCGGGAGGTTCAGCTTTAGATGGCTTGGTTTCGCAAGGAAAAGAAGAGACTCGTCAAGCAGAAGCGGGAGCTGCCGCCAGATGTCTGGGCGAAGTGCGACGGCTGCGGCGAAATTATCTACCGCGAGAAACTGGCTGACAACTTCCATGTTTGTTCGGTGTGCGGCTACCACTTCCGAATCAAGCCCGACGATTACGCGGAGTTGCTGCTCGACAACGCTCTGGAGGAAGAATACGATACCGAGTTACGGTCGGTGGATCCGCTGAAATTCGTGGGTCCGAGCGCTTACGCCGAGCGCTATGAGCGCGCGGTGATAAAGAGCAAGAATAAAGAAGCGGTGATCACCGGGTCCGGGCATCTTGACGGACGGCCGATAAAGTTCGGAGTAATGGACTTCGGGTTCATCGGTGGGTCGATGGGGTCGGTCGTCGGCGAGAAGATCGCGCGAGTCGCCGAGCGCGCGCTCGATCACGGCAATCCGCTCATCATCGTTTCGGCGTCGGGGGGTGCGCGGATGATGGAGGGCGTGCTCTCCTTGATGCAGATGGCCAAGACGTCGAGCGCGCTCGGTCGCCTTCACCAGGCTCGGCTACCCTACATTTCCATCCTCACGAATCCGACCACAGGCGGCGTGACGGCCTCTTTTGCCATGCTCGGCGATATCATCGTGGCGGAGCCCGGAGCGCTGGTCGGATTCGCCGGGCCGCGGGTGATCGAACAGACGATCGGGCAGGAGCTTCCAGATGGGTTCCAGCGTTCCGAGTTTCTGCTCGAGCACGGCATGGTCGACATCGTCGTCCCCCGGCCCGAGCTGAAATCAACTGTTTCCACGATTCTCAGCCACATGTTGGACGGCCGGCGCGCCTAGCCGGCGCGACGCTGGCTGGCCGCCTCGAGCCGGACCCGCTCCGCCGGCCCTACCGATTGCCGCACCGTCCTTTATTATTAGGCCCCAAAGGTCACAACGAATTGCGCCGCCAGCCGGTCCCCGGTTCGCTCTTGAGCTGAGGACGCTTCCTGCGAGCGAGGATGGGAACGACCGATCTATCGGGACTCCTGGGGCTGAGGCCCACAGGGGTAATACGTTGGGGGTTACGCCGCACCCGTGACATTCTGCATCGCGTAGGTCGGCCGCACATGGCCTTCCGCTCGATCCACGTGGGTGGCACGAACGGGAAGGGCTCGGTGGCGGCGATGATCGCCAGCATCTTGAGCGCCGCTGGCCTGCGGGTCGGGCTGTATACATCCCCGCATCTGGTCGATTTCAGCGAACGGGTACGCATCGGCGGGCGGCCGGCCGACATGGAGCTGCTCAGCGCCGGTGCGCGGCGGCTTCGCCCCCTGGCCGAGGAGGTCGGGGCCACCTTCTTCGAGGCCACGACGGCGCTTGCCTTCCTCTGCTTCGCCGAGGCAGAGGTAGACTACGTTGTGGCCGAGGTGGGGCTCGGAGGCCGCCTCGATGCCACGAACGTCCTGCTGCCGGACGTGGCGGCGATCACCAACATCGCCTGGGACCACTCCGACTACCTGGGTCATACGCTGGCGGCGATCGCCGGCGAGAAGGCGGGCATCGCGAAGCCGGGTGTGCCGCTGGTGCTGGGCAGGCTGGAGCCCGAGGCCGGCCGCATCGTCCGCGAGCACGCGAGCCACGCCGGCGCTCCCCTGCGTCAGCTCGGATACGACGCCGCCGTGCGCCGGATCCGGATCGACCGCTCGGGGACGGAGCTCGAGTACGTCGGCCCCGGGGCTGCCGAGGCGATCGCGTTGAGCTGTCCGCTGTTGGGAGCACATCAGGCCTGGAACGCCGGACTGGCGGCGCTGGTCGCTCAGAGCTTGCCCGAGCACTGGCGGCCGGGCACTCGACACATCGGGGAAGGGATCGCGAACGTGCGCTGGCCCGGCCGCTTGCAGGTGGCGCGAAGGCGCGAGCGGACCTGGGTCCTCGATGTCGCGCACAATCCTCAGGCTGTCGAATCGCTGGCCCAGGGGCTCACCAGCCTCGACCTGCCGGGACCGCTGGCGCTGGTGGTCGCGATCCTGGGTGACAAGCCCTGGCCGGAGATGCTGCCGCCGCTCCTGGCGCTGGCTGACGTCTCCGTATTCACGGTGGCCCCCAGCTCACCCCCGGAGCGACGCTGGAACGCCGCGGAGGTCGCGGCGCGGGTTTCGAGCTACCCGGTGAAGGTGGTCGAGGACTTCCAGGACGCGCTCGACTACGCGGCGGCCCTGGCGCCGACCGTCGTGGTCACCGGCTCGCACCACACGGTGGGCGACGCCATGCAAGCGCTCAACATTCCGGTCGGGCTGTTACAGCCGAGCGCGGCCGGATAGATTCGCCCATGGTGGAACTCAAGGGGCTACCGGGTTTCAGAGACTTCTATCCGGAGGATCTGGCCGCACGTTCGTATCTGATGAGCGTATGGAGTGAAGTGGCCCGCCACTACGGGTTCGAGGAGTATGACGGACCACCGCTCGAGCCACTCGAGATCTACACGCGCAAGTCGGGCGAAGAGATCGTACAGCAGCTCTACGAGTTCGAGGACAAAGGCGGACGGCAGGTCGCCCTGCGGCCGGAGATGACTCCCACACTCGCCCGAATGGTGGGCGCGCGAGCCCGGGCGTTGCGCAAGCCGATTCGCTGGTTCTCCATGCCACAGCTCTTCCGCTACGAGCGGAAACAACGCGGTCGGTTGCGCGAGCACTTCCAGCTCAACCTGGACATCCTCGGTGAGTCCGATGTGCTGGCAGACGCCGAGCTGCTGGCGGCGGCGATCGACATCGTCCGAACGACTGGCCTCGACTCGTCCCAGGTTCGCGCCCGGGTGTCGGACCGTCGCGTGCTCGCCGCCATATTTCGACACCTCGGCGTGCCGGAGCCGTCGTTGACCCGGGTCTACGAAGCGGCAGACAAGCTGGAGCGGGAACCGCGAGAGCGGCTGGAGGAGCGTTTCGAAAAGCTCGGGCTGAAGACGGCGACGATCGAGGGAATTTTCTCCGCCGTCGAGTTACGCGGGATCGACGCGCTCGACGCGGCGTTCGGAGATGTGTCGAGCGTGGGCGAGCGGATCGCCGAGCTCTCCACCTATCTGGGGCACCTGGGCGACCTAGGTGTGGCCGATTACGTGGATGTGGACCTCTCGGTCGTCCGCGGTCTGGCCTACTATACCGGTATCGTGTTCGAGCTGTGGGACGCCCGCCGGGAGCTGCGCGCCATCTGCGGGGGCGGCCGCTACGACGACCTGCTTCAGGTAATCGCGGGCGTGGACATGCCCGCGCTTGGGTTCGGCATGGGTGACGTGGTACTGACGGAGCTGTTGCGCGATCACGGCTTGCTCCCGGAGCCGCGACCCCAGATTGACTGCTACGTGGCTTGGCTCGGCGACGAGGCACGCCGGCAGGCGCTGCAAGCCGCTCAGATGTTGAGAGCGTCGGGCGTGTCGGCGATCTATGAGTTCCGGAACCGCCGGCTCGGCAACCAGCTCAAGAGCGCGAATCAGCTGGGCGCCCGCTGCGCGGTGATCATCGGGCCGGACGAGGTCGAGGCTGGGCGGGCGCGGATCCGCGACATGGCGAGCGGCGACGAGCGGCTGGTGCCGTTCGACGAGCTGGTGCGCGCGGTGGGAGAAGTCAGGCCGGTTGCGTAAGATGATGACGAGTCGGACGCGGAGGCTGGCGGTACACCCGGGAATTTGGGTCACGGCCCTGGCGGTGGTGTGGGCGCTCACCTCGGCTTGTGTAGGGAGTGAAGTTGGTGACGTGGCGTCGGGAGCTCGGCGGGCCGAGTCAGGCGTCTCTGCCGCGGAGCCGCGGGATCCCGTGGTTTCGGACGGCGTAACGCGAGCCGGAACAGGTGTGGCGGACAGCGAAGATGTGGCGGCCCTCGAGTACCAGATCTTCGAGCAGACCGTACTGAGCGCGAGTCCGCGAAAGACCCTGCACCGCCTTCTGGTCATGTTCCCGGATTCCCGCGCACGGCTGAGTAAGACGGCCCGCGTGGCCCTCGACTCGATAGCGGCCGCGGACACCACGGTCGTCGCCGCGCGGGTCATCCTCTATGCCTTTCGGCAGTCCGGGCCGAACGAAGGGGACGTGATCCCCGTGGTGTGGGGCGAGTGGGTGCCGGCGGAGGGTTGGGCGGAGGCGGATCGCGACTCGCGGCGACGTTGGCACCGTACGTATGTGTATTTCGGCGTCCCGCCCTGGAGCGACGACGACGTGGGCGGTGTGCCCGAGCAGCGCCAGCGATGAGCCCGCGACCGCCAGCCACCAGTGATGAAGGCGGCGTCCTGGAGGAGGGGCTCGGCAGCGCCTGGGACCGATTGGCGCCGCTGAGCCTGGGCGCCGTGGCGAGCAGTGCGGTCATCGTGGCGGCCAGCGCTGCGTTACGGCATCTGCTCGGTCCACGGCGGCGACGGGCGCTGGGGTGGTTGGGCGTGGCAGCGCTGCTGCCACTGGCCGTGTGGGTGCTGTGGGAAGAAGAGGAGTCGGGCGATACGGACGAGGCGGCCGACCAGGACGAGGCGGAGAAAGACGAGTCGGGCCCCGCTGCGACGAACGCGGAGAATTAGGGAGACTCAGTGGCGGAAGAGAAGGCGTTAACCCCGAGGAGTGAGGACTTCTCGGCCTGGTACAACGGGGTGGTCCAGCGCGGCGAGCTGGCCGGCTACACCCCGGTGCGCGGCTGTATGGTCATCCGCCCGCACGGTTATGCGATCTGGGAGATGATGCAGGCGGCGCTGGACGCCAAGTTCAAGAACACGGGACATCAGAACGCTTACTTCCCCCTCTTCATCCCCGAGAGCTTTCTGAAGAAGGAGGCGGAGCACGTCGAAGGCTTCGCGCCTGAGGCGGCGGTCGTCACCCACGGCGGCGGCAAGCAGCTGGAAGAGCCACTGGTCGTGAGGCCGACGTCCGAGGCGATCATCTGGCCGATCATGGGCACCTGGATCCAGAGCCATCGCGACCTACCACTGCTAATCAATCAGTGGGCGAACGTCGTGCGTTGGGAGATGCGGACGCGCCCGTTTCTCCGCACGCTAGAGTTCCTCTGGCAGGAGGGACACACCGCGCACGCGACGGAGGCGGAGGCCGAGGCGGAGGCGCGTCTAATCCTGGGTCTGTACCGGGATTTCATGGAGGAGTGGATGGCGATGCCGCCGCTCACGGGGAAGAAGGCCGAGTGGGATAAGTTCGCGGGTGCGGTGCGAACGTACGCGTTGGAGGCGCTGATGCAGAACAACTGGGCGCTTCAAGCGGGCACCTCCCACAATCTGGGCCAGAACTTTGCCCGGGCGTTCAACGTGAAGTACCAGACCGAGGCCGGCGAGCACGACTACGTCTGGGGCACCTCGTGGGGTGTGACCACGCGCCTGGTCGGAGGCTTGGTGATGACGCACAGCGACGACGTGGGCCTCGTTCTGCCGCCCAAGCTGGCGCCGATTCAGGTCGTGATTGTGCCGATCTACAAGTCGGATGACCAGCACGCCGACGTCCTGGAGGCGGCGGAGCGCATCGGCGAGCAACTGAAGGGTCTGGCACGTGTGAAGCTCGATGATCGGGATACGTTGTCTCCAGGCGCCAAGTACTACGAGTGGGAGACAAAAGGCGTGCCGATCCGCGTCGAGATCGGTCCCCGCGATCTGGCTAAGCGGCAGGCGATGTTGGTTCGGCGATTCGCGCCGGACGGCGCGACCCGCAAGACGGCGGTGAGCGAAGACGAGTTGGCGACACGCCTCCCGGACTTTCTGGATGAAATGCAAGACCAAATGCTCGAGGCCGCGACGCGGCGCCGTGAGGAGAACTCGTACCGCGGCATCTCGGACTATGAAGAGTTCAAGGAGATCATCGCAGCGACCGGCGGCTTCATCTACACGGGGTATTGCGGCACGGAGGCCTGCGAGCTCAAGGTGAAGGACGACACCAAAGCCACGATCCGCGTGATCCCGGACGAAGACTTCCGCAGCGATGCACCGCCCGCGAAGTGTATCTGTGGAGAGCGTGCCGTTTACGAGGCCGTCTGGGCCCGCGCTTACTAGACGGTGAGGCCTTCTTCGGTCGTGTCGCCTGCGAATGGCTGTCAGGTAACCGCCGCCGGTCGCGAGCAGAGGGAAATCTTTTTTTCGCGTCAGTAGAGGCTGAGAGAGGGGTATGGGGGAGAACAAGCCCGCCGATCGGATCCTGATTCTGGACTACGGATCGCAGTACACCCAGCTGATCGCCCGGCGCGTTCGCGAGGAACGAGTCTATTGTGAGATCCACCCGCCGACGCGCTCCCACGCCTGGGTGCGCGAGTGGAAGCCGAAGGGGGTCGTGCTCTCGGGTGGACCGGCGAGCGTTTACGACGACGGCGTTCCCAAGCTGGGCCCGGGCTTGCTCGAGTTGGACGTCCCCGTTCTCGGGATCTGCTACGGCATGCAGCTGATCGCGCAAGCGGCCGGCGCGGCGGTGCGCGGGGCGGCCAAGCGGGAGTATGGCCGGGCCGAGCTCGAGGTCCGCGAGCCCAACGATCTGTTCGACGGCTTCGAGGTGGGCGAGCGCACGACCGTCTGGATGAGCCACGGTGACGTGGTGGAGGCGGTCCCAGCTGGCTTCCAGCTGCTCGGCGCCACGACGACCGTCCCGGTCGCGGCGATGCGTGCGCTGAAGCGTCCGCTATTCGGCGTCCAGTTTCACCCCGAGGTGGCTCATACCGCGCGCGGCGGCGAGATCATCTCGAACTTCCTGTTCCGGGTGTGTCACTGCGAGCCCAGCTGGACCGCGGGCTCGTTCATCGAAGCGCAGGTCGCGGCGATACGCGAACGAGTGGCGGAGCGGGGCCGGGTGATCTCGGCGTTGTCCGGGGGGGTGGACTCGTCGGTCGCCACGGCCCTCGTACACCGGGCGGTGGGGGAGCGTCTGAGCTGCATCTTCGTGGACACCGGGCTGTTGCGGAAGGGCGAGCGCGATTGGGTCGCGCGAACCTTTCAGCAGCATCTGGGAATTGACCTCCGCGTCGTCGATGCGGCGGATCGCTTTATCGAGCGGCTGGCCGGTGTGGTGGATCCCGAGGAGAAACGGCGGATCATCGGCCACACGTTTATCGATGTCTTCGAGCAGGAGGCGCGGGCCATCGGCTCCGACGTCGATTTCCTGGTCCAGGGCACCCTCTATCCGGACGTGATCGAATCGCTCTCCGTGCGCGGTCCCTCGGAAACGATCAAGACGCACCACAACGTCGGAGGTTTGCGCCCGAACCTTCCCTTCGAACTGGTCGAGCCGTTGCGGGAGCTGTTCAAGGACGAGGTGCGACAGGTCGGACGCGAGCTGGGTCTCCCAGAGGAGCTTGTAGGACGACACCCCTTCCCCGGACCCGGTCTCGCCGTTCGCGTGCTGGGCGAGGTGACGCTGGCGCGGTTACAGGTGCTGCGCGAGTCGGACGCCATCTACCTGGAAGAGATCCGCGCGGCCGGGCTGTACGACGAGATCTGGCAGGCCTTCGCCGTGCTCCTCCCCGTTCAGTCCGTCGGCGTCATGGGTGATGGGCGCACCTATGAGAACGTGATCGCCCTGCGAGCCGTCACCAGCCGGGACGGGATGACGGCGGACTGGTTCCAGTTCCCGCACGAGGTGTTGGGGCGGATCGCCACGCGGATCATCAATGAGGTCGCTGGTATCAATCGGGTCTGTTACGACGTGAGCTCCAAGCCGCCGGCGACGATCGAATGGGAGTGAGTTCGGCGTCGGTGAAGCTGCAGGAGCTCGTCGCCTACCTCGACGAGTATCTCGACATCGCCAGCGTGCCGGATTTTCCTGGCGCAGCCAACGGTCTCCAGGTGGAGAACAGCGGCGAGGTGCGCAGGATCGCCGCCTGCACCGACGCCTGCCAGGCGACGATCGACGCGGCAGCCGAGCGCGGCGCCGACCTCATGCTGGTACACCACGGGCTGTTCTGGGGTAACGGTCTGCAACCGCTCACCGGACGTGGCTACCGTCGGGTCCGGCCGCTGATCCAGCACGACATCGCCGTCTATTCCGCCCACCTGCCGCTCGACTTGCACCCGGAGGTCGGGAACAACGTGGAGCTGGCGCGGGCCATCGGCCTGAGCGTGAGCGGTCGCTTCGCCGAGTATCAGGGGTGCGCGATCGGACTGTGGGGCGTGCTGGAGATCGAGCGCGAAGAGCTGAAACGCCGCCTGCAAGAAGCGCTGGGTCGGGAACCACTCCTCATCCCAGCGGGGCCCGAGCGTGTCGCTCGGGTGGGCGTGCTCACGGGCGGCGGCGGAGAAAACATAGCCGAGGCACGCGCCGCCGGCTTGGACACCTTCGTCACCGGTGAAGGTCCGCACTATACCTACTTCGACGCCGAGGAGTGGGGGCTGAACGTCTTCTACGCCGGCCACTACGCCAGCGAAACGCTGGGCGTGAAGGCGCTGGCACGACACCTCGGCGCCAAGTTCGGGTGCGCCTGGGAGTTCATCGATCACCCGACCGGCCTCTGACTCTTCCTGGGGCGTCGCGCCCGGCCCGGGGCTGCCTGGCGGCGCGCTGGCCGTCGCGCTCTAGCCTTCCGGCTTCTGCGCCGTGTCGGGCGGAGCCCGCAGACGGCTCTCGATCTCGAGCCAGACTGCGGCCAGATACTGGGGATCTGCCGCGCGCCGGCGCACGAAATCGAGTAGCTCCTCTTCGGTTACATCGCGGCGCTGCAAAACCGCCGTCGCGCTGTCCGCCGCGGCGATGGTGTCGGGGGCCGCGGCGGCGGCGCGGAGCAGCTCGACATAGGTATCGATGTAATTTTCCCGCGTCAGGCCGGGCTGCGTCCCCTCCGAGCCGCAAGCCACAAAGGCCAGCAGGGTGCCCAGGACGAAGATCCTAAGCACCCTGCCGCTCCCGCAGGCCCAGGCGCGCCGGCTCAGCGCGCCATCGCCCTGGCGTCGGCGTTGGAATAGCGATAGAAGAACCACAGTGCCAACGGGAAGACCAGCAGCCCCAGGAGACCCTGGGCGGTCGGGTCGCTGACGATCACCGGAAGCTGGAAGTTGGCGACGATCAACCCGGCGATCGCCACACCCATCAGCGCCTCGCCCGCGACGAAGCCGCTGGCCACCAGGATCCCTGTATTGGCGGCCCGCTCAAGCGCGGCCTCGGGATAGCGCTTGCGAGCCAGCATCCCATCGACCAGCCACTTGAGTACGCCGCCGATGAAAATCGCGAACGTGCTGTTAATCGGCAGATACATCCCCACCGCCACCAGCATCGGTGAAGGCGCGCGCACCAGTATCAGCATGACCCCAAAAAGCATCCCCGCCAGGAAAAGCGGCCAGACCATCTCGCCGGCCACGATCCCCTGGCTCACCAACGCCATCAGTCCGGCCTGTGGGGCGGCGAGGGCGGTGGCCGGGTCGGCGCCCGGGGCGCCGGCGAACCCATAGGCCTTGCCGAGCAGCAGCAGGGCGCCAGCCAGCGCCGGCGCGGCGAAGACCACGGCGACGAGCTCGCCTCTCTGCATGGAGGCGGGTGTGCCCCCGAGTATGTGACCGACCTTCAAGTCCTGCATCATGTCGCCCGCGATGCCCATGGCGCAGCAGACGACCGCCGCCACACCGAGTACAGCCATAACCCCCTGGTCGCCCGTCAAGCCGATCGCGACCATGAGCAACGCGGCCAGGATCAAGGTGGTGAGCGTAAGCCCGCTGATCGGGTTGTTGCTGCTGCCGATGACACCGACGAGGTATCCGGCGACGGCTGCGAAGAGAATACCGGCCACGATCATCACCAGGGCCGCCACGAGCGAGCCGCCGACGCTATCGCTGAAGAAGAAGTAGAGGCCCCAGATCGGGAAGATCAGGCCGATGATGCCCCAGACGATGTAGCGATACCTGAGGTCCAACTCCAACCGATTGACGGCCTGCACGGCCTTGACCTGCTTCACGTCCGCCAGCACACGCCCCATGCCGGTGAGCAGACTGTTGCGCATGCTCCAGAGCGTCCACACCGCTCCAACGACCATCGTACCCACGGCCAACGGACGCACCATCGTCTGCCAGACGACGTTGACCGAGACGGCGCTCCAACCCTGGGCTTCGGCGAACGGAATCAGATCGCGATTGACGAAGGCCATCACCGGGACGAGGCACCACCAGCCGAGGACGCCCCCGGCGAATACGACGGCGGCGAGGCGCGGGCCGATGATGTAGCCGACGCCGAGCAGCGCCGGCGAGGCGGAGGGCGTCGAGAGGTGGATTCCGCCGGTGTAGGATTGGGTCAGGGTCGCGCCCTGAGCGATGCGGGCCGAGCCCCACGACCAGAAACCGGTGATGTTGGTGGCCAGCACCCTCAGGCCCGAAGCGTTCTTGATCAGCTCGATGAAGGCGGCCGTCACTCCCGCGATCACCAGATACTTGCCGCCCGTCGCCCCCTTCTGGCCGGCTTTGTGGATCTCGCTGGCGGCGACCGACTCGGGGAAGGGGAGGCCCGCATCCTCGACCAGCGTGCGCCGCAAGATGATGACGAAGAGCACGCCCAAAATGCCGCCGACCAGCATGATGAAGGCCGAGGTCAGGAAGTTCACGCTCTCCCAGACGCCGGCGATCACGAAAGCCGGGATCGTGAAGATCGCGCCCGCCACCAGCGCCTCGCCCACCGACGCCGTGGTTCGGGCGACGTTCTCCTCCAGGATCGTCCCGCCGACCGGTCGCAGCAGTGCCATCGCGACCACGGCGGCTGGGAAGGTGGCAGCGATGGTGAGGCCGGCGACCATGCCGATGTAGGCGTTGGCTGCCCCGAGTACGACGGCCATCACCACCCCGAGCAGGACCGCCCGCAGGGTGAACTCCTTTAGCCGCGTCTCCGCCGGGACGTAAGGCTCGTACGGTTTCGGATCCATCGAGGCCTCCTCGATCGCGAATTCGTGAGGGTGCACGCGGTCGAGCCGCCGCCGCGAGGCACCACCTGATGATTGGCATGGGGCGAAGTGGAGCCGCGACACCCTAGGTCGCGGCCGGCGGCGTGTCAAGCGGCGGTGAGGCGAGGCGCTCGACGCCGACGCGTCGTTCGGTGTGCCCTGATGATGTCCGGGCCGACGAGCCGTAGAGGGCGCGGCCCTAGAGCGTTTGGGTGATGAAACCGAGGGCCGTTCGTCGCACGACGTGGTGGTCGGTGTCGGCGATGTACAGAAGCTGAAGTGGGGATACGCTGAGACCGCGGGGCGCGCTGAGTGATGTCGCCGCGGCGGCGAGCAGGTCGCCGTTGAAGGCGTCGTCGCCGGTGCCGACCACCGTCGTGATCGTCGTTGTCATCAAGCCCACGCCACGCACGCGGTGGTTCCCCGAGTCGGCGATGAAGAGCGACGCTCCCTGGGGGGACACCGCGACCGCCCAGGGACTGTCCAGCAGCGCGTCCCTGGCCGGGCCGCCATCCCCTTCGAAACCCGCTGCCCCGCGGCCAGCGACCGTTTCGATCGTGCCGGTCGCCAGGTCTAACGCGCGGCCCATGATTCGTCCAGTCGTCTGGGCAGGAAGCTGAGACGCCAGAGCGACGGCCAGAACGATTCCGGTGACGAATATGCCGTGGTGTCCGTACATGAGGCACACGCATGGTTACGGTAAATGTCACGCGGCGTCGACTCCAGAGGCGCGCCGACGGCGATGTCTGGATTCAGCCTGCGTGGGACGGTTATAGTACGGCGGTCTTTTCGCGATCGCAGCCGCAGCCCCTCGTGCCGGTTTGTGCTGCCGCTGCGGGGGATAGGATCATGGCGACAGGTTCCCGGGATCCCAAGCAAATCATCACTCCGGATGCGTTTTCCGTGGCGCCCGAGCTCCTCGGCACGCCGCTGGCGCGGCCCTGGCGGCGGGCCGCCGCCATGGGCATCGACCTGCTGGCCATCGTCCTGGTCGGGCAACTCGGCTGGTTCCTCCTCGGCCTCGCCATCGCCTTCCTGCTGTTCCGCCGGGCGCTGCGACCCGCTGGAGATGCGCTGACCGTGGGGGCTCGCTGGCTGACCTACGGCTCGCTGGGCGCGCTAGTGCTCGTGGCGACGCTAGCGGGTGCCTGGCTGAGCTGGTTCGGCGGAGATGAACCGCGGGTTCGGATCGAGATGCCGGAGGGGGTGGTAACGGGCAGCGTGGGCCAGGCGGTGGCGACGGCTTCGGGGGCTATCGCGCTCACGCGGGCGGATACGGAGGAGGAGGCGCGCGCGGCGGCGCGAGACTTCGCACAGAGTCTGAGCGAGCAGGGTCTGTCGACTGACGAGATCCGGGAAGTGCTCGAGGAGATCGCCGCGGAGAACAAGGCGGCCTGGGCGCGGGAAGCGATCGTCTCGGCCGCGGATGCCCTCGCGCCGCAGCAAGCCACGATTGCGGCCGCACCCGAATCGCTGGTCGTCGCCTACGCCGCAGCGCTACAGGCCGGCGACTCTGTCCGGCGCGCGTCGCTGCAAGAGCCACTGGTCCAGGCTGTGGCCGGCGAGCGGCTGGAGCGGCAAAGCGTCCGCGTCGACCGCCTGCGAGCCGAGAACGAGGAGCTGGAGGAAGAGCTGCGGGAGGAGCGGGACAAAGGCGTACTCAAGCTTCTGTTCAAGGCCGCCGATGAGATCGGCCTCGGTTTCGGCTGGGCTGGTCTCTACTTCACCTTCTTCGTCGCCGTGTGGCGGGGCCGGACCCCGGGAAAACGGTTGCTGGGCATCCGGGTCCTGCGACTGGATGGCAAGCCGATCGGCTGGTGGGTCGCATTCAACCGCTTCGGCGGTTACGCGGCGTCGATCTTCACGGGGCTGTTGGGCTTCTTCGAGATGTTTTGGGATCCCAACCGCCAGGCGCTGCACGACCGCATCGCCGCAACCGTCGTCATCAAAGAATAGCCCGGCCGAGGGTTCAGCCGCTGCCCCGGGTCGCGGGTCCGGCATCGATACCTGGCCGCGTTCGCCGGCTTACGGTTCGAGGTTGGCTCAGACCCGGCATCCTGGTGTATACTTTTCATATTCGAGGAGCGTCGGTCGGGCGGCGATTCCTGACCGTTAGCGGGAGGGGCCGCAGCTTCACGCCCGGCCACGATGACCAGCTCGCGAGGGCTGGCCTGTGCTGAGGCTGGATTCATGACCAGGAGGTTTCAGGTGGAAGAGTCGAAGTCGAGTGCGCCCGGCCGCGGCGCGCTCGCCGAGTTTAAAGAGGCGGTGGGCAACCTGTTCGATCAGGTCCTCGGCATGGCGCCCGACTTCGGGCTCCGGCGTGAGTTCCCCAGGCACGAGCTGCGCGTCGAGGATGACGGATATCGAGCCCGCGTCGAGCTGCCCGGCATGAAGCGGGAACAGATCGAGGTCTCGCTCTCCGGTCGCACCATTACCGTGTCCGGTGAGCGGCCGCGCACCCAGACACCCGAGGGCGCGCGCCAGCTGCGTACCGAGCGGCCCGCCGGAAAGTTCTCCGTGAGCGTTCGCTTGCCCGCGGACGTGGACCCGTTGGCCGTCGTGGCGCAGATGCGCGACGGCGTCCTGGAAGTGCGGCTGCCAAAGCCCGGGTCCCGCGGTCGGAACATCGACATCCGAGAAGCCGAGGAGGAGAGGCGCGAGAGCCGACCGCGAGACGATGTCGACGTCCAGTGGCCCTGGGAGAGTAGTTCCCGATCCGAGGGCAGCGGGGGAGGGTCGTAAAGTGAACAGAAGCGGCAACGACGAACTGCGGGATGTCTCCGAGCACGACACCACATCGCACGAAGAGCGCGAGGCCCGTTTCCGGCGACGCCGCTACGTCCGCCCCGCCGTCGATATCTTCGCCACCGACACCGAGATGGTTGTGACGGCCGACATGCCCGGCGTCAAGAAGGGGGCTGCCCAGGTGACGTTGGAGCGCGACGACCTGGTCATCGAAGGGAAGGCGGCGGGTCGCGAGGAGGAGGAAAGCGCTTTGCCCTGGGGGTATTACCGCCGGTTCAAGCTGCGCACGGCCTTTGAACGCGAGGGGATCCGCGCCAGCTTGCGCGGCGGTGTGCTGCGCATCACGCTGCCCAAGGC
>CAYGCC010000241.1:0-2086 GCA_964348165.1 uncultured Gemmatimonadota bacterium | reverse complement strand
GTCACGCTGGTGCAGGGCGACCTGAGCGCCGTGGTCCGGGCGATCCGCCTGTCGCGGGCGACGTTCCGCAAGATCCGCCAGAACCTGTTCTGGGCCTACTTCTACAACGTGGTCGCCATCCCGGTGGCGATTCTCGGGTTCCTGCACCCGGTCATCGCCGAGGCGGCCATGGCGTTCAGCTCGATCAACGTCGTCACCAATGCCAACCGACTGCGCAAGGCGAACCTCCGGGAGGGCTGAGGACTCTGGTTCGCGCGATGACCAGCGCCCCAGTTTGCGTCGGAGCTGCCGGCGCCGGCCGCAACGCCGCCGCCAGCAGCCTCACCGTAAGTTATTCCAGGGCAATATATTAAGAAGCCGGGTCGCCGCTCGCAGCTTCGAGGCTTGACGAAAGGTGTGAGTGTGGGCATATTGGTAACCATATGGTTACCAATAGCCGCCACCTCGACCTCACCTTCGGCGCCCTCGCCGACCCCACACGCCGGGCCATCCTCGCGCGCCTGGCCCGGGGCGAGGCGACGGTCGGCGAATTGGCTCGCCCCTTCGACATGTCGCGCCCGGCCATCTCCAAGCACCTGCGGGTGCTCGAGCGGGCCGGACTCGTGCGTCGTGCCCGCGACGGGCGGCTCAGCCGCTGCGAGCTGGACGCCGAGCCGATCCGGGACGCCGCCGAGTGGGTGGAGCGCTACCGGACGTTCTGGGAGAGCCAGCTCGACGCGCTGTCGCGCTACCTGGAGGAAGAGAACTCAAACCGAGATCAAGAGGAGGAAGCTTCATGAGCACCAAGACAGCAACTTCACTGCGGCTGTCCCGTGTGATCAAGGCGGATCCGGAGCGGGTGTTCCGAGCCTGGACCGAACCGAAGGAGTTGAAACGCTGGTCGTGTCCCGAGGGGGATTACACCGTCGCCGATGTCAAAGCCGACCTCACCGTGGGCGGGCGATACAGGATCCAGATGAAGACGCCCGAGGGTGACTTGGTCGCCGCTCACGGTGTGTACAAAGAGATCGAGCGTCCTCGCAAACTCGTCTACACCTGGGACTGGGAGGTTGAGTCGATCGGCGAGACGCTGGTGACGGTTGAGTTCAACGATCTGGGTGGATCGACCGAGGTGGTGCTGACCCACGAGCGCTTCCCCAGTGTAGAAGCGAAGACGGGCCACGAAGAGGGTTGGACCGGCTGCCTCAACAGGTTGGAGCGGCTGTTTGCCTGATTCGCTTGGCGATGGAGCGGCGCGGCCGGCGGATGACGGCGGCCGTTGCAGCTCCAAGATGCGGCAACTGAATCATCGAAGATGCCAGAACGGATTGCAGAAATGACACGCGTCGTGGCGTTGGTATTCCTGATCTGTCTGCCCAGCAGAGCAGAATGACATCAGCTCGTCCCTTCCAGCTGGGCCTTCACCCGAGCCAGTGCGTCTCCGAGTTCCTTCTTCGCCACCGACGCCACCAAAGACTTGGGGACGAGGCGCAGCAGACCCCCGACCTCGGCCTTGAGCCGCATCGTGACGCGGGTGCCTGACTCGACGGCCTCCCAGGTGATCTCGCCTTCGGCCTGGGTGTCGGATTCGGGAGCGCTCTTGTAGACCACGCGGCGGTTCGGCTCGTAGACGGTATTGACGTACACGTTCTCGAAGCGCTTTCCCATGAACTCGCTGACGTAGCGACGTCGAGTTCCGACACCGGGCTCACCGTCAGGCGTCTGCTCCGCCTCTCGCAGGTTCGGCTGCCACTCACGCTCCCGCTCGATGTCTTGCATGTACTCGAAGACTTCAGCGGGCGGGCGCGAGATTGTGGTGCTGGATTCGTACTCGAGCATGCTCTCGCCTTTCCCGGGGCTCGGTCGTCATTCGCCGTTCTGAATCGAAGGGCGAAGGATGGGTCGATAGACACGTGAGGACAAGGGCGGAAGGCCGCCTGGACCGCCGAGAAGTTGCAATAGGGGGTCTGTGGTGGCCTGGTCACTGACGAGCGGACTCGCCGATGCTGACCGCGGCGAATCGGCCCGTCGGTCGCTTGCCGGCGGAACGGGCGCGGCTGAAGTTGAAGCGTCGATACGGGTTTGCGCCCTCGGCTCCGCGGCGCGG
>CAYGCC010000240.1:0-23625 GCA_964348165.1 uncultured Gemmatimonadota bacterium | reverse complement strand
GTGACTGTCCACCACATACACTCGGTCCCTATCGGCGTCCACGACGACATCAATCGGGTTGCGCAGCACCTGCGGACCCCCGAACCTGTGGATGAACGCGCCAGACGTATCGAAAACCGCCACCCGCTGGGTGCCCTGATCGGTTACATAGATCCGTCCCTGACCGTCCCCCCCGACGCCCATCGGTCGGCGCAGCTGACCGGGTCCTTCACCTGTCCAAACCTCGGCCGCCTTCCGCTCCACGTCGAAGACCACCAGCCCACGATGGCCCTTGTCGGTGACGTAGAAGCGGGGCGGCTCGCCGACGTAGACGTCATGTGGTCTCCGCAGCCCGATCATCGACTCGCGCGTGCCCAGCAGCGTGCGTTTCACCTTGGCCGCGAAGGAGAGCTCCTTCCCAACATCGATTTCGGAATGGAGGTAGCCCGCGTACCGGATCCGCGGCTGCTCGGGTGGGGGGGGCCAGACCACTTCCCCTCTCGGCGCGGTTTGCGCGGCCAGTTCGGCCGGAGGTTGGACTATGTTGCCTACAAGCAACAGGATGGCAACAGAGGTGAGAACAGACAAAGATGCGCCCCGTCCCGTATTTCGCATTAGCTTCCGATCACTGGCAGTCGATCACCAAGCTAAGGATATGAAAACTCTCACAAGCGGGCCCCTAAGAAAGACACCGCTGAGGGCCTCCATGCGCCAGGGACACTGTCGTAAATAAGCGCAAGAATAATAAGCACAAGGCGTACCAGCTCGAGCCCCGAGCCGCAAACTTCTTGCGGCGCCGTCCGTTAGACGCTCAACCCCTCTTCCGAAAGCCCTCCAGAACGAGGCAAGCCTGACACAAAAAGGGACAACTACGTCACCCGAAGCTGAACTCGCGACCGCCGCCAACTAGGCGCGAGGGGCTGGATCCCCTGACGGTTGGGGCATTCTGCCACATGCCGGGTCGACCTTCGCAAGGCGAGCTGGGGCGCCGGCGTACTGCTGCTTTGGGCAAGCCGCGTGAACGCCAGCGTTACTGCGCAGGTGGCCGCGCTCGTGGTAGGGCCGCGGTGCCCTGCTAACTACGGCCTCGTCTGGCGGGCGCGCACCGGACTCGCTCGACGTCACACCGGGGAGGTGGTCGAGCGGCCGACTCATCGCAGCCGCGCACCGATGCCCGTCAAAGCCTGACGCGCCTCATCGACCAGCGGTTGCAGTCCGGGGTCGGCCTCGGACCACCAGGTCAGGAAGTACCGGTAGGCGGCGCGGGCCTCGGCATCACGACCCAACGCCTCGTAGGCCGCCCCCAAGTACAGGTGCGCCAGAGGCTGGCCCCGCTCGCCGACGAAGAAAGGAATCGCTTGCTGCGGCCGCCCTGTATCGAGCAGAATCCGCCCCCACCACAAGTTGGGAATAGCCAGCTCCGGCGTGGGCGCGGTGTAATCGTTCAACCTCTCGTACGCGGCCTCCGAGTCACCCGTCAGCCAGGCCTCGAGCCCGTCGAGCACCCGCATCAAGGCGGACATCTGCTGGGCCGCGCTCGTGTCGATCGCCGCGAGCGCCGCGCGCATCCCCTCCAGGCTGCCGCGCATCGCTCGGTATTCTTCGTCCTTGCCGCGATAGGCCGAGTAGAGCGCGCTGCATGCCAGGCCGCGGACCACCGCGACCGTATCCTCGGGCGCGTCGGCCCCCTGCTGCGCGATGGCCTCCGGTGCCAGCTCGTCCTCGAAGGGATAGTCGGGGATTCGTAGCGTGGCCTCGAGGTACATGAAGTCGCACGGCCCGATGACTCCCGCCTCCCGCGCCTCGTCCAGATAGCCGAGCCCGGCGGCGAGCCAGCCGCGGCTCATGATGTTGCCGAAGAAGAGATAGCGCAGCGTCCCCGGCTGTAGCTCGCCGGTACGGATTCGCTCCAGGTTGACGAGCTGTTCCTGGACCGGCCAGAAACGCGGGTGGTCGAGCCGGTCCCAAACGCGCTCCAGGTCCCACAGCTCGGCCGCTTCCAATTCGGCGACGACGCCGGCCCGCGCCGCGGAGTCGGCGAAGGCGAGCGTGAACAGCCAGTCGTAGTAGCGGTTCCAGGGCGACTCCGGCGCCAATTCCCGGTAACGCGCCATGCGATCCGCGGCGATGACGCTGTCGGCATGATATCGATATGCCAGGTCCACCAGGTGGATGTAGTGGGGCGCCCAGCGGGGATCGAGCTCGATGGCTCGCAGGAACGCCGCCTCGATCTCCGCCCAACCGACATGCTTCGCGAAACCGTGGTGGTAGTACAGCTCGCCGAGCAGGTACCAGGCCTCGGGATCGTCGGGATAGCGCTGCGCCAGTACGCGGGCCGCGTCGATCTCCGTCGCATCGTTGCGGACCATGGCCAACGCTGCGCGTACCAGCCCCGCTTCCCGGCGCGGCAGGTTGGCGAGCGAGTCGGCGCGGGCGAGCGGCTCCAGCGACAGCTCGGTGCCGGCGGCTTCCGTCCAGCCGCGGGTGAGACCCAGCCGATAGAAGGCCAGCGCGAAATTGGAATCGGCGGCCACGGCCCGCTGGTACGCTTCATCGGCCGATTCGTATTCGCCGCGCCGATAGAGAAGCTCGCCGTTCAGGAACGATTTGAGCGCCTCGATCGAGCCGGTCGTCACGCTGGCCAGATCGGTGCGCGGCTCGGGCGCGCCCTCGTGCAGCAGAAAGCGCAGCAGCTCGATGGACAACCGGTCGACCAGAGCGATCATGCTGTCGGCGGGGCCATCCACCTGGACCTGGTGCACCAGGTCGCCACGCTCCAGCTCGCGCACGTTGGCCGCCAGCCGGACCTGGGCGCCTGTGGCCACCGCCGTGCCCAGCACCGCGTGCCGGGCGCCGGTCGCTCGGGCCACGGCCAACGCCATCTCCAGATCGGCCTCCGCGCCCCCGGCCGTCCGCTCGTGCCAGCGCGCCAGCACCGTGCGACTGTCGATGGCGCGCAAGGCCGACCCATCCAGGTTGATCGAAAGCAGATCGACCAACCCCTCGCGCCACACCTCCATGTCGGTGCCCCGAACGTTGAAGGGGACGACGGCGACGGCGGGCGGCCCGGAGGCCGGTGACGGATCGTGGAGGACTCGTGTCACGCCCGGCGGCCCGGGCTCGCGTCCGAAGACGAAGACGAGGGCGCCAGCCACGATCGCCAGCGCCCCCAGCAGCAGCAGCTCGATGCCGCTGGCGCGCTGCTGTCCCTTCTCGCCGTGGTACCAGGCGATGACGAGCGCGGTGAAGAAGCCGACGGCAGCGATGAGGATGGCGCTGCGGGCGACGGTGGGGGGCCAACCGAACGAGTCAGCGACGAAGCCGAGCGCCTCGAGGCACAGCCAGGCGCCGGCCAGGTAGACCACGGCCCACTGTACGATCTTGCGCTCTCGGATGCGGCGGAGAAGTTGCACCGTGCTCAGGTCGTTCGTCGCTGGTCGGTCCGGATTGCGCTACCAACATAGTGCCCGGCAAAAGAATCGACTACAAGCGGAGGCGGGACCGAGCCCCTGTCAATGGCTCAGCTGGGTCCCGGGCTTGGGGCACTGCCAGCGCGAGCTTTACTCCGTGAACGCGGCGGACGAAGCGGGCGTTCGTCCCGTGGCGCGCAAATCCTCCAACTCGAGGTTCGTGATCTCGTCGGTCACCTCGAAGTCGTAGGGCGGATAGTCATAGATCGGCATCCTGGGCTCGGTCTCGCCCAGCGAGTAGCCGTAGATGCAGTCGTACTCCGCGACGTTCTCGCCCAGGCCGTCGAGCTGATCCAGGTACTCACTGATCGACTTCGACTCGATGACGATGAGCTTGCCGATCTGGTCGATGATCGGGCTGTGAGCGCGCGTGCGGTCGTGGTCGAACTCGAGGATGCGGCGGCCGTAGCGGGTGATCCCGATGGTCCGGAAGGTCAGGCTCTTGCCGACGGCCGGGAGGTTGAGCACGGTGCGATCGGTCGCCAGGAAGGGAAGGCTGGCGTCTGCCCTGATCGCGCCGATCTTGCTGATCAACGTCTCGCCGTCCTCGGGCAAACCCCGGATGGCGTCATGAAACTGCTCCGGCACGCGACCGATGAGCTTCTCCTCCAGCTCCTCCTGGACGGCGCGAGCGACCGGGGCGTAATTGAAGGTGTTCTCGCGATAGCCCTTGAGCACGAAGTTGTAGTACGGCAACACCCCGACGTTGTTGAGGATCTTTCGCAGCTTGTTGGTATGTCCGCGCCGCGAGGCCGCAGCGGTGAAAACGAGCTGGTTGGTCACGATCCAGCCGGCCGCGAGCAGGCGCGCGACCGCGTCGCGCGTCTCCGGCGTCACCTCCATGGGAGACTCGATGTGGGTCTGGATCACGAACTGCTTGACCCCGACCTCGGCGGCGCGGGCTCGGAAGCGGGCCAGGATCTCCGTCAGCTCAGGCGTGAACCGCTGGGGCAGATATGCCAGCAAGCGGGTACCCAGGCGCACCCTCACGATCTCGGCGTACTTTCTGCCGTTCGGGCGTGTCCGGTTCGCCTCGCGCTTGGCACGCGCCATCTCGTAGATGGCGTCGAGGATGCCCTCGAGGACGTTGTCCGTGCTCATGAGCGCGTCGCCGCCGGTGACCAGAATATCCCGAAGCTGTGAGTCCTCCTCGAAATACTTCATCAGCTCGCGCAGCTTCTCCGGCCAGGTGGTGTGCGGCTGCAGCTTCTCGAGGTCGAAGTTGAGGCGACCGCGCTGAAAGTCGAACATCCGCTGGCAAGAGGCGCAAAGACCACCGCAGGCGCGACCCGTGGTGTCGGGGATGAGGATGGCCACGTCGGGATAGCGCCGGTGCACGTTGTAATAAGGCGGCAGCAGCCAGCCGGCGGCATTGGGCTTGCCGGGCTCCACCAGGTCTTCCTTCTCCCAGGCGATGATGTGGCCGAACTCCTCCACCAGCTGCGTGCTGTAGACGACGTAGTGGCGGATGGCCAGGTCGGCTCCGATGGCGAAGTACGGGACCCTGACGTGGAGGAGGGAGAGGTAATACGGATTCACGAAGAAAGGTAACCCCTTGTCTCGCGCCTGATAGAGGATCTTCATCGTGTCGGGATCCAGCGACTCCCCCAGCATCTCGTTCAGCAGCTCGGGCGAACGCACCGCGAAGTTGAGGTGGAAGTACATGTCCTTCCACCACTCTCGCGCGCGCTGGTACTTCTCCGTGCGTGACATGCCGGGCTCGAACTTGAACTTGGGGCTGTGGATCTCGCCCCGGTCCATGCGGTCGATGATGATGTTGAGGATGCGATCCCGGTTCTCCTCACGCAGCGCCACGATACGCGGGTCCATACCCGATGGGTAGCGGTCCGTCCAGGCCTCGATCTGATCGCGGGTGGGCAAGGATCTCTCGCTCCTGCCCGTCAACTGCCGGAACAGATGCAGCATGTCCTCGAAGAAGTCGGGCCGGGCGCCACCGGTTCCGCGGTTGACGGCCAGCCAGAGGAGCCTGATCGGATTATTCACGGCGAGCTGGCCGCGCAGGTTGGGATCGACGAACTCGCGGCCGGCGTTGTCGATGTAGTCCAGCAGCCGAATCGCGGCGTAGTCGCTCCACTCAAGCTTCTCGAAGGTCGCGCGGTCGGCACGCCGTCCTTCGTAGTAGGCGAGCGCGTGGGGTCGGTCCATTAACAACTCCAGCATCCACTCGCGCACGCCGACTCGCGCTTCAACCTCGTTCTTGGAGTTGCGCATGATCTCCTCGAGCCGACGATTCTCGCTCAACAGCAACTTGAGGAGTCGATGCGACTTGACGGTAATGGCGATGCGGTCGAGTTCCGCGATCGTCGTCATGACCAGCTGCTCCGATCGGCGGCCGAGAACTGCTGCCGACATGCCAGGGTGTGCGACCTGCAGCGCCGCACCTACCGACCACGTCGCCGCTGACATGCGAGGTCTTTACTCGGGGCTGTCTATAAGATGATGGGATCGGCGGCCGGGTGCCAGGGTTTGGTCAGACCGGTCGAGTCGCATACGGCCCACCTCTCGAGGTCGCGGACCGCGACGATGGCCTCGGGCTCGATCCGACTATTCTCGCCCGCCGCCACCCGATCCACGGACCGGTCTCAGCATCAGGTCGTGGAAGTCGTAGCTGAAGTCGGTCAGCGGTGAGACCGCCCGCATCTTGACCTCCTCGACCGCGCCGCCCGGATCGAGGCCAAAGGTCACGTAGGCGTCGGCGCGCAGCTCCCGGTCGCGCCAGCGGGCGATGAAGGTGTCGTGGCGGTAGTGCTCCAGGTCGCCCACCAGGGCCGGGGTCTTGGAGAAGCGGATGACCAGGCCGCCGTCCTCCCTACCGACGGTCACGTCGCCGTACCAGGTGTCGGTGTAGGTTCCGGCGTAGGCGTCCCGCGGCAACGACGGAGGCCCCGCGACTTCGTGGGTCGCCTCCTCGCCTCCGCCCGCCGCGGCCCGGGCGGAATCTTCGCGCGCCAGGACGGATACATAGGCCGCCAGCCAGTCGGTTGCGGGAGCCTCGAGATAATGATCCAGTACTCGGTACGATATCGCCTCGTAGGCGGCACGCGCCTCCTGGTTGGTGAGCACGGCCACCCCGAGCCTCTGCTCGGGGATCATGGCCACTCGTGAAACGTAGCCCGGCAGGCTTCCGGTATGGGTCACCATCTTGCGGCCGCGATACTCCTGCACCACAAAGGCCAGCGCATAGCCGCGATAGTCCGTCGCCAACGGCTCGAGGCCTCGCGGCGGCCTGACGATCGGCATCGGCGTCACCGGGCTCCATAGCTCCCGGGTGGTGCGCGGCGCGAACAGCCGCGACCCGTCCGCGACACGCCCGGAGTCGAGTTGGACGATGAGCCAGTTGGCCATGTCGGCCGCGGTCGAGTTGATGCCGCCCGAGGCGTTGGTGTTGGTGGCGTCGAACGGCTGAACGGGGTGCACGACGCCCTCGATGCGCGCGTGAGGCGTGGCGACGTTGCCGGGCTCGCGGGTCGAGGCGCGGCTCACCCGCGTCTCGTTCATCCCCAACCTGGCGAGG
The DNA here is from genome assembly GCA_964348165.1 of uncultured Gemmatimonadota bacterium. GTDB lineage: Bacteria > Gemmatimonadota > Gemmatimonadetes > Palauibacterales > KS3-K002 > CAYGAJ01. Next base: position 16,641 of record CAYGCC010000240.1, on the reverse strand, counting down.
ATCCGCGAAGACACGAACTCTTCCCAGGTCTTTCCGCTCACTTCTTCGATCACCAGCGCCGCCACGTGGTAGAGCACGTTGTCATAGGCATAAGCGCTGCGGAAGCTCGTCACCGGCTTCAGGTAGCGTATCCGCCGGACGATCTCCTCGCGCGTGCGGGTCGACGGCGGCCAGCCCAACAGATCGCCCTGCCCCAGCCCCAGGCCGCTCCGGTGGACCAGCAGGTCGCGGACCGTGATCTCGCGGGTCACCCAGGGATCCCACATCTGGAACCAGGGCAGGTACTCGATCACCGGCGCGTCCCACTCGAGCTTCCCCTCCTCCACCAGCAAGGCGAGCGCCGTGGCGGTGAAGGCTTTGGTGTTGGAGGCGATGCCAAAGCGCGTGTGCGCGTCCACTGGCGCGTCGTCGCCGATCTTACGGAGGCCATAGCCCTTCGCGACCACCACCGCGCCGTCTTTCACGATGGTGAGGGCGACGCCGGGGACCTCGAACGCCCGCATGACCTGCGTCACATGGCGGTCCAGGCCGGGCGGCGCCCCGGGTACCTGTTGAGCGGCGGCCGAGCCCGCGGGCGCGAGTCCGACGAGCACCGCTGGGGCCAGCAGAACGCGCAAACGGAACATAGGAGCTCCAAATTGATGCGAGACCGATGCCAGAGTCGCCACAATATTATAGATCAGGTCGCCGGATCACAGAGCCAAAGTCGCGCCCTCCCGGGCCCTGCCGTGGTCCCGGGCCTCTGACGAGGCCCGGGCCATCACCGGCGCCAGGTTCCCATCTGAGAGCACTACGTCGTAATTCGGCGTCAGCGAGCGACCAGCGCCACGAACTGAGGGTGCGAGCGCAGCGGGTCCATAGCGGGGTCGATGCGTAGCAGATGCTCGGTGACCGGCGCCGGTCGTCTCAGCAGACCCTGCCAGAGGTCGACGGCGTCGTCGTGTCGGCCCACGGCGGCGTAGATCTTCGCCAGGTCGTAAACGCGTGAGGTGCCGCGCCAGGCCTCGCGCTCCGGAGGCATGATCTCCACCGCGCGCTCACCCTCGCGCACGGCGCCGGCGGCCCGGTCCAGACCAGCCAGGGCCAGGCCCAACGCGCTGTGGTAGCGCGGGTCCTCGGGATCGCCGGCGATCCGGGCCTCCAGCTGCACCCGGGCGGAGTCGTAGTACGCCCGGGCACGTTCCTCGTCCCCGCTCAGGTCGTGCAGCCAGGCCTGGCCGAGCGCCTTGGGGACGTACTGGAACTGGGAATCATCGAGCGGATCTTCCGCTAGCTCCAGCTGCCGCCTCATGGCCGGCACATCCCGCCCGTAGTGAGCGATCAGGAAATAGGTCCAGTCCCTAGCGGGCACGACTCCCAAGCCGCGTCCTGCCTCCAGAGAGCGGCGCGCTGCCGCCAAATCGCCGCTGGAGAGCACAGCATCATTCGCGCGGGCCACGTACGCCGCGGGCTGCTCCGGGGCCAGCTCGATCACCCGCTCGATGATGGGCGCGGCCTCATCGAAACGCCGCATCAACGACAGCGTCTCGCCCAGGCTGTACTGAGCCAACGGCGAGCGAGGGTTCAGCTCCACGGCACGCCTGAAGCGCTCCACCGCGCCCTCGAAATCGCCCTTCCGTCTGAGCACCGCCCCCGCCACCTCTTGGATCTCGCCGCTGCCCGGCCGCGCGCGCTCGGCCAGGGCCAGCTCGGCCATAGCCCGCTCGTAGTCGAGGTCGAAGCGGTAGTAGAACTCGCCCAGGGCGTGGTGCGCCTCCGGTAGGTCCGGATCGAGCTCGAGCGCCCGCTCCGCCGCGGCAAACGCGGCCGCGCGAATCTCCGGGCTGCGATCGTAATGGAACCAGTAGAGGTTGGCGCGGGCGATGGAGAGGTAGGCGTGGGCCTCGGCGAAGCTCGAGTCCGCTGCGATCGCCCGGGACAGGAGGCTCTCGGAGGTCCGGAACATGCTCTCCTGATAGTCGGCCGTGAACAGAAAGCTCAGGGCCCGCCGATAGTTCTCGTAGGCCTCGAGGCTCTCGGTAGGTCGGTCCGCCAGGCTCTCTCGTTCCTCCGGTGTCAACCGCGCCTGCAGCGCGCCGGCGATGGCCTCGGCGATCTCCGTCTGGATGGCGAAGATGTTGGCCGCCGTCAGGTCGCGGTTGTAGCGCTCGGCCCAGAGGTGCTCGCGGAACTCGCATCGATGAGCTGCACGTTGATCCGCACCTGGGCGCCGGCCCGTTGCACGCCGCCCTCGAGAACAGTCGCCACGCCCAGTTCGTCCGCGATCTCGCCGACCTTCTTCGTCGTCTCGCGGTACTCCAGCACAGAGGTCCGCGAGATGACCTTCAGCGACCCGATCTTGGTCAGCTGGGTCAATACGTCGTCGTGGATCCCGTCGGTGAATGGCTGGGTCTCGGCGTCGCCGCTGAGATTGGCGAACGGCAGAACGGCAACGGAGGGACGCCGGTCGGTCCCGACACTCGCCGACGCGACCTCCGGCGCCACCGCCTCACGGCCGGCACCACCCGACTCGCGGCCCACCCACCAGGCGGCGGCTACCAGCAGCACGATACCCAGCAGCGCCAGCGCGCCCCCCGGCCAGCGTTGCCTCCGCGGCTGTGCTACGATGGCCTCCAGCTCGCCGCTCGTGGCAGGATCCTCGCGCCGCACCCCGTCGGGCGTCATCTCGAACGCCCAGGCCAGCACCAGCGCCAGAGGGAAGCCGGCCAGGGTCACCGCCACGATCAGGGGTATGGCCCAGGCCGGGACGCCCAGGCTGGGGAAGACGATGTCAGCCAGCTGCAGCACGACGAAGGCGGTGGCCCCGTAGACCGCCGCCACCTTGAATACGTGGCGGCGCTTCAGCTCGGCGAAGAAGGTCCGATAGCGCGGAATCATGGCCCCCGAAAATGGCAGAGCAGGCCGGCACCATCAAGATCGCGTAAGTCGCAGCAGATGAAGTAGAGCGCCCCGCAGCCGCCGACTTGGCTGCAGGGCGCATCTGACTCGGTCGAGACTCCGGCTACTCGCGTAGCGTCAGCGTCTCGATGTTCACCGTCAACTCTTCCAAGCGCTTGCGCACCTCCGGCGCCATGCTCTCCTGGTAGCGGCCGCCCAGGTGCTGGGCGAGGAACTTTTCGATCTTCGCGAACATGGCCAGGTTGTTGATCTCGCCGGCGAAGCCGTGCCCCTCGTCCGGCGCGACCAGATACTCCACAGTCCGGCCCAGCCGACGCATGGCGAGCACGATCTGGTCGGACTCGGCCTTTTTCACCCGCGGGTCGTTAGCGCCCTGGATGACCAGAAGGGGCGCCGTGATTTCTTCGGCCGAGTGGAGTGGCGACTGGGCGATCAGGCGCTCGCGGTCCTGTGGATCCTCAGGATTACCGACCCGCTTGTGGAACATCTTGACGATCGGCTTCCAGTAGGGCGGAATCGATGCCATCAACGTGATGATGCTGGAGGGCCCGACGATCGACACCCCCGCCGCGTAGACGTCCGGTGTAAAGGCCACACCGGCCAGGGTCGCATAGCCACCGTACGAACCACCCATAATGGCGATCTTGCCGGGCGCGGCGATCCCCTGCTCTACCAGCCATTTGGCGCCGTCGGTGATGTCGTGCTGCATGTCGCCGGTGCCCCACTCGTTGTTGCCCAGATTCAGGAAGCGTTTCCCGTATCCGGTGGAGCCCCGGAAGTTGGGCTGGAGCACGGCGTAGCCGCGGTTGGCCAGGAACTGCGCGATCGCGTCGTAGCCCCAACCGTCGCGACCCCACGGACCCCCGTGCGGTACGATCACCGCCCGCAGAGCCCGCGCCTCGACGCCCTTGGGTAGCGTCAGATAGGCGGGGATCTCCAGACCATCCCGAGCCGTGTACCGCACCGGCTTCCTCTCGGCCATGTAAGCCACGGGGATGTCGTCGCGGGGACGGTACAGCAGCTCGACCTTGCCGGTCGACCGGTCGTACAGATAGTTCGGCCCCTCATCGGTATCGACGATGTTCTTCACGATCCAGATCCGATCGTCCCGGGTGGGCTCGCGGAAGAAGAGGTCGCCGTTCAAGCCGGCGCCCCGGAGCACCTGAATGTCTTTCTCGAACTGAGGGTCCTTGGGATAGAGGCGGATCCGGTCTCCCAGGTAAGACGTGCCGATCAGTTCGTCGGTGGCCCGCGAGAAGGTTGCGCCGCCGAAATCCACCTGCCCCTGCGGATCGCTTTCCACCAACTCTTCCGTCCCCGTCTTGGGGTCGAACAGCACGAGGCGCGTCAGGTTGAGGTCGCCCTTGTTGGTCGTCATGTAAACGCGCCGGCCGTCCCTGTGAAAGCGGAAGGGATTGCACTCCTCCTCGAAGTTGCACGTATACACCGTCGTCAGCTTATCGCCGTCCACGCGGAGGATCTCCGTGCCGCCCTCCTCGTCCACGCGTCCGCCGAGCCGCAGATTGCCCTCGAGGTCGGCGACCCAGCCGGCGATGTTCTGGTCGTTTTGAAAGACCAGCTTCCGCTCGCCGGTGTGGATGTCCAGCCGGTACACATCATGGAGCCGGGGGTCGCGGTCGTTGAGTCCGACCAGCATCTGATTGGGCGCGTTGTCCGGCACCGAGATGATTCGCGCCTGCACGTTCTCGTACGGCGTCAGGTCGAGCGCCGGTGGCGCCGCCGAGCCCGGCGCTGGCGCGGCGGTCGGGTCCACGGCGTAGACCCGGAAGTTCTCATCGCCCAGCTTGTCCTGCGTATAGAGGATGTACTTCCCATCCTGGCTCCAGAAATAACCGATCACGGGACGGGTCTTGTCCTCGGTAACCGGTCGGGCCGCACTGAACGGTTCGTCGATTCGCTTGACCCAGACGTTGAGGATCCCGTCGAGCTGCTTGGCGAACGACACGAAGCGGCCGTCCGGCGAGAGTGCGGCGTAAGCGATCTGTGGGTCGCCGAAGAAGACCTCTCGGTCGACCAGGGGCGGGAGTTGATCCAGGTAGTCCGCCTGCGCCAGGGCCGTTGCGGGCGTCATCGCCGTCGCTGCGACAACCGCCCAGCCCAGCGCCGCGGGGGCAAGAAGCCCGCGAAGCAAGCATTTCATCGTGCTACCTCCTCGTTCAAACCGACAGGCTGAAGTGGAGATGTTCGAACCGGCGAATGCCGGCGCCAGTAAGAGTGATAACTCATCTGTGCGCGTTGAAGGGACAGTCTGATGATCACTACGACCGTCTGGCCGGGTGGTTTCAGCGGGGCAAGGGTGGGCGCGCGCCCCAGGGTCGGAATGCTTCTACCCGGACAGTTGGCTGCGTAACAGCTCGACCGCACGATCAAGGGCCGGATCTCTACCCTGCTGTACGTCCCCGACCGTCGGCTCGACGAAGACGTCGGGCGCGATGCCGATCCCGACGAAATCGCGCCCGTCGGGATAGGTGTCTCGCTTGCTGCAGATGTTAGCGCGTCCACCGCCCGGCAGGTCGAGCGTCAGCGGCTGCCCGGTGCTCCCTCCGCTCGGCCGTCCCATCGTCGTGATCTGGGGGATCGCTTCGATGGCGACGAGAAAGTCCTCGGCCGCGGAGAACGTCGCGTGCTCCTGCAGTACGACCGTCGGCACGATCAGGCGGCGCCCCTCCGCCGGCGGCACCGCTCCGTGCGTGCCGCCATCGCGCCAGGCCTTCATCTGGTTGTAGTCCTGGTACCGCTCCGTGAACCGTCCCCACGCCTTGTAGGCGGCGACGTGTTCGCGGGTCTTCCAAGCGGAGGTTTGAAGCGTGTCGTCGGTCAGATAAGCGGCGATGCGGTATCCGTTGTTGCTGTTACCCCCGCCGTTCTTCCGAATGTCCACAACCAGAGCCTTCGCCCGATACAGCTCCGGGAGCGCCGCCTCGAAATCTTCGACCACACCCGCATCGTTGAAGGTGTTGACCGTGACATACGCGATCTCGTCATCCAACCAACGGAACTCGAAGCGCGGGCGCGTCGACCGAGTGGGCAGGACCCACTCGTCTTCGCGGGTGCGCCGGTCGCGCTTCAGGGTCGCCTCGCGTCGCGCGCCGGCAGGGGTGACATAGGTGATCCGCAGCGTTCGGTCCGGCGGCCCGTACAGCGCCGCCGACAGAACTCTGTCGATGCGGTCGTGTTCGGTGCTGGCGAAGGTGTAGGGTCCACGTTCCCTGATAGCGCGCTCGGCCGCCGGTTCTCCGTCTATCGTCTCGATCACGGAGTGAATCGGGATCTCGCTCTGCAGCGAGCGACCCACGTTGTCGACCAGGACTTGGCCCTGCACGTTCCGGGTCAAGACCCACGGGTAGGACTCGAACTGGCCGGCCGGCGCGTTAAGCCAGACCGAGGTGTGACCGTCCTCGAGCAGCGCCACGAACCGCTTCAGCTGCTGGTAGTAATCGTATGTAGATTCGGTGGCCAGCACGCGCGGAACGAAAACCCGGTAAGCGCTGTCCCAATCCAGCTCCGGCACCTGGTCAAAGAAGGCGAAGTTGTAGTTCGCCTCCTGCCAGATGAGCGAGAGGCCGAAGAGTTTATCGCTGTCCGAGAGGTCAGGCGGCGGCAGAGCTACGTCCTGCGCCGGCAGAGCGGGTGCCAGGATCAGACTCAGCACCAGACAGGCAGAGAGAGATCGGCGTCGAATCATCATCCTCGCTCCGAAGTCGAGTGGTTCCCTGCGTCGGAAGGTTAGACATCCTGGCCGCCGGAATCATCTAGCCCCTCTGCATCGCCAGCGCTATCGCTTCAGCTGGAGCGCAGCGCCCGCCAGAGGGGCCGACCGATCATTCAGATCCAGAAACCAGAACCGCGGCCAGCGGGCAGGAAAAGCCGGCCACGACGTCCTCCCCATCGAGGGCACCCTCGGCGCCGATCACGGCCAAGCTGCCGTCGGCCCGGAAGATGCGCGCCTCGCGCCGCCGCGGATCGATCAGCCAGGCGAGTCGCGTGCCCGCCGCCAGGAAGTCACCGATCTTCGCCAGCACCGCGCCCGGGCGATCGCTGGGCGAGAGCACCTCGATGACCAGATCCGGCGCCAGCTCGGCGTATCCTTCCTCCGGGATGTGGTCCAGCCGCTCCCGTGACACGAAGGCGACGTCGGGACCGCGCACCGTGTCAGGTTCGCGCGCGATCTTGAAACCGGTGTCCTGGGCGAAGACCTGGCCCAGCCTTTCCGTCCGCACGAACCCGCCCAGCTCGAACGCCAGATTCGCCGCGACCGCCCCGTGCCGCGTGCCTGGCGGCTCGCGCACCACGAGGTGGCCCCGGATCAGCTCCAGCACCTTACCGGGGACGGAGGTTCGGGCCAGCTGCTCGGCGGTCATTAGCTTCTCGGCCGCGGTCATGTCGTTCAACCTAGCGGCTCCAGGCAGGGTCGGCGAGCATGATGGTGGGCAGCCGTCATCGGAACCTCATAACCGCCGACAGCTCGACTCGCACAGGAACACCGGTCCTGCTCCCAGCCCTCCCAGACGGCCGGGCCCGGCTGCGGGGACCGCCCGACCAATCAGACCCAGCAACCAGAACGGGCCAGCGAGCGGCTGCGCAGTCTCAGCCACATCACGTTCACGTCTAGCTTTTCGCCTCGCATCGGCAAGAATCGCACTTTGCACTCCGACATGAGCGGCTCCGCAATTTCTGCGGCCGGCTGCTCCAAGACGATCACAGCGACGGCGTCTCCGACTCCCGTCAGATCTGCGCCGGCCTTAAGGAAGTCAGGACTGCTTGCACAGTATCCGAAGTGGGAGAATCGACTCCCGACATCGTGTTCCTCGTGCTCGAGGAGAATGAATTCGGTGCCGTCCAGTTTGCGGTGAGCCATGTCAAACGCCTTTCTGCCTACTTAGTTGGCTTCCGACCCAGCGTCCCGACGTTGTGCACGGCGACGACGCCAAGCGCCGCCGCGCGCGACCGGCGACACAGCTGGTACGGTTCTGGCCCTGATGAAGCGTCAAGGTTGCGACTTTTCCTTCGAATGCATCCGACCGAGGCACCTGGCGTGCCTTCAAACCCGGAGGGAGCGGTGGACGCGCAACATTGCAGCGTGGGACTCGCCCTGCTGGTGGGTGCGGCGCTGGCATGTGGAGACGACGATGGCACGGGTCCGGCGGCGAGTGAGATCACCGGCACCTGGCAGGCAACGACTGTCGAGTACGTGAAGGTTGGCCAGCCCGCGCAGACCAAGCAGATGTTGGAAGGCGGCGGCACGGCGACTCTCGTGCTGGCGGCGGCTGGCACGTACATATTCACGATCACCCCGGCAGGCCAGCCGGCGGACATCGAAACCGGCGCCTGGCAGCTGCAGGGTGACATCATGGTCGTGACGCCGGCGGGATCGCTCTTCTCCCTGGAGTTCGACGTCTCGCTCAGCGGCAACACCTTGCGGCTGACCGGTGCCGACTCGGAGTACGACTTTGATGACGACGGCAACTCCGAGCCGGCAAAGCTCAACCTGGTGCTGATTCGAAGCGACGTGATCCCACTGGCTGAGCGCGTCGGCCACGCGGCCGCAGCCAAGATCTGAGCGTCTTGGCTAACGGCCCCCGTCCACGCTCAGCGTCTGGCCGGTGATCCAGGAGGCGTAGTCGGAGGCGAAGAAGAGAACGGCGTGGGCGATGTCCTCGGGCCGTCCCAGCCGACGAGTGGCGATCGACTCCACCAGCTTGCGCTGGCCTTCGGCGCGGTAAGACATCCACTGCCGCTCGGTACTGGGGTTGGATCGGATGAACCCGGGGGCCACGCAGTTCACGGTGATCCCGAAGGGGCCCAGCTCGTGGGCCAGTGGCCGGGTGAAGCCGATGAGCCCGGCCTTGGCCGAAGCGTAGGCCTGGATTCCCGTGAGGCTCACCCGGAGGCCGGCACCCGAGGAGATGTTGACGATGCGGCCCCAGGCGCCGGCCTTCATGCCCGGAGTTACGGCCTGGCAGAAGTGAAACGCCCCGGTCAGGTTCACATCGAAGATCTCCTGCCACGCTTCCGGCGAAACTTCCTCCAACGGGCGGCCCACCTGCCCCGCCACGCCGCCGGCGTTGTTCACCAAGATGTCCACCCGGCCCGACTCACGGGACGCCTCCTCCACGAAAGCCTTCGCCCCGTCCGGGTCGCGGACGTCGACGACCCGAGCCTCACACGCCGCCCCGCAGATCTCCCGGGTCTCGGCCAGGACGTCGGCCAGGATGTCGCACGTCCAGACGCGGCCGCCCTGCTCGGCGAAGGCCTGCGCCATCGCTCGCCCCAACCCGTGCCCCCCGCCCGTGACGATGACGGTACGACCGCTGAAGTCGAAGTTCATGCCCATCCGTTTTCCATGGTCTCCCGGGCCTAGGCGACGGCCACCTGCCAGATGGCCATCATCTCCTCATCGGAGCGCTGATAGACGCCACCAGCTGAAGACCTTCACCTGGTGGCCCGGGTGGTCCGCCATCCACTCCAGCGCCAACGAGCCCGCCGGTGCGTTACCCCCATGGCCGTTCACCAAGACGATGCGCCGGAAGCCCGAGCCGGAGAGGCTGTCCAGGATGTCCTTTATCAGGCGTGTGTAGGTCTCCAGGCGAAGGGTGACGGTGCCGGGGAAGGCCGAGAAGTAGGGCGAAAGACCGTAAGGGACCGCGGGGTAGACCGGGATCCCCAGGGGCTCGGCCGCCTCCCGCGCCAGCCGCTCCGGTATCAGGGTGTCGACCAGAAGACTGAGGTAGGCGTGCTGCTCGGCGCTGCCCAGGGGAACAACCGCCCGGTCGGCCGTTCTCCGGACCGCGTCCCCATCGCGTTAACGTCGGGCCTCTTCCCCGTCTGGCACGCGTGCCTGAAGTCCCGCCGGCCGGGCAACCCGGCGCGCCGGAAGCGGATCTAATCCGATGGACTGGCCACGCCGGCCGCGAGAAACTAGTATGCCCGTTCCAATCCACCATAGGCTACGCGTGTCACCACCACCCGACGCTACCGGAGCCGTTCCATGAGAGTGAGCTGCCTGCACACCGCCCTCGTCGCCGTCGCCCTCGGCGCCGCGACGGCCACACCCCTCTTGGCCCAGTCCGCCGAGATTGAAGGCGAAGGCCTGCCGCTGGAAGCCGCGCGCTATGCCGAGTTCACGACCACGCGCGGGACCTGGATCTCCCTCGACGTGAGCCCGGACGGCCAGACGATCGTCTTCGACCTGCTGGGCGACCTGTACACGATCCCGATCGGCGGCGGCACGGCGACACGGCTGACCCACGGCCTCGCCCATGACATGCAGCCGCGCTTCAGCCCCGACGGCAGCGAGATCGTGTTCGTCTCGGACCGGAGCGGGGACGACAACGTCTGGATCCTGCCGCTCGGCGGCGAGCCGCAGCCGCTGACCACCGGTTGGGACGCGGCCTACCTGTCGCCCGAGTGGACGCCGGACGGGAAGTACATCGTGGTGTCCAAGGCGCCGCCGCTGGGCGGAGCGAACAAACTGTGGCTCTATCACGTGGATGGCGGGCGGGGTCTCGAGATGGCCAGCGGATCGGGGGGCCTGCGGATGATGGGGCCGGCGTTCGGAGCCGATCCACGCTACGTCTGGTTCGCTCAGCGGCTCGGGTACTGGAGCTACAACGCGATCCTGCCTCAGTACCAGATCGCCGTGTACGACCGCGAGGCGGGAACGCGGACCACGATGAGCTCGCGCTACGGCTCCGCTTTCCGTCCAGCGCTCTCCCCGGACGGAAAGTGGCTCACCTACGGCTCGCGCTACGAAGCGGAAACCGGCCTGGTGCTGCGAGACCTGGCGAGCGGTGAGGAGCGCTGGCTCGCCTACCCCATTCAGCGGGACGAACAGGAATCCATCGCCAACATGGACGTCCTCCCCGGCTACACCTTCACGCCCGACTCGCGCGCGGTGGTGATCTCTTATGGCGGAGAGATCTGGCGGGTGCCGGTCGATGGGAGCGAGGCGACGAAGATCCCGTTCACTGTGAATGCGGAAGTGGCGGTGGGGCCCGCGGTCGAGTTCGAGTACCCGATCGAGGACACGCCGACCTTCACGGTCAGCCAGATTCGCGACGCGGTGCCGTCGCCGGACGGGACGCGGCTCGCGTTCGGCGCGCTCGACCGGCTGTACGTCATGACCCTGCCCGACGGCCAACCACGCCGCCTCACGAACGAGGAGACGGGCGAGTTCCAACCGACCTGGTCACCGGACGGCCGGTCGGTGGCCTACATCACCTGGAACGACAGCGTAGGCCACATCAAGCGAGTACCGGCGGACGGCGGCCGGCCCACCCAGCTCACCCGCGTCTCGGCCTTCTACCAGCAGCCGGCGTGGTCGCCGGACGGCCGGCGGATCGTGGCGATCCGCGGCGACGCGCGGGACCTCAAGGAATCCATCGACCCGTTCGTCGGCAGCGGTTTGGGATCCGAGTTCGTCTGGGTCCCGGCCGACGGCGGCGACGTCAACGTGATCGGCCCAACCCGGGGCCGCTCGCGGCCGCATTTCACCGCCGATCCCGACCGGGTCTACAGCTACGGCTTCATCCCCAACGCCAGCTTCCAACCCGGCCAGGCGGCGCCGGTCGCCCTCGTCTCCACCCGTTGGGACGACACCGATCTGAAGACGCACCTGCGGGTCACGTGGCGGATCCCCATCTGGGCCGGTCCCTACGAGATCTCGGACTCGACCGACATCGTGATGCCGCGCGACCTCTCACGCGAGGTCGTCCCGCAGGCCACCGCCGGACTCGTGATGATGGCGCCGCGCGGCGACCTCGCCCTCGCGCTTACCTACCGGGACATCTATGTGATTCCCGTCCCCATGGTGGGCGGCGACGTGCCGACCGTGATGGTCACCAAGCCCGACAGCGCTTCGCTGCCGGTGACCAAGCTGACCGACATCGGCGGCGAGTTCCCCGTCTGGGGCGCCGACGGGCGCACGGTGCATTGGTCGATCGGCAACGCGTTCGCCACCTTCCGGCTGGACAGCGCCGCCGTCGATTCCGCCTACAGGGCCGAGGAGGTGCGCGTGCGGGTGAGCGCCCCGCGCGATATCCCGGAGGGCACCGTCGTGCTGCGCGGCGCCCGCGTGATCACGATGCGCGGCACCGAGGTGATCGAGAACGCCGATGTCGTGATCCGCAACAACCGGATCGCCAGCGTGGGGCCGGCAGGCGCGGCACCGGGGGGCGCCCGGGTGATCGACGTCAGCGGCAAGACGATTATTCCAGGCTTCGTGGATACGCACTCTCACATGTGGAACCTGTGGGGGCTCCACTGGACGCGGCCCTGGATCTACCTGGCCAACCTGGCCTACGGCGTTACGACCACCCGGGATCCCCAGACCGCCACGACCGACGTGTTGACCTACGGCGACCTGGTCGAGACCGGCCGCTTCCCAGGGCCGCGCGTCTACTCGACCGGACCGGGCGTGTTCTGGATCGAAGGGTTCCGCAACCTCGACCACGCGCGCAACGTCTTACGCCGCTACAGCGACTACTGGGACACCAAGACGTTCAAGATGTACCTGTCTGGCAACCGGCGGCAGCGGCAGTGGCTGATCATGGCGGCGCGTGAGCTGGAGCTGATGCCCACGACCGAGGGCGCGCTCGACTACCGGCTCGACATGACCCACGCCATGGATGGCTACCCCGGCATCGAGCACTCGATGCCGATCATCCCCGCCTATGAGGACGTGGTCCAGCTGTTCGTCACGTCGCAGACGACCAACAGCCCGACCCTCCTGGTCACCTACGGCGGCCCCTGGGCGGAGAGCTACTTCTATACGCGTGAGGACGTGGTCGGCGACGAGAAACTGGCCCACTTCACGCCCAAAGAAGAGCTGGATGCCAAGATCCGGCGCCGCAATCCCGGGCCCGGACCCGGGGCCTGGTTCCACGACGACGAGTTCGTGTTTGACCGCCACTCGGCCTGGCTCAAGGATCTCGTCGAGGCCGGCGGTCGGGCCGGCGTGGGGAGTCACGGGCAGCTCCAGGGCCTCGGCTTCCACTGGGAGCTGTGGGCGATGCAGAGCGGCGGGATGAGCGAGCACGATGCGCTGAGGACCGCCACGATTCTGGGCGCCGAGGCGATCGGGCTCGGCCGCGACCTCGGATCGATCGAGGCGGGCAAGCTGGCGGATCTGATCGTCCTCGACGCGAACCCGCTCGAGAACATCCGCAACACCAACACCGTGCGCTACGTGATGAAGAACGGACGACTCTACGACGGGGACACCCTCGACGAGCTCTGGCCGCGTGAACGGGCGGCCCCCGACGAACCGTGGCGACACGTCGCCCCGGAGGTTGCCGCCGGAACCCGCGGAGGTGCCCGATGAACGCCAAGCTGCCGACGCACCTGCTGCTGACGGCCCTGCTGACCGCCGCGCTCTCCGCACCCGCCCTTGCACAGGGACCGCCGGGCCGTGGCCCCGGCAATGACAAGGAGAAGCCGCTCCCCCTCGAAGCGGCCCGGCACGCGAACTTCACGGCCACCGAGGGCACCTGGATGTCCGTGGACGTGAGCCCGGACGGCCAAACCGTGGTCTTCGATCTGCTGGGCGACCTCTACACGGTACCCATCACCGGTGGGGCGGCGAAGCGGATCACCCAAGGGCTGGCCTTCGACGCGCAGCCACGGTTCAGTCCCGATGGCGAATCCGTCGTCTTCATCTCCGACCGCAGCGGCGGCGACAACGTCTGGACGATGCGGCTCGACTTCACCGACACCACCCAGGTCACCCGGGGCAATTCATCGCTCTACCTGTCCCCAGAATGGATGCCGGACGGCGAGCACATCGTGGTGAGCCAGTCCTCGGGACTGCGCCAGACGGCGAAACTGGTACTCGTTCACGTCGATCGACGCAGCCCGATGCCGGTCATCCGGCAGCCGGGCTCGGTCAAGACGGTCGGGGCCGCCCCCACGCCGGACGGCCGCTACATCTGGTTCGCTGCGCGCACCGGGGACTGGCAGTACAACGCGATCTTCCCGCAGTACCAGCTTTACCGCTACGACCGCGACACGGGGGCCTCGATCCGCTTCACGGGCCGGTATGGATCGGGCTTTCGGCCCGCCATCTCGCCCGACGGCCGCTGGCTGGTCTACGGCACCCGGTTCAATACGGCAACGGGGCTCAGGCTCCGCGATCTCGGCACGGGCGAGGAGCGCTGGCTCGCCTACCCCGTCCAGCGTGACGAGCTGGAATCGCGCGCCACGCTGGACGTGCTGCCCGGTTACAGCTTCACGCCCGATTCCCGGGAGGTCGTCGTCTCATACGGCGGCAAGATCTGGCGCGTGCCGCTGGACGGAGGCGAGGCGATCGAGGTTCCGTTCGAGGCGGAGGTGAAGCTGGACGTCGGCCCGGAGGTGAAGTCCGTCTACCCGGCCGACACCACCACGATGGTCACCGCTCGCCAGATTCGCCATCCGGTTCCCTCACCCGACGGGCGCCGGATCGCCTTCACCGCATTCGACCGGCTGTGGGTGCAGGATCTGCCGAGGGGTGAGCCGCGGCGCGTCACCCAGGTCACCGCTGGGGGCGAGTTCCATCCCGTCTGGTCGCCGGACGGTCAGTGGATCGCCTGGGCCAGCTGGAGCGATTCGGTAGGCGGACACCTGTGGAAGACCCGGGCCGACGGGCGGGGACGGCCCCAGCGGCTGACCTCGGTCGCCGCGCTCTACTACAACCTCGCCTGGTCGCCGGACGGTGGGCGGCTCGTCGCCAGCCGCGGCGCCGCCCGTGAGCTCAAGAAGGCGCCGGACGTCTTCTTCGGTCCAATCGGTGGCGAGTTCGTCTGGGTGCCCGCGGAAGGCGGAGCGGTGACGCTCATCGCGCCCACGGGCGGGCGCGACGTGGCGCACTTCAACGTCAACGAGCCCGACCGGATCTACGCCTACAGCCGCCGCGAGGGTCTGGTCTCGTTCCGCTGGGACGGGACGGACGTGAAGCGCCACGTGCAGGTTCGGGGTGCGCCGGCCCGCATGGGCGGCAACCCTCACCCCGAGGCGTGGGAAGCGCTGCCGCGGCGCGTGTTCCCGGTGCCGGTGGATGACTGGATGGACCCGGAGGAGCGGGCCGAGGGCGGCTCACCGCCGCCGCCGGCGAGCCTGGTGCTGATCTCGCCCCAGGGCGGCCGCGCCGTGGCCCAGGTGGGAGCGCATCTGTACACCCTCGATCTTCCGCCCCTCAAGGATCCCACGCCTACAGTCACAGTGGCGAACCCGACGTCGGCACCGGTCACCGTGCGGCGGCTCACGGATGTGGGCGGCGAGTTCCCGGCGTGGAGTGCGGACGGCGAGCGTGTCCACTTCGCGATCGGCAACGCGCTGTTCACCTACGATCTGGACTGGGTGGAGTTCGCCGAAGACAGTACCGAGGAAGTCAAGCACCAGGCGGCGCTCCGCGCCTTACGGGTGCGCGAGGTGCTGGACAGCCTGAAGGCGGTGCGCAAGACGGTGGACAGCCTGGAGACGGCGAACGTGGTGGTGCCGGACTCCATCCAGCGCCGACTGCAGCGGCTGGTCGGCGACTCGGTGCAGTCCAGGGCGGACTCGCTGCTCCAGGCCGTGGCCGAGATGCAGGCGCGGGCCCGAGCGATCGAGGCGCACGCCGATTCGGTGCGCGAGGGCCTGCTGGACGAGGCCCGGGCCGATACGCTCTACAAGCCGGCGGAGGTCCGGGTCGCCGTGCGGATGGAGCGCGACGTGCCGCGGGGCACCGTCGTCTTGCGGGGCGGGCGTGTGCTCACGATGAAGGAGAAAGAAGTCATCGAGAACGCCGACGTGGTGATCACCGATAACCGGATCGTCGGGGTCGGGCCGCCCGACTCGGTCGAGGTGCCGGAGGGCGCGCGGATCATCGACGTGTCGGGAACGACCATCATACCCGGGTTCGTGGACACGCACTACCACGCCCAGTGGCTCGTGCCCGAGATCCACACCGAGCAGGTGTGGCAGTACCTGACGAACCTGGCCTACGGCGTCACGACCACCCGTGATCCCCAGACGGGCACGACCGACATCCTGAGCTATCAGGACCGGGTCGAGATCGGCGGGATGATCGGGCCACGGATCTACTCGACGGGACCCGGCGTCTTCCTGGGCGAGAACATCTCGAACGCCAAGGAGGCGAAGGAGGTGCTCCAGCGGTACTCCAAGTACTACGATACGAAGACGCTCAAGATGTACATGTCGGGCAACCGGCAGCAACGGCAATGGATCATCCAGGCGGCGAAGGAACTGAGGCTCATGCCCACCACGGAAGGCGGGCTCGACTTCAAGCTGGAGCTGACCCACGCGCTGGACGGCTATCCCGGCATCGAGCACGCCCTGCCGATCGCGCCGATCTTCGATGACGTCGTCGAGCTGTTCAAGGCTTCGCAGACGACGAACAGCCCCACGCTGCTGGTCTCGTACGGCGGACCGTTCGGCGAAAACTACTTCTACGCCCACGAGGAGGTACACGATAACGAAAAGCTCCGGCGGTTCGCGCCACACGCGAGCGTGGACGCACGGAGCCGGCGGCGCGGCCCAGGTGCAGGCGGCAGCCCCGGCCGGGGCGGCTGGTTCCTGGACGAGGAGTATGTCTTCCCCAAGCACGCCGAGTTCGTGAAGAAGCTGCTCGAGGACAGCGCACGCGCCGCGGTGGGGAGTCACGGACAGCTACAGGGCCTAGGCTACCACTGGGAGCTGTGGGCGATGGCCTCCGGCGGACTGTCGAGCCACGACGCGCTGCGCGCC
>CAYGCC010000239.1:0-9690 GCA_964348165.1 uncultured Gemmatimonadota bacterium | reverse complement strand
TGGCCCCGACGACAGATGCTACTGACCTGGTCGTCCGGATTTCTAGACCCTTTACGGCCGGCGACGGCACCACGGGGTGGTCTGTAAGGGTCACAAACACTTCGACCAACACTCGTCATTTCCGGGTGTTCGTCGTCTGCGGCTAGTAGTTACGGGAGGCGGCGATCCCTATGGCAGGGATCAGGATTTGAGTATTTTCTGTGCCAACGGATGGTCACGCGAGCTAAGCGCCCGGGTGTTTGCCGGGCGCTTACGCTTCTCTGCGGGCGATTCGATTCATGGTGCATTTGAAGGCAGGCCGGCGTGAGGCGGCCCGCGCCCTCGGTCGTCGGCGGAAAGACGGGTCGTGATCCTTGCGAAATGGGGCTTCTTACGCCTGACATTCGGGGCAGATGGGATTCTTGGCCAAGCGTTTAGCGAGCCGGCGCCGACTCGTTCTGGCGACGTACACGGTCGCCGTGCTCATCGTCACCCTCGCTCCGCTCCCCGGCCCCTCATACCCACCCACGGGCGCCGACAAGCTCGTGCACATCTTGCTGTTCGGCGGCCTCGCCGCTCTTCTCTACGGGAACTTCGAGGGTGGGAGGCGCGGCCCCGCGCTGGTGGCGTCCGTCATCGGCAGCGTGTCGGTGGCGGCGCTGGTCGAGCTTCTTCAGGGGGTTCTGCCCTACCGGCACGACGACATCTGGGATCTGTTCGCGGGAACGGTCGGAGCGGTGCTGGCGGCGGTGCTGATCGGCTGGCGGCGCGGACCGGGCTGACACCACGGAGCCGATCGGCGCCCTGCCCTGCCGGGTCGCGATCCACGAGCGGAGTGCCCTGTTCGCCCAACCCGGCAGCGACGTCCTGCGACAGCTCAACGCGGTTCCGACGACTCGCCGTAGGCCTCGGGCCGCTTCTTCTTTCCGACAGCCCCGGTGGGTGAACGGCCCTTCCTGACCTCGGCCGGCTTGGCGCTCTCCGTCACCTGGTTCATGAGCTCGCGAATCTCGCGCTCGATCTCGTTGATCCGAAGCTGCCCGACGGCCACGTTCACCCCACCGCTGGCCACTCCCTGACAAACGGTGTGGAACTCACGGACCTTCTTGAGGAGAACGTTGACCCAGTGCCGGAACAGATGGTCGTGTCGGCGCTCGTCCAAACCCTCGGGTGCGCCCTCCACCAGCCGGCCGCGGGCCGGGGTCAATGCGTTGCGAGCCAGCAGGAGGCCGATGAGTAGTCCGAGCGCGACTCGCGGCACGGTATCATCGACCAGGGCGAGTATCGCCCCCAGGGCAACCACCTCGATGACGACGAGAGGGCCGCGAAGACTATCATCCATTGAGTCTCTCCAAAGCTCCGGCGGGACGAAGAGCCTCAAGCGATTCTTCTTCGATTGTCGGGCTCACCCAAATATAGCGGAGCCATTCAGGTGCCACCAGACCGCAAGCCGCTGGCCTCCGTCAGAATGACGCCGCTTCCAAAAGCGGCTCGGTCAGCCTGACCGTTAGGCGGCCCGGCTGGGCGACGGCCGTGCGCCTTCGTGGGGGTGCCCTCCTGGCACCGAACCTGCCACTCGCGGGACCGCCTCCTAGCCTACCCCCGAGTCCTGGCCAACAGCGGGCGCTGGTGTGTCGGTTTGGTGAACCTGGGTTTCGAACTGGAACGTGAGCTTTCGCCCGCCACTCACCTTTGGAATCATCGACTGGAGCTACCGGAGTCGCCGGTACGTGCGGCCCTGCTGGCCGGCATCCGGGCCGGTCGCGCTCTGGAGGAGTGCGATTGGAGCCGTGCGCGCCGTGCATGGCGCGAGGTGCTCGTGGCGGCGCGCCGTGCGGGCCGGGAGGCTCGATGCCAGGGTGTAACGATGCGACGCTTCCTGGCCGATCTGGATCGGGCACGCGAGGCGGTGGAGACCGTGCTGTTCGACGGCCGGCTTCCACCCGACCTGGCAGCGGACGCAGCGCGCCGTGCGTCGAAGATGTGGGCGCGTGCCGTGGAGCACGGCCTCGCCGCCTACTGGCACCGCACGCCGGCACGCCGTCGCCGTTGATGGCGGGCGATAGCGGCGAGACTTGCCGGCAGAGGTCGCTTAGGTAGCTTTAAAAACAACTGGGTGTCGCGACGGGCCGGCTTGAGGCCTGGAGGTTTGGATGACGAAGAATAATGCTTTTGGCCGCGTGGGCGCGGCGGTGGCCTTGGTTCTCGTCTTTAGCGTCGCAGTCGGCTGCGGGAAAAAGGTTCGCCGCATCGACCCCGAGACGACCATCGACCTGAGCGGCTTTTGGAACGACGCCGACTCGAGGCAGGTCGCCTCTGAGATGATCGCCGACTGTCTCACCCACCCCTGGACCCAGCAGCACGCTCTGAACAATGGGACCAAGCCGGTGGTCATCGTCGGGATCGTTCGCAACCGCAGCATGGAGCATATCGCGACGGGCACATTCATCCGCGATTTGGAGCGCGCTTTCATCAACTCGGGGCAGGTCCGCGTCGTGGCCAACCCGTTGGAGCGCGAAGAGCTCCGCGGTGAACGGGAAGATCAGCAGGAGTGGGCGACGGATGCTACGCGGAAGAGGCTTCGGGCCGAGACGGGCGCCGACTACTTGCTGAACGGTGTGATCGACGTGATCGTCGATCGAGAGGGTGGCCACCAGGTGAAATTCTACCAGGTGGATCTCTATCTCACCGGCATCGAATCGAACGAGCGGACCTGGGTCGGCCAGACGAAGATCAAGAAGGAGATCACGCGCGGCGGCCTGGGCCTCTAACGGTCGGTTCGGCTTTCTCGGCATAGACGAAGCTTCCTATGCGCTGGACATGGCCGCTCCTGGCCGTCCTCCCGGCCCTCGCGGGCTGCGCCGGTCATGCCCGGACCATGGCGGATGTACGTGTCGCCCTCGCCCACAACGATGTGGAGGAGGCCAGGGCGATCCTCGCCGAGGCAGGGCGTGGCACCGATGACCTCCTCTTCGCGCTCGAGGACGGGCTGCTCCTTCATTACGCCGGTGATCCGGAGCTCAGCAACCATCGCTTCGAGTTCGCCGAGGCTAGCGTAGATGACCTTTACACCAAGAGCATCACCCGCGCCGCCCTCTCCCTCATCACTTCCGATCTCGTCCTCCGTTTCGAGCCCCGCGGGATCGAGAACTTCCTGATCAACTACTATCGCGCGCTCAACTACCTGGCGCTGGGCCAGCCTCATGAAGCGTGGGTGGAGTGGCGCGGCCTGGCGTCGAAGCTCCAGTTCAGCCGCGAGCAGAGCGAGGCGCCGTATCTCGACCCGCCCTTTTTCAACCATCTCGTGGGTCTGGGATTGGAGCTGGACGACCCCAGCAACGCCTACGCCTCACTGCGCCGCGCCGAGGCTGGATATCTAGCGCGCGGCGCCGCGACGCCGACCGACCTGGTGGATGATCTGGTCAGGTTGGCCGGGGCGTTGGGCTTTGCCGACCACGTCGACGAGTACGAGAACCGTTACGGCCATCGCGGTTCGCGGTCGTCGAGCGCTGCGGAGACCTCGCGGCTCGGCGTTTCGGCATCGTCGCCGCCGGACTGGGGCGAAATCGTGCTGCTGGTTGAAGATGGTTTGGTGGCGCCCATCGAGGAGGTGCAGGTCTTCATCCCGATCACCACCGAGCGTGCGAACCTGGTGTACGCCGGTAACAAGGAAGCACGCCTGCGTTTGGCGGAGTCGTTGGCGCAGGAGTATGGGGCGGGTCGTTATCACAAGGTCAACAAGCGGTGGGGGCGGCGGCCTGAGATCGCCTACGTGCTGCCGCTGTCGTTCCCGGTCTTCGGGCGCGGGGTCACGGCGGTCCGGCGGTTGGAGGTGGCGGCGGCCGGCGACACGGTGGCCGGGCGGGTGGCGCTCGACGTGAGCGTGATGCAGGGCGCCGCGTTCGAGGACCGGCTGCTGGGGATGTACGCCAAGACCATCGCCCGGGCCCTGATCAAGTCGGTAGCTGCGGCCAAGCTGAAAGAGAAAGCGGAGAAGGAGGGTGGGGAATCCGCGGGTGACGTGGTGGGGGCTCTGGCCAACGTGGTGAATATGATCACAGAGCGGGCGGACACGAGAGCCTGGCTGGGTCTGCCCGATCGGATTTGGGTCTCACGGCTGCGGGTGCCTCCGGGGACTCACGAGGTCATCGTGTTCCGCGGGAGCGGTACCCAGGTGTCTCTCGGCGAATTCGAGGTGCGGCCGGGCGAGCGCCGGTTCGTGAGCTACCGGGTGTTCTACTAATCGCTATAATCCGCCACTTTTCGCGGCTGGCCCGCCGGTGCGCGCTCTGGGGGCTGGACCACTTCTATGATCTGGGGAGCGTCGGCCGCGAGATCCCCGACGGCCCCGTCCTTATCATCGCCAACCACCCCAACAGCCTGATGGACGGCCTGGTGGTGATGCGGGTCGCCGGCCGCACGGTGCGTCCTTTGGCCAAGGCGTCGCTCTTCCACCAGCCGTTGATCGGCCACGTGCTGGAGGGGCTGAACGCGATCCCCATCTACCGTCCCCAGGACTACCCGGGTGAGACCTGGCGCAATGAGGCCAGCTTAGAGGCGGCGGTCGCTGCCCTTCACCAGCGCGAAGCGGTGCTCATCTTCCCTGAGGGCCTCAGCCATTCGGAGGCCCGGCTGGCCCGCATGAAGACGGGCGCGGCGCGCCTGGCGCTCGAGGCAGAAGAGGCGGTGGGCTGGAGCCTGGGCCTGCGCGTCGTTCCGCTGGGGCTGACCTACCAGCGCAAGCACGCTTTCCGTGGCCGCGTCGCCGCGGCGGTGGGGCGGCCTCTGGAAGTGGCCGACTGGCGCGAGGAACGGCAACGGGACGAATGGGGTGCGGTGGAGTCGCTGACCGAGGCGATGCGGGAGGCGCTCGAAAAGGTCACGTTGAACCTGCCGACGCCGGAAGATCGAGAGCTGATCGAGACTGCCGAGGCGCTGTACGTAACGCAGATGGGCCTCGCCAAGCCGAGGGCGCGCCCCGGACTGGCCCCGCGCCTGCCCCGCCTGCAGCGCTTTGCCGAAGCTCTGGCCTGGCTGCATGTCGCCGACGAACCGCGCTACCGGCGCCTGATCGTCGCCGTGCGCAACTACCGCCGCCGGGTGGCGCTGCTGGGTGTGGCGGAGGGTGAGCTTCCCACACGGTTTCCCCCCGCCAGCGTTCTGCGCTACACGCTCGTCCAGGGGTTTGTCCTGCTGGTCGGCTTTCCGCTGGCCGCGCTGGGAGTGGTGGCCTGGTATCTCCCCTTCAGGTCGCCGCGGGTTAGCCTCGCCGTTTACCGGCCAGCCTACGAGGCGGTGGCCAGCTTCAAGCTCGCCACTGCGCTTCTCGCCTTTCCGCTCGCCTATGTCGTCTATCTTGTCGCCGCCTGGTGGATCGCCGCCTGGCCCGGGCTGTTGGCGGTGGGGGTGACACTTCCGCTGGCCGGGCTCGTCGCCCTTCAGTGGCGCGATCGCTGGCGAACCGTCCGGGAAGACACGCGTGTCTTTTGGCGCTCCGTCCGTCGCCGAAGCCTCAGGGATCAAATCCTCAGCAAACGTCAGGCGCTGGTAACGGAGTTCGAGGCGGTGAACCGCCGGTGGCGTGAAGAACGCCAGGCCCGAGGGAGGTCCAGCTAAGCCCCTCGGACCCCGGAGTCACAATGACCGGGGCGGCGGCCGTTCTGCCCGAACCCGAGTGCGGGCGCGGCCGGGCTCTCGAACTAAATCGTTCGCCCAACAGCCGGTTTCCCCGGCGACCTCGCTGGCAAGCTTTCTGCCACTCCCCAAGGCGGACCGGTGCGCGCTTGACGGATCTCGCGAAAGTCGGCGGGGCTGAGGGCGCGGGTGGAAAGGGAAAACCAAGCATGTGGAATCGCCTAAACGTGGCCGGGTTGAGACAGCGCTGGGCGAGCCACGAGCGCGACCCAGGACGTCTGGCGCCGCCGAACTCAGATCGCCACGGCCCGGGCCGCGAGAACGGCGCCGAGGGTCTCAGCTCCGCCCTGAAGCAGGCCTTTCTGGCGCGAGAGGCGATCATCGACTGTCCGCAACGCGCCTGCACCGGTTTGCTGGTCACCGGTTGCCGGGAGTTCGCGCCGGTCGATGACGCCTCGAGCCGCGTGCTGTTACGCTGCACGCGGAATCCCGGGGAACACGAATTCTCGTTTGCTATAGAAACTTACTCGGCCGACGAGGTCGGGCGGCTGAAGAGCTCGCAGGACCGGGGCGAACGTCTTCTCTGTTCTCGTTGCCAAACTCCACTGACCGCCGGCCCATCATTGGGCAACGGCCAGAAGCCGGCACGGCCCGACCGACCGCGAGCCTACCGTTGCACCTGGTGTGGGGTGAGCTGGACGCCGCCCGTTGAGCGCGGCGAACAGGCGGGGCAGACCGCAGGCGCGCTGGTCGGCTGTGGGTCTCAGCAAGGAGCGGGGCGTCATGAAGGCTGAAAAAGCGCCGTCACAAGATGTAAGGGGAATAGCGGCGAATACGGCCCGCGACCTGGCTCTAGGGCTGCGGCTCGCCTCGTTGCGCATCGAGAACTTCGAGCCAGGCCAGGGGAAGGACGCGGCCCGCGAGCTGGCCGAGCAGCTCGCCGCCGCCGCCCGGCGCGCGGTGGAACTCTACTATTTAGAATCGCTGACGCAGGCGGTGGCGGCCGGCGAAGGTCCGCTGCAGCTGCGCCGGAGCCGAGAGCTGGGCTTCTTGGGCCCGGACGAGTCGCTGGAGATCGAGAAGCTGAAGACCGAGGTCGCCGGCTGCTACAACAAGCTGGGCTTCGTGCTCTTACTCGAATGCGAACTGGAACGGGCGCGAAGGCGCAAATCGCCCCTTTCAGTAGCACTGTTCAAGCTCGAGCTTCCCGACGCGGAGATCGTGCGCGAGGTGGCAAAACAAGGGCGTGAATGCTGCCGGCTGCTCGACGTCTTGGGCACGTTCGGAGACCGAGGCGTCGGCATGTTGCTCCCCGACACCGGCCCCGAGGGCACGAAGGTGGCCGCGCAACGCGTGCTCACCTCTTTCTTGTCGGCCCGGGGACTGCCATCCGACCTCACGGCCGCGCCGCTCAGGGTCGGCTTGGCTAGCCACCCCCAAGACGGTGGCGAGCCGCGCGATCTGCTTCTGAAGGCGGACCGGCGGGCGGGCGGCTGCTCGCTCTTGGAACTGGTGAACTCGAAGTAGTCGGCTACGTCCGCGTCTGATTGAGAAGAATCAGCCCGATAGCCAAGAACAGCAGGTTAGGGAGCCAGGCCGCCAGAGCGGGCGGCAAGATGCCGCCGGCGCCCATCCCCTCGGAGATTCTCACGCTCAGCAGATAAATCAATACCGTGGCCAGGGCGATTCCCACGCCCATGGCCGGTCCTCTGCGCCCGGTGCTGTTTCCCAGCGCCGAGCCGAAGAGCACGACGATCAAACAGGCGACCGGAAACGCGATCTTGAGCACCCGTTCGACCTGCAGCTTCCTCGCGTCGCCTCCCGACCTGCGTATCGAGTCGATGAATTGGCCTAGCTCGCGGTAGTTCATCTCTTCCGGATCCTTGGGCTCGGCCAGCAGATCCTGTGGCGTCTCGGTGAAGTCGCGCTGGTGCAGCGTGTCGAAGGCGAAGGTGAGCACCCGCATCTCACCCGGGAAGTAGTGCAGGTATCCGCGGAACATCCGCCAGCGCCCCTCCGCCCACTGGGCCGACGGGGCGAAGATGCGGTAGGTCGGGTAGTCGGCTCCCGTCCCCTCGCGATCGATGACGATGTCCTGAATCAGACCCCGGTCCGCCATTAGGCGTCTGACCGTGTAGGCGCGTCCTCCATCGGCGCCAAACACGAACTGACTTCGAACGGTGCGGCCTGAGCTTGCCCGCTCCTCGAGCGCCTCGGCTCGCAGCCGGTTGGTCACCGGGACCAACTCGCCCAGGGCGAGGCCCACCACGCTGAGCACGACGCCGAGCACGATCATGGGGGCGATGAGGCGATAGAAGCTGACTCCGCTGGCTTTGGCGGCTGTGATCTCGAAGTTGCGGCTCATCAGCGCCACCGTAAAAACGGCGCCGAACAGGCTGGCCACCGGGAGCGAGAGCGACATCTGATAGGGAAAATCGAAGAGGTAAGCCAGCAGTATCTGCTGCAGGCTCAGACCGCGGGCGAGGTATTTGTCGAGGTCGTCGGTTAACTTGAAGATGATGAAGAGGATGGGCGCCCCAAACACACAGATGAGCCAGACCCTCAGATAGAGGCCGGCCACGTAGCGGTCCAGGGTCTTCAAGCCAGCTTGCCGCGGCGGTTGAGGTTAGAAGCGCTGGCTCGCGACCGACCCGGCAGTAGCCGGTGAAGCCGGCTCCGCAAGCCTCGTCGCCCCCGCGTGCCCGCTCGGGTGACCAACAACAGGATGAAACAGCCGAGCGCCGTGAACAGGGCATTGGGCGCCCACATGGCCCAGAATGGCGACATGAATCCGCGGTCGGCGATGTCTTCGCCGCCGATTAGGAAGATGTAGTAGACGCAGAATACCGTGAGGCTTACCCCGATGACCATCCCGATGCCACCCCGCGGGAATCGGACTGCGACCGGGGCGCCGATCAAGACGAAGACGATCGCGGCCACCGGGATGGCGAACTTCTTTTGAATCTCGACGGAGTACTTGTTGATCTCCCGCTGCTGCAGCTCGGTTCGTGAAGCCATACGCTGGAGCTCGCTGCGGGCTTGTGCCGCGAAAGTGATGGGATCGCCGGTGGGCGGCCACTGTCCGCGGCGCAGCGGACTGAAGCGCCCTTTGACGTTCTGTGGAAGGCTGACCCGACCACGATCGGTTATGGCGGGCGCTGCGCTCACCTCGGCCGCCGAGTCCGAGGCGGCGCGGGCCGCGGCGCTCGCGCGCCGGAGGCTGCGCAGGCGCTGCAGATTGTCCTCCTCGTCGGCCGGATCATCGGCGCGGTCGGGTCGATGGGCGCCCGAGGAGACGGACCCGGTGTCCAGTGTCGAGTTGTTCAGCGTCGGTGTGAGGGCCGTGACGAACAGCATCAGGCTGTCACGCAATTCGGCCAGGCGCGCGCGTCGGCTGCGAACCTCGTCCTTCATCATGGCGATGTTCATCTCACGATCGCCACGCCAATCGCTGCCCGCGCCCCGTTCCAGCTCGTTGCTCACACCCGAGACGCGAATGATCTGCTTCGCATAGTAGGTGAGCTGATCCATGGCCGGGTCAGCCGTGTCCAGCTCGTGCATCGAGCCGTCATAAAGCGTGAGGTAAAGGTCGGTCTGCGCGCGGTTGAACGCCATGAGCCCGGAGTCGGCGTAGATCGTCCGATCCACCGACGGCCGGCCCAGGTCGAAGATCACCAGGTCACGCAGCATGCTACGCACCCGCTCGATGCGAGCCGCTTGCAGAAACAGCTTGCCAGGTACCACCTCGTTCACGACGCGCTCTCGAAGCTCGAAGGTCGGTTGCTTTCTTCCGATGTCCGAAAGCAACTGGCGCAGCGCGTGGTTCGATTCAGGAAGCACTTTGTCGTTGAACCACATCATCCCCCCGGCAACGACGCTCGAGGCCAACAGGACGGGTATCATCAGGCGGACCAGACTCACACCGCCCGCCTTGAACGCGGTGATCTCGTTGTCGCCGGCCAGGCGGCTAAACGTGTAGAGAACGGCCACCAGCACCGCCATCGGCATCGTCATGGCGATGATGAAGGGGACCGAGAGGCCGAACACCTCGCCGATCACGTACCACGGCAAGCCCTT
>CAYGCC010000238.1:0-17602 GCA_964348165.1 uncultured Gemmatimonadota bacterium | reverse complement strand
CCGACGCGAAGACGGCCACCGCCCTCGGCTGAGACATTCAGGACCTCCTCTTACGTTGCCGCGTCGACCCGGCGCCCTTACGAGCCGCTGAGCGCCTCCGCCACCGCCCGGACGAATTCTTGCTCCTCATCGGGGAGCACGGTGCGCGGATCGAGGCAAAGCGCCCCATCCTTCACCCGGCCGATCACGGGCGGCGTGGCGGCCCGACAGGCGGCTTCCAGCTCGGTCTCCGAACGCTGCGGCCGGTGGACGCGCAGAATCCACGACTCGATCTCGACCCCCGGGTACGATCCGCCGCCGACCTCCGCGACGTCGCGCGCGACCTCGATCTGGGTTCCGGGGCTACGCTGTCGCAAAAGCTCGGCCAGCCGTTTGGCACGATCGCGCAGGGCCGAGGGGTCGGCGCCGATCATGCGGACGCCTGGGATCTCGGCCTTTGCCGTGCCCACGTCGCGCCAGAGGCGCAGCGTCGCCTCGAGGGCCACCAGCGTCAGCTTGCCCACCCGCAGAGCGCGGAGCATCGGGTTGCGGCGCATCCGCTCCACCAGCTCGCGCCGGCCCAGAATCACCCCCGCCTGGGGGCCGCCGAGCAGCTTGTCGCCGCTGAAAGTCACGAGGTCGGCCCCGTCGGCCAGCGAGTCGCGGGCGCTCGGCTCGCTGGGAAGGCCCAGGCCACGCTCCGCATCGGGCAGCAGGCCGGAGCCGAGATCGTGCACCACCGGCAGGTCGTGCCGGTGCGCCATCTGCGCCAGCTCAGCGATCCCCACTTCGGCGACGAAGCCCGTCTGCGTGAAGTTGGAGCGGTGGACCTTGAGTATCGCGCGGGTTTCGGGTCCGATGGCTTCTTCATAATCGTGCGGGTGCGTGCGATTGGTGGCGCCCACCTCGACCAGCCGCGCCCCGCTCTTGGCGATGACGTCGGGCACCCGGAACGACCCCCCAATCTCCACCAGCTCGCCGCGAGAAACGATGACCTCATGCCCCTCGGCCAGCTCGTTGAGCGCGAGCATGACCGCCGCCGCATTGTTGTTGACGACCAAGGCGCCGCCGGCGCCGGTCAGCTCGACGAGCAGCGCGGCGCAGTGGTCGTAACGCGACCCCCGGGCGCCACGTCCCAGATCGTACTCCAGGTTGCTGTAGCCGCGGGCGACCTCGGCCAGCGCCTGCTGGGCGGCCGCCGCTAGAGGCGCCCGCCCGAGGTTGGTGTGGAGTGGGATACCCGTCGCGTTGATCACGCGCCGCAGCGACGGTGTGTCCATCGCCGCGAGCTCGCGCTCGGTCGCGGCGGCGATCTCCGGCGCCGCCGGCGACCCGGTCTGCCGGCCGCTGGTCAGATCGTCGCGCAGCTTTTCCAGCGTGCGTCTGAGTGCGGTCACAACGATGGAACGCGGTCGCGACCGCAGCAGCCCGTCAAAGGCGTCCGAACCCAGGAGCGAGTCGACGCTCGGGATCTTTCGGCGCGAGTCTTCCATCAGCCGGCTTCCCTCATCGAGGCAGCGAGCGCGGCCCCGGCGACGGCAGGGCCGCCGGCTCACCCGGCCCCCGCCCCTGGGGCGGCGGCGGTGGTGGGGGCGGTGGCTCCTGCTCCGGTTCCGGCTCGACCGGCTCGAAACTGGCCTCTCCCCCACCTTCCAGTCCGCTCAGGTTGAGCAGACGACGAACCCGCACCGCGTGGGTCCCCGGCGGTATCCGCGCCCGGGCAACGATGTAGATGCTCCGCTCAGGGAGCGGCCCCTCCGCCTCTTGCGCCAGGGGCGGAGCCCCTTCCCGCGGCGGACGTGCGCCGGGTGGTGCCGGCGCCGCGGTGTCCACCGGCACGGCTGCCGGACCGAGCGTGTCCGCGGCCGCCTCCAGCGTGTCCCGAGCGCCCGCTCGCGCTCGCTGCAGCGAGTCACGCCAGATGGCAAACTGCCAACCGTGCAGGACGGTGTCGAGCGCGACCGGCGCGCTGTCGGCGACGGCGAAAAGCTCGACCTGGGCCACGCTCAGCGGCGCCTCGGGATCTAGATACCCGTCAAACTGCAGCTCCACCGTGACCGAGTCGATGGGTCGCGCCTCGGTCAGCCGCGGACCTACGGTATCGTGGCGGAAGACCCGGAACGCCAGCGTCAGCGTGTCGGCCGTCCCCAAAGTCACCCGCGCGGTGTCCGAGCGGTCGAAATCGTCGGCGCGTCGGTTATTGTTCACGTCCTCGAACCCGATCGCCAGGTATTCGCCCTCGGGAAGCGCGCTGATCCCGAACAGGCCGGCGGAGTCGGCGACCGCGCCGTAACGAAGCGTGTCGGGTAGCTGGATCATGTCGACACGACCGGTGCGCAGCGGCTGGCCGTTGATGCGGTCGATAACCGTTCCGCGCACTCGGTTGGCCGGGATCGGTGCGCCGGTGGAGAAAACGTAGAGGATCGGCGCCGGGATGCGGTTGTTGAACAGGTCCTGAACGTTGGGCTCGATGCGCAGGTGATAGATGCGATCGGCCACCCAGCCGTCCCCCGGGCGCACCCGCAATTCGCGCTTGCCCTTGCCGACCCGGGGGCGCGGGTCGAGGGGATAAAGCGTCACCGTGCCCTGCGTGCTGCGTTCCGAGATCGACTCATCGAACTGGAAGCGCACCTGGTCTTCGAAACCCGGCACGACCGCGTAGCTATCGGGCTCGATCGCGATCAACAGGGGCGGGGTCGAGTCGGCCGGGCCGCCCATCGGCGCCTGGGCGTGGGCACACGCCTCGAGGCTGACCAGCTTCAGCCAGCCGAGCGCGCAGGCTCCCACGACCAGGCCGGCCCGGGCCGCGCCGGTCCGCGGGACCCCAATCACGGTTAGTCGACCTCCAGCGCTCGACGCTTCTCTTCCACTCGGGCGAGTTGTTCCCGCAACCCCTCCAGCTTCTGGCGGGC
The DNA here is from genome assembly GCA_964348165.1 of uncultured Gemmatimonadota bacterium. Classification (GTDB taxonomy): domain Bacteria; phylum Gemmatimonadota; class Gemmatimonadetes; order Palauibacterales; family KS3-K002; genus CAYGAJ01. The sequence continues at coordinate 14,711 of CAYGCC010000238.1, read as the reverse complement.
GCTCTCCACCACCTCCGCCGGCGCCTTGCGAACGAAGTCGGCGCTGGCTAGACGCCGCTCCGAGCGCTCCACCAGCCCCCTGAGCTCGCCCAGCTGTTTGTCCAGGCGGGCGCGCTCGCGGCTCAGGTCGACGAGCCCCTCCAGCGGCACATGGACCACCGCACCCGACGTGAGCACCGCGCTCGCCCCCGCGCCTCGCGTCTCGCCATCCAGCCGCAGATCGGCGATGCCGCCGAGACGACGTGCCGACTCGCCCTCAGCGGCGAGCGCCGCGCGCAACGCCGCGTCGGCGGACCGCACCAGCACCTCGATCTTACGGCCGTGCTCGACGTTGTACTCGCTGCGAATGTTTCGGACCGCGCCGAGCATTTCCTGCAAAATCGCCATCTGCGACTCGGCCTCTGCGTCCAGAAGCTCGGGCCTGGGCTCGGGCCACGACGCGACCATCAGGCTGTCGATCTCTCGATCCGGCAGCTTAAGCCACAGCTCCTCGCTGATGAACGGCATCACCGGGTGCAGCAGGCGCAGGCTCACATCGAGCACTTGACGCAGCACCGCGCGAGCGGCGTCGCGGGCCTGAGGGTTCGACTCGTCATACAGGCGCGCTTTGACCAGCTCGAGGTACCAGTCGCAGAACTCGCTCCAGAAGAACCGGTAGATGGCCGCCGCCGCCTCGTGCAGCCGCAGCCGCTCCAGGTTTACCGTCACCTCATCGATCACGGCCTCGAGGCGTGACAGGATCCAGCGGTCGGCGAACTCCAGCTGCTTAGGCGGCGGAAGCTGGGGAATCGGGCCGCCGTCCAGATGGGGCAGCGAGAGGCGCGCCGCGTTCCAGATCTTGTTGGCGAAGTTGCGCCCGACGTGGAACGCCCCCTCCACGTCAAGGTAGTTGAGCTGCAGATCGGCCCCGATGCCCATCCCATTCACCAGCGTGAAGCGCAAGGCGTCCGCCCCGAAACGCTGCACGACCTCCAGCGGGTCGATCCCGTTGCCCAGCGACTTGGACATGCGCAGCCCGGTGTGATCGCGGACCGTGCCGTGCAGATACACGTCGCGGAAGGGCACCTCACCCAGAAACTCGAGCCCCGACATGATCATCCGCGCCACCCAGAAGAAGAGGATCTCGGGCGCGGTGACCAGCGTGTGGCCGGGATAGAAGGCCTTGAGATCCTCCGTTTCCTCCGGCCAACCCAGGGTGCTGAACGGCCACAGCTGCGACGAGAACCAGGTGTCGAGCACGTCCGGGTCCTGCTCGATGTCGGTGCCGCCGCACGCGCCGCAGCGCTCCGGATCGTCGCGCAGCACCAGCGTCGCCTCGCAGGATCGGCAGTACCAGACCGGTATGCGGTGACCCCACCAGAGCTGCCGCGAGATACACCAATCGCGGACGTTCTCCAGCCAGTGCTCGTAGACGTTCCCCCAGTGCTCCGGCGTGAAGCGCACCTCGCCCTTGCGGTAAGCGGCGAGTGCCGGCTCGGCCAGCGGCTTCATGCGCACGAACCACTGCTCCGAGACGCGTGGCTCCACCGGTGTATGGCAGCGGTAGCAGTGTCCGACTTTATGCCGATGCGCCTCGATCTTCTCAAGCAGACCCTGTTCCTTCAGCTCTTCGACCACGGCCTTACGCGCGGCGAAACGGTCCAGGCCGCGGAAGCGCTCCGGCACGGCGTCGCTGAGCGTGGCGTCGGGGTTGAAGATGTCCACCTGCGGCAGACTGTGGCGCCCACCGATCTCGAAGTCGTTGGGGTCGTGGGCCGGCGTCACTTTCACGATCCCGGTCCCGAACTCGGGGTCGACGAACTCGTCGGCGATCACCGGGATCTCGCGCTCCGCCAGCGGCAGGCGGACCGTCTTGCCGATAAGGCGCTGGTGTCGGTGGTCCTTCGGATGGATGGCCACCGCCGTGTCGCCGAGCATCGTCTCCGGTCGGGTCGTCGCCACCACCACATGGCCCGACTCGCCCACGATCGGGTAGCGTTGGTGGTAGAGCGACCCATCGGTTTCCTCGTGCTCTACTTCCTCATTGGCCAGTGCCGTCTGACAACGCGGGCACCAGTTGACGATGTAGTTCCCGCGATAGACCAACCCTTTGTCGTACAGGCGCACGAACACCTCACGAACCGCCCGGCTGGGCCCGGGGTCGAGCGTGAAGCAGGTCCGCGACCAATCGGCGGAGCTGCCGATCGCCTTGAGCTGATCGAGGATGGTGCCGCCCGTCTCATGTACCCACGCCCAGACGCGCTCGACGAACGCCTCGCGCCCCAGGTCCCAACGCGTCTTGGCTTCCGCCGCCAGCTGGCGCTCGACCACGTTCTGGGTGGCGATGCCGGCATGGTCGGTCCCCGGCACCCAGAGGGCTTCTCGCCCCTGCATGCGGCGCCAGCGGATGAGCACGTCCTGGATCGTGTTGTTGAGGCCGTGACCCATGTGTAGCTCGGCGGTCACGTTGGGCGGCGGCATGACGATGACATAGGTCTCCCGCCCGCTTTGGGGGTCGGCGGAGAAGTAGCCACGCTCCCACCAGCGCGTGTAGGAGTCCTTCTCGTAAGCGCTCGGATCGAAGCGCTTGGGGAGATCGATCATCTTCGTCTGCCGCTAGGGCCGATAAACTCGGAGTCAGCGCCGGGGGGCCTGACCCCCGACGCCTCCCGCTCGTGTCGATTCGCGACTGGCGTGTAAGTTATTTTGAACGGCCGACGTGGCAATCGCGCCGCAGGTCCTGGCACTCAGCGGGCGGAGCTGCTATCCGGTTTGGCCTTCTTCTCCGCCTGCTCGCGGGCCTTGCGTTCGCGAATCGCTTTGATCCGTTCCTCGATCGTCTCGTTGACTTCGCCCTGGCCCGCCTGACGGCGGATCGCATTGTACTCGTCCAGCGCCTCCCGTGTCGCGCGGTCCGGCTCGATGAAGAACGGGAGTGGCAGCGTCACCGGCCCCAGGTGAATCTTCCCCGGCGAAACGCCCCACTTGTTCCCTTCCTCGCCTACCGTCCAGTCCATCTGGTCGGCCTGTCGCGCCAGCTCCGCCGCCATGCTATCGTTGGCCGCTTCGAGCTGCGCGTACAGGCGGGCCTCGACCTCGGCGGCGCGCTCGGCCGTGCTGCGGTCGGTACGGCGACGCACGGGTGACACCACCCATAGACGCCAGTCGCCGACTCGCGGACGCAGCCGCTCGGCCGCCGACACATACGGGCCCGGCTCGACCGCTGGCGCCGGTTCCAGCTCCACCGTCTCGGGCTGCGGCTCTCGTTCCGGCTGCCGGGCCGGCGCCACGGGCAGCGACTCGACCACCCGCACGTCCAGCGCCCGCATCCCCACCGGGCGGTACTGGGCGGGTGGCGGTGCCAGCCGGAACGGCCCGGGCTCGACGTAGCGAATCAGGACTGACGAGAGACGCACCGCGATCACATGCACGACTACCGAGAGGATGATCCCCACGTAAACGGCGCGCTCGTAGCGCCGCCGCCGTGCCCGTGTCCCCTGCAACGTGAGACGCTCGGGAACGGTCACACCGGCTTTTTCCTCCGGGAGCGTGCCGGGAGGTCTGAGCAGGGTTGAGAGGATCACCGTAACCTATACGCCGAAACGCCTCATCCGGTTCCGGTTAAAGCACTTCCGCTACGCGGCCCGCGGCTTCCCTCAGCCGCGCCGCCGGCTGGGTCAGCGCCACTCGGAAGAAGCCCTCACCCCCGCGGCCCATGCCGGCGCCCGGAAAGAGAACAACCCCTGACTCCCGCAGGATCCGACGCGCGAAGTCGATCGAAGGTTCGCCGCTGGGGATCGGAATCCAGAGGTACATCGTCGCCTGCGGTGACGTGACCTCGAACCCGGCCTCGCGAAAAGCGGCCACCGCCGCATCCCGACGCTCTTGGAACACGGCCACATTCTTGGGGAGGAACTCTTCCCAGGCGTCGAGAGCGGCGACGCCAGCCGCCTGGCAGGCCAGGAAGACCCCCGTGTCGTAGTAGGTCTTGACCTTAGCCAGCGCTTGAATCGTTTCCCGGTGCCCGGCGACCCACCCTACGCGCCATCCCGTCATGTTGTACGTCTTCGAGAGCGACTGGTACTCCACCGCCAGCTCGCGGGCGCCTTCAAACTGCAAGACACTCGGCGGCCGGTAACCGTTATAGGCGATCTCCGAATAGGCGTTGTCGTGGACCAGCAGCAGATCGTACTGACGGCAAAACTCCAACGCCTCTTCCAGGTAACGCTCCGTCGCGACCGCGCCCGTCGGGTTGTTGGGGTAGTTGAGGTAGAGCAGCTTGGCGCGTTTCAGCTGGTCCGCCGGCACCTCCGACCAATCGAGCAGAAAGCCGTTCTCGCGACGTAAGGGCACCTCGATCACCGCGGCGCCGAGCATGTGCGTTCCGCCGAAGTACGGGTAGTAGCCGGGATCGGGCACGATAGCGCCGTCGCCCGGGTCGAAGTAGACGAGCGGCAGGTGAGCGATGCCCTCTTTGGTGCCGATGAGCGGTAACAGCTCGTTGAAGGGATCCACCTTGAAGCCGAAGCGCCGCTCCATCCATTCCGAGATCTTGATACGGAACTCGGGCAGCCCGCGCTGGAACGGATAGCGACTGTAACGCTCTTCCTCCACCGCTTTCTGCATGGCCTCGATGACCTGGCGCGGCGGAAGCTGATCGGCGTCGCCGGCGCCCAGATCGATGACATCGACGCCACGCTCGATTAGCTCGGCCTTGATCTGGGGGACGTCGGCCAGCGCGTAGGGCGGCAGCGTCGTGAACTGTTTCGAGAACTTCGGCATCGGGCTTCCCTGGTTTGGCCGGCTCACAGTGTGTGCGAGTCGCAACACTCAGCGGCACCATTAGGCTTTCACACCTCCCTGGACATGCGAAAGCTATCAGTGCCGCCTTCGACTGGCCAGTCAGGTCTTGAGCTGTTTCTTCTTTGCCGCCGGAAACAGCACGTTGTTGAGGATGAGGCGGTATCCGGGGGAATGGGGGTGGAGATCGAGATCGGTGGGCGGGTCACCGATCACGTGTTGCGGGTCCTCGGGGTCGTGGCCGCCCAGAAACGTCCAGGTACCCTTGCCATGGGCCCCGTGAACGTACTTGACCCAGGCGGCGCCGGGCTCCTCGCCCAAAACCGTCACCGAACCCTTGAGGCGCGTTCGCCGGAAGCTGGTTGTCAGCCCGTAGAAATCACGCACGACGCGCTCGTGGCTCTGCGTCAGCATGCTCGCCACCGGGTCGATCTTGGAGCTGAAGTCGAACAAGCGAAAGGTGCCGAGCGGCTGCCGCATCGGTGTATTCACCAGGTGGCCATCGATGTCGCTGAAGGCCGAGAGCCCCGGGTTGTCGAAAAGCCGGGCGCCCTGGAACGCCAGCGTTCGAGCCCAGTCGAGCCGCGCCTCGGCATTTGCATCCAGGCCGTCGCCGTCGGCGTAGGCGGCGGCGATATCGACGCCAACCGCCGCCAGCGCCAGCTCGATCGTCTCGGTCGCCGTGCACATGGCGAACAGGAAGCCGCCCCCCTCGACGTAAGCACGGATCTTCTCCGCCACCGCCTTCTTCAGGGCGGGCGGGTCTGGAAAGCCCAGCTGCGCCGCCGCGCGCCGGTCGCGTGCCACCGCCTCCTGCAGCCAGGCCGCGCCCGCGTACGTCAGATAGAACTTGGAGAACTGGCCGGTGAAGTCTTCGTGGTGAAGGTGCCGCCAATCGAACTCGGACAGTCGCTCACCCAGCACCTCGGGATCCCACAACTCATCGTAGCCGATCCCCGCATAGGTCAGCGCCAGGGTCACCGCGTCATCCCATGGCCGCGATCCGGGGATCGTGTAAACGGCGATCCGCGGCGCCTTCTCGAGGATCACCGACTCCATGTTCGACGCATTAATCTCCCCACGGATCGCCGCCAGCGCCGCGGCGCCTAGCGGCTCGACCGTCACGCCACGCAACGACGCTTCCCGGCGCACCGCCTCGACGTCGGGGAGCAGAAACGACCCGGCGCGATAGTTCAGCAACCACTCGACGCTCTCGCCGCGCTCCAGCACCCAGTAGGCCAGGCCATAGGCGCGAAGGTGATTGGCCTGCGCGCCATCCATCGGAGCCAGCAGATGCTGCGCTCCCGCGCCGGCCGCTGAGCACAGCCCGAGCGCCATGGCCAACAGCAAAGAGCGGAGGCTCATGAGCGTGGAACCTCCTCCCGCAGCTCGGCCAGGCGCCGCCGTCCCAGGGGGGTGAGGGCGCTGTCGGGATAATCGAGGATCAACGCCTCGAGCAGGACGATCGCCTCCTTGCGGCGACCCTTCGCGGCCAGTGCCTCGGCCAGCGTCACGAGCGCCACCGGAGCCTCGCCCGAGGTGGGGTAACGCTCGATGACTCGACGCAACGCCTCCTCGGCACGCCCGACCTCCCCGGCCTCCAGCGCTAGCTCGCCGGCCCAGAGCAGCAGCCCGGGCCGAACGGACGATGCGGTCCGGTCATCCAGCCGCTTGGCCAATCGCTCGTGGGCCTCGGCCGGGCCTTTCTCTCGCAGCGCCCGGTGGGCTTCGGCGACGGCGCGGAACTCGGCTTCGCTGCCCCCGCGCAGAAAGCGGAGCACACGCAGGGCGTCACCACGCTCCACGCCGCTCAAACCGGCCGCGGCACGTTCGAGCTCGCGCTGCGCGTCCGCGTAGCGGCCATCGTACAGCGCCAGGTAACCCAGCGTCCCCGCCAATCGGGCCCGCTCGTCCCGCGTCAGCTCGTGCGCCGGAACCCGCTCGAGCACCCGCTTCGCCTCTCGTAAGCGACCGCGTCGCAGGTTCGCCTCGGCCAGCGCCAGGGCCAGCGACGCCAGCTGCCGCTCGCCGGGATAGAGCTCGATGAAGTGCTGCAGCGCCCGCTCCGCCCGCTGCAGCTCCGAGGCCGCCGCCTGCAGCCGGATTTGCGTCCCGCTGCCCCAGCGGTGGGCCGCCGTCCCCGGCTCGACCCGGATCAGAAGGTCTTCGAGCGCCGACAGGGCCGCGACCGTGTCACCGGCGCTCAGGTCGTGCTGCACGATCTGACGGGTCAAGGTCCAGCGCAGCGAGTCGGGCGTGGCGAGCAGGAACTGCTGTCTGTAGGCCCAGGCCACCAGCGCCGGCGCGTCTTGAGACGCGGCCAACATCGAAAAACGGTTGATGAACGGCGGGCGCTCCTCGGCGGTCAGGCTGTCGATTGCCGCTTCCGCGTAGGCGCGGGCCGCTTGGGGCCGGCCGGCGAAGAGCGCGGCGACGGCGGCCAACTTGCGCTCGCTCGTCGTCGTCGGGTCGCCAAGGCGCTTCAGCACCGCCCCGGCAACGGACGCCGCTTCCGGGCCGATGGCGTCCAACCGCTGAGTGATGAGATCCCAACCACCGGCTGGCGATTCGGAGAGCAGCAACAGCCACTGCTCCGCCGCCTCGGGCCAACGGTCACTCTCCAGATAGAGGTCGGCCAGTTGAGCCGCGAGAGCCGCCGGCCGCTCGACGACCGCCGCGCCGCGTCGCAGGACGGCCTCCGCCTCGCGGCGCTGGCCCAACCGCCTCAGAGCGGCGGCGTACTCCTGGTAAGCCGGCGCGGAGGCTGGGGCCGCCTCCAGCCAGGCCGCGCCCGCAGCGCTCAATTCCTCCACGCGGCTGAGCTCGGCGAGCGCCCTGAGCTGCATCTGACGAATCACCGCCGAGCCAGGAGCCAGCTGAACGGCGCGCTGCAGCACCGGGATCACGGCGTCAAGCCGCCCCTGCCGACGGCAGATCCGATCGTAGACGATCAGCGCCCGAACCTCGGCGGGCGCCTCCGCCAGCACCGACTCCAGCGCGGCCAGGGCGCGGCTCAACTGGCCGCCGCGCTCGAGGATTTCCGCCTGGCGGATCTGGCGCAGCCGCTCGTCGCGGCTCACCTGCGGGCTCGCCGCCGCGGCGCTGAGGAGCAGAGTCGCCAGTGCCAGCGTCAGGCTACGGCGCACCCGACGCCTCCCGGCCGTTCAGGCGGTCGAAGTAATCGAGGATCAAGCGGCGTAGCACCGGTGGAAACTGTCGCAACGCCTGCTCGGGCGGGTGTGGGAAGGGAACCCCGAGCTGAGGTGGCAGAGCATCCGGGCGCAGGACTTCTCTCGTGCCGGACCTCTCGGCACGCCGCTCGCGGTCGAACTCGTCCTGCTCCAGCGTGCGACCCGCGTCGAGCAGCCGTTGGAAGAGGCGATTTTGACGTTGGATGATCTCGTCATCGAGCTTCCCGCGACTCAGTTCCCTCGCCAGCTCTTCCGCCTCTCGTCCCATCTCGTCCAGCCGACCCAGCACCTGTCCACGGGCACCGAGCGTGCGGTTGATCTCCCCCAGCTCCTCGCCGATCGCAGCCTGCCGAGCGGCCAGTTCCCGCAGCTGCTGGAGGATGGCGTCGGTGAGTGCCCCAGGCGTCACGCCCCCGGCCTGCGCGTTGAGGTCGCCCTGTTGCTGGGCGAGCTGAGAGAGTTGCTCCAGAGCCTCCTGCAGCCCGGTCCCCGAACTGGCGGACGCCGCCGCATTCGCGGCCTGCATCAGCCGATAGGCCAGCTCGTTGAGCGCCTCGCTCGCCTGATTTCCCAGCCGCTGGTCGCCGCGACCGGAGCGGGTCCCGTCTCCCATCTGGTCGAGAAGCCGCTGCAGTGCCTGGCTGACCTGCTGCGTGGCCTGGGACAGCGACGGGTCGAGCAGCAGCGAAGAGCGCGCCGCTTCCTCGAGTTTCTCGCCGATCTGGTCGACGCCTCGCTTCAGCGCGACCTCCTCCGAGCGCACGTCCGCGCGCTCTCGTGAGTCGGGCGACGACAGCCTCTCGTTCAACGACTGCTGCCGACGCGCCAGCTCGAGCGCCTCGGCCTGGGTACGTTCGAGCGCCTCGACGACCTCTTGACGCCACCCCTCCTGCATCTCCTGTCGCCCCTCGCGCAGCGCCGTCGCCGCCTGGCTCATCTCCCCGGCGGCGCGGTTCGCCGCCGCCGCCCGCCGCCGGGGGTCTGACGCCCACGCCGCCGACTCGTCGGATCGTGCCGCCCGGCCCGACTCCTCGCGCGCCTCATCCACCCGGGCCGCCGCATCGTCCTCCTCCAGACCCCGCAGCTCTTCCTCGAACGGGCGCAACCGCTCCGACAAGGCATCGGCCTGCCGGCCGAGATCGCTGGCCCGGCTCGCCAGTCGATCGCCGAGCGAGTCGGGCGCCTGGCCGGCCGCCTCGCTCGCGGCTTCGGCTAGCTGTTGCTGGGCTTCACTGAGCTCCTCGGCCGTGGTCTCGAGCGACAGGAACTCCTGCTCCAACGCGGCCCGCTTCAACAGCTCGAGGCTCTGCTCCACGCGCTGACGGAAATCGCGGCTCCCCTCCGCCAACTCGCGTATCGCTTCCCGAATGCGCTCGGCATCGAGGTCGACCAGTGCTTCGCGCAACGCCTCGAGCTTCTCCCTCAACTCCGGTGTGAGGATGCGCTCGTACAACGACTCGATCTCCCGTAGACGCTCCAGCAAGCTGGAATCGTTCAGCCCGGCGGACTCCATGCTCTCTTGCAGTTGCCGCAGCTCCTCCTGGATCGCCTGCGCCTCCTCGAGCAAGGCGCCCGCCTCCTCCAGGGCCTGGCGTGCCGCCTCGGTCTCGCGGTACTCGACGGCCTCCGATCCGGACCCTGGCTCCGGCTGCGGCCGTGTCCCGGGAGCGGGCCGGACTTCGGTCGAGCGGCGCAGCGCCCGGGCCGCCTCCTCCTGTTCGCGGGCCCGCTCGGCCAACCGCTCGGCACTTTGCACCACCGCGCCGGCCTCGGCGACCGTGCGCTCGCGGACCTCGTCCAGCGTCGGCAGCCGCAGCACGTACTCACGACTCTTGCCCATCTGAGGATCCGGTGCGTTGTCCCAGGCCTGGACCAGGTAATGGAGCGTGTCGCCAGGCAAGAAGCCGCGGCCCTGGGCATTGATCAGACTGGTCACGATCGCCCGCTCGCCGTCACCCTCCAGCGGCAGCGGCTCGACTAACGCGGGCCACGACTCACCCCAGGCCGAGACCCGCCAGCTCACCAGGTTGGCCGCGCTGAGCCCGTAATCGTCGCCCAGATCGACCACGAGCGGCTGCGTCATGTCGGTGCCGAGTATGGTGTCCATCCCCGGGAACACGATCGTCACCGACGGTGCGCTGTCCGGGATCGTCGTGAACGACAGCGAGTCCGGTTGGCCCTCCAGCGTGTCACCGTCTGCGCCGCGGACCTCCCAACCCCAAACGCCGGGTCGCACCGTGAACGATCCGCGAAACCGACGGTCGCCCGCCAAGGCGAGGGTGAGCGTCCCACCGCCGGCGTCGCGGAGCGCCACTGACTCTAACGGCCGCGTCGTCTTGCCCGCGACGGTGGCCCGCGTCCCCTCGGGCACTTCGATATGCGGAAGGGGGCTCCGCAGCACCTCCCGCTCGAGGCCGGTGTGCGCAGGGTACCTGAGGGCAACCTGGACATCGAGCAACAGCAGCGGATCGAACGGCTCGACCTCCAGGGTATCGCTGGTGGCGCCGTCGTGGCCGGCGGCCCAGACGCGCGTGCTCACCTCGATGCGCGGCACCGAGGCGCGTACCGGACCGTTCGTCACCGCGTACCATCTTCCTTTCGACGGCACGCCCACTGACTCCCAGACCAACCGGACCGAATCGCGCCCGGGCGCCCCGATCTCCACAGGCAGGTCGCGGCCGCGCCGCACCCTCTCGGTCGCGGCGCTCAGCGAAAGCGCCGGCAGGGGCGGGGTGCTCAGTTGACGCACGGGATGCATCACCGCGGCCCACGCCTCGATCGCCGAGTCGCCGGCGCTCAGCCAGGCGGCGCCGCAGGCGCCCACGGTCCCGGCACCTAGAGCCAACGCGGCGATGGCGTAGGCGCGAGCCGATCGGGCGACGGGACCGCCCAACTGCGACGGCGACCGGTGGCCGATCTCGCGACCGATGCTCTCCCGATGGAACCGGGCCAGGGCCGACGAGATCCCGGACCGCTCGACACCCGACTCGACGGCCCCCTGGACCGCTCCCCGGGGTAACCGCAGTCGGCCTTCGACCTCGCGGGCGGCCGCGCGCCGATCCCAGCCACGGGCTCGAGCGAACAGGGCCCAGAGCCAGGCGGCGCCCAGGCCGGACGTGATCAGCCAGAAGACGAGCGGCAACAGCGACGGACGCACCCACCATGAGGTGCGCCCCACCAGCCAGGACGCCACGAGCAGAGCGCCCAGCGCCGCCGCCAGGCCCGCCACGGCGGCCAGGCCGAGCTGGGCTGCGACCCGCCGCCAGAGGGCTCGCACCTGCGCGTCCGCCAGCCGCGCCAAGCTCATGACGGCCGGTTCCTCACAGCGGTTTGCGGTCCGCCACCGCGTAGCTGAACAAGTTGACACCCATCTTCAACGCTGCCTCGCGTATCTCCCATGGATCCCCATGCACGTCGGGATCTTCCCAACCGTCTCCCAAATCGGATTGGTAGCTATAAAACAAGACAAGTCGCCCATCCTGGAACAGCCCCAGCCCCTCCGCCGGCAGCCCGTCGTGCTCGTGGACCTTGGGAAGGCCGTCTGGCAAGGCGTGCACGATTCCGTAGATCGGGTGATCGAACGGAACGCCCACCAGTTCTTTGTCGGGGAATAGGCGGCGGACCTCGCGGCGGAACGACACGTCCATCCCGTAGTTGTCGTCGGCATGGAGGAACCCGCCCGACAGCAGGTAGGTGCGCAGCGCCGCCAGCTCCGACTCGTTGAAGCTGACGTTGCCGTGACCCGTCATGTACAGATAGGGATAGTCATGGAGATCCGGGCTCAGGGGCGTGACCACCGCCTCGCGACGGGCGACGGGCAAACGCGTGTCGCGGGCGACCCGCTCCAGCAGATTGGTGAGCGACGAAGCGTTGGCGTACCAGTCGCCACCTCCGCCATAGTGCAGCCGCGCGATCGTGAGCTGGGTCGGGTCGCCTGGCGGCGCCGGCTGGGACTGCCGGACCTGACCGGTTGCCGGGCCCGCCGGCAGGGTCGCGATCACGCAGGCCGTCCAGATGTAGCGTGCGGCGCTCATTCCCTTTGCTCCTGCGAGGCGTCGAGAGCGATGGCGTAGGCGCGGTTGCGATCGATGCCCCAGCGTTCTCTCAGCTCGCGAACGATCTCTTTCGAGGTCGCCCCACCGCGGGCCAGCTCCTGGGCCCGAGCCCGGATTTCGGCCTCGGCCGCGGCCGACGCCGCTGGCGACGCGCCCTCCAGGCAGATGACCAGCTCGCCACGGGGAGGGTGCTCCCGATAGTAGGCCGCGGCTTCCTCCAGGGTTCCGCTTACGAACTCCTCGTGCAGCTTGGTGAGTTCCCGGGCGACGACCACGCGGCGGTCCGCACCCAGAGCTTCGCAGAACTCCTCTAGAGTGCGAACCAGACGCTGCGGCGACTCGTACACCACCGCCGTATGCGGCAACCCGACCAGCGTCTCCACCCGCTCGCGACGGCGGCGGCCGCTGCGCGGCAGGAATCCCAGAAAGCAAAACGGCTCCGGATCGAGTCCGCAGGCAACCAGGGCCGCCAGGGCGGCCGAGGCGCCGGGGATGGGCACCGCCCTCGCACCCGCGTCGAGCGCGGCGCGCACCAGGCGCAGCCCGGGATCCGAGATGAGCGGGGTACCCGAGTCGCTCACTAGGGCCACCGAGCGGCCCGCCGCCAGCATCCGGCACACCTCCTCGGTACGAGCGGCCTCGTTATGTTTGTGAAACGACCTGAGGTCACGCGGCACGATGTCGTAGTGCGACAACAGAGTGCGCGCACGCCGCGTGTCCTCGGCGAGGATCGTGTCAACCGCACGCAACACCTCCACCGCCCGGAAGGTGAAATCGCCGAGATTGCCGATCGGCGTGCTGACCAGATAAAGGCTGCCCGGTTCCGTCATAACGCTCGAGCGCTAACATGGCGCCCGCTTCCGCTCGCGCAAGCGAAGACGCCTCCGCGGAGGCATGATCCGCGAAGGCGTCGGGTCCGGGTTTTTTTCCGGGTCCCAGGGCGGTTCCGCCGCGGCCCGGAGACGATCGGCCGGCCTCAACCCAGATGCCGCTTGAGCCTCTGTTCGAGCTGTTGCTTGGGCACGGCTCCGATCACCGTGTCCACGTGCTGGCCATCTTTGAAGAACAAGATGCTGGGAATCGACCTGATATTGAAACGCATAGCGGTCCGCTGGCTCGAGTCGACATCGAGTTTCGCTACCGTGACCTGGCCTTCGTACTCGGTGGCTAGCTGAGCCACGATGGGCGCCACCAGGCGGCAGGGCCCACACCAGGCGGCCCAGAAATCCACCATCGCCACTCCCTCAGCCTGCTCAACTTCCTCTGCAAAGGTTTCGTCCGTTACCTCTTTGACAACTCCCATGTAACTCTCCCGTCCCGCTCTGCCGTTGCTCTGGACCCCGGTGGCGCCCGGCCGCCGCAGGCCCCCCTCCATCTCGAGACAATAATATACTAATCTTAGCGCACGCGTCTGCGGGCCTCTTTCGCGGCGCTTCGACACCGCCGGAACAACAGTAACCCGTTTCGTAAGGTTCCCCATGGAGACGACAGGCCGCCTCGACCACGTGGCCATCGCGGTACCGGACCTCGAGGCCGCGATCGCCACCTTCACTTCCATTCTGGGGCGTCCCGTCTCCGGCCGAGAGCGGGTCGACCCGGAGCAGGTCGACGTCGCCTTCTTCGATCTCGGCTCGTCGCGCCTCGAGCTGCTGGAACCGACCGCCGCGGACTCCCCCGTGGGGCGCTTCCTCAGCCGGCGCGGGCCCGGGCTCCACCACATCGCCCTCGCCGTGCCCGACATCGACGCGGCGCTAGATCGCTGCCGCGCCGCCGGTCTCGAGACCGTCGGCGACGCCCCCCGCCAAGGAGCAGGCGGACGGCAGGTCGCCTTCCTCCACCCTCGCGGCACCGGGGGCGTCCTGCTGGAACTCTCGGCGCCGGGGGCTTAGACGCTGACGGCAGAACCGACGATCTCCGTCATCATCCCGACCCTCAACGAGGTCGACGAGCTTCCCGCCACCCTCGAATCGCTGCAGCCGGCCCTGGGCGCGAGCGTCGAGATCATCGTCGCCGACGGCGGCAGCGATGACGGAACACGCGACCTGGCGGCCGCCCGGGCCCGGGTGGTGGACGCTCCCCGCGGTCGCGGGCGGCAGATGAACGCGGGCGCCCGCGCCGCCCGTGGGGACATCCTGCTGTTCTTACACGCCGACACCTGGCTCAGCCCGGGCAGCGCCGCCGCAATGACCCGGGCCCTGGCGCAGGCCGGGGTCGCGGGCGGCTGCTTCAAGCTCGCGCTTCGCGGCCCCAGCGCGACTCGACCGATCGCGCGGGCTTTGGCGAGAAGTATCAACGCACGCAGCCGCTGGTTCAGGACGGCGACGGGCGACCAGGCGATCTTTGCCCGCCGCCAGGTCTTCGAGCGCATCGGTGGGTTCAGCGACGGAGGCCTGTTCGAGGACGTCCTCTTCTACCGCGCCCTCCGTCAATCTGGCGCGGTCGCACTGCTGGAGCCGCCGGCCCGCACCTCCGACCGCCGCTGGCGCCAGCGTGGCTACTTGCGGACCATCGCAACCCACCTGTCCCTGCGGCTCCTGTTCAACGCACAGGTCCCGCCGGCCCGGCTGGCCCGACTTTACCGGCGCGTAGGCTGAGTGGAACGCGGGACGGTGCGGCTCGCGTCCACCGCCGCCAGCCCTCAACAGCTGAAATCGGAGAGGTCGATCAGGTCGACGAACCAGCGATC
>CAYGCC010000237.1:0-1923 GCA_964348165.1 uncultured Gemmatimonadota bacterium | reverse complement strand
GGGCAGGTCGGCGGCCTGGACGGTCGCCGCAGCTTCTTGCGCCCGGATCGGCGCCGCCAGGGTCAGCAGCAGCGCGGCGATCAGCGCCGCGGTGCTTTCCAGACGAAGCTTGTTGCTCGATGATCTCGACATCAAAACCTCCTTTTGTCAGTTGGATTTCTCGGTGCCTGTTGCAGACAACTTGTGGGAAGCTATCCACCGCAGCGCCGCCTCCAGCTGCGCGTCGCGCCCCGCGAGGAGGCCGGCGCGGGTGAGCGACACCTGCTCGTCCGAAATCACTCCCCGGCCTTCCAGCTGCACCCCAGCCGTTGTGCTGAAGTCCGCGAAGGCGTGGTAAAGCACGTCGCCGTTCGGCAGCCGATCCAGAGACGCCGGCAACACCGCACCGGCCGAGGCCAGCCCGAAAATCCGCGCGCGCCCAATGGACTGCATACCGCCCGCGAACATCTCCGAGGCGCTGCCGGTTCCTTCATCGATCAAGACAGCCACGGGGCCGGCGAACGGTTGCACGCGCCGTCCGTCGGGCGCCACGCGCCGGGGGTTCGCGACCACCCGCAGTTCACTGTCACGGGTCCGCATCGTGCCCAGAGAGACGCGCTCATTCAGGAAATGCCCAGCAACACCCGACAGCATCAGCGCCACCCCGCCGCCGTTGCCGCGCAGATCGATGACCATCCCGTCCAGCTCGCGAAACTCGTCCACGGCCGCGTCGATGCGCGGCATCAGAGGGACCATCCAGAAGTTGAACCAGATCACGCCGACGTCGACGCGCGCGTCACTGGAGCGTTCACGACGGTTGGCGAAGCGAGCGAAAAAGGTAGGAAGGTTACCCAGTTTCACGGGCTGGCTCGGGTCTGGTCGCAGAGAGATCTCTACAGTGCGCGGCCGATCTCGCTCATCCAGCACCTCGATGCGCCGAACGTCACCCGGCGCGCCGGCCAGAGCGCGGATGACCCGGTTCCGAACACGAAGGCCCACGCTCGCCCACCCCTCTCGTTCCCGTGCCGCCGCCAGGAGTTCGCTCACCGGCTTGTCCTGAATCGAGCGCAGAACGTAGCCCGGCCGCACGCCTGCGACCGCGGCAGCGCCGTCGGGATCCACGCGGGTGACGACGACGCCATCTTCGAGCAGACGCACATCCATTCCGACATCGCCGACCTCCCCGCGCACGTCCGAGTCGGACGGATCGAGAGTGTCGGCCAACTCCGCCGGGATCAGATCGAAGTGGGATTGATTCAATCGGCCGACCATCTCGGCCAGGACTTCGCGCAGATCGCCGCGGGAACGTGCCGCCTGGGCACGCGGCCGCAGCTCATCGCGCAACGCCGGCCAATCGACTCCGTTGAAGGTCGTGTCGAAATGGGTCTCGTGGATGATCCGCCAGGCCGCGTCGAACGTCTCGAGCGCCAGATCGCGCGCGATCGGTGGATCGGCGGCTCGCGGGCCACAGGCGCCCAGCAGCAGCCCGCTGAAGACGACCAGCCACCGCCAGCTACGACTTCTTCGGTTCGATTTCGATCTCATCTCGAGCTCGGTTCAGGGGCCTGCTTCCCGGTATACACCCGGGGCGCGGGTGATATTCGCTATCCCGCCGCCAGATGTAAACGACCCCGCAGCCGAGCGGTCGGATATCAGCGGCGAGCGGCGGCCCTCGAGGGATCAGCGCGGGAGCGTGGGGAGGGGAAAAGCCAAGGGACGATGGCGCGCTTCGGGAGTCTCGGGGCTGTTACTTCTGCCGCTGTATCCCCAGTTTCTTCATGCGCGCCTCCAGCGTGGTCGGCTTGAGACCGAGGATCTTTGCGGCGCCCCGTTCGCCGCGGACACGCCAACCGGTCTGCCGCAGGATGCGGGTGATATGTTCCCGCTCGATCTCGGCGAGGCTCGCGCGGTCCGCCGCGGCCGAGTCGCCGGGCCGCCGCGGTA
>CAYGCC010000236.1:0-1775 GCA_964348165.1 uncultured Gemmatimonadota bacterium | reverse complement strand
AGCGGCCGCGAGCACGAGCTGCGGTTCCCCAAGCGCGAGCCGCCGGTCGCCGTCGACTACGATCTGGCCGGCACCTACGGGGAGCTCTTCTCGCAGCTGCCGACGTGGCTCGACCGGCTGCGGTTCCCGATCATCGACCCAACCCCGATTCGAAGCGATGGCCGCGAGAAGGATGAGCCGGCGCCGGAGTCCGATCACGAGCCGGACGACCCGCCGCACGCATCGGCCGAGCTGCTGAAGATCATCCTGCTGAAACGATTGGAGTCTAGCGTCGCCGCCTTTCGTTGCACAGTCATTCAACAGCTCGCCTGGTGCAGTACCGCGCTGCGAGCTATCGACTCGGGTCGCGTTCTCTCGCGGCCCGACTACCGCGCCACCTTTCGCGGCCCCGCCGACGACCCCGGCAGCCAGCTCGCTTTCTTCGAGTTGATGCTCCCGGCGCCCTCGATCGGTGAGCGCGCACTGGCCCGGCTGCGTCGAACGCTCGAGCACGATCAGGCGATACTCGCCCACATCCACGCCGCGCTCAGCGCGGTGGGAAGCGGAGCCGACCTGAAACTCCGCAGGCTCCTCGCGCTGCTCGATGGACCACACGCCGGCCGTAAGACGTTGATATTCACCGAGTTCCGAGATACGGCCCGCTACCTCCATCACCAGCTGCGAGACCGGCCGCACGTCGCCCAGATCGACAGCGGCGGCGCCCGCCTCGGTCTCGATCCCGCGCGCCGGCGCGAGGTCATTCAGCGCTTCGCACCACGCAGCAACGGCCTGCCCGAACCGCCCCAACGCGAACGCGTCGATCTGCTGATCGCCACGGACGTGCTGAGCGAAGGGCTCAACCTTCAGGATGCGACCGCGGGCATCAGCTACGACCTGCCCTGGAACCCCGTGCGGCTCATGCAGCGAAGCGGCCGCATCGATCGCCTGGGTTCCGTCGCCGAGTCAATCGCGCTCCATCACTTCGTCCCGGCGCTCGACCTGGAGCGTTTGCTCGGATTGATGGGTCGGCTGCAGCGCAAGCTTCGGACGATCCAGCGGACGCTCGGCCTCGATCATCCCGTTCTGGCCGCGTCGGCGCCTGGCGTGGAGGCTCTGGATCAGATCCGCGCCCTGGCGCGCGACCCGGCCAGCTACGATCAGCTGGAAAGCGAGATGGAAGATCCGCTGGACGTGGAGGAACAAGCTTACATCGATGGAGCCAGCCTGCTTAGGGCTGCTGAAGGGGCGACGTCCGAGCTCGCGGCCTTAGAGTCCGACGCGGTCGTGGTCAGCGCGATCGCAGACGAACCGCGCGGGCGCGTCGGTGCGGTGGCCTACTGGCGGTTGGAGTCGGAGGGCGCGAGCCGGGCTCTATGGCTGGTCTACGATCGGGACACCGGATGCGTCGTCGAAGATCAGGCCTTCGCCCTCGCCGCGTTTCGCCAGGCGCTCGACTCCGAGCACGCCGCGCCAGCGAAGGAGATGATCGACGCGGCGCGCCCGGCGTTCGCCCGCTACGCCCGGGGCGTGGCGGCGCGGCTGGAGGCGGCGCGGATCGCCGGCGACGCCCTGAGCCCCGGCCTGCCCCAGTGCCGGATCGCCGCCTGGCTCAGCCGGGTTTACCAGACCTCGGCGCCGCGGCTGACGCCCGAGCAACGCCGCGTCATCGATCGACTTCACTCCCGGCTCGCCCGTCGGTTGACTGCGGCTGCTGAGCGATCGCTCGCCGAGCTGGCCGGCGAGCTGCCGGATAAGTTCGATCCCGGTTCTCTTTCGAGGCTAGAGCATGAATTGCA
>CAYGCC010000235.1:0-12703 GCA_964348165.1 uncultured Gemmatimonadota bacterium | reverse complement strand
GTAAATGGTAGACGGTAGACGGTACACTGCTGTAGACGGTCGGGCGTGGCGGCAACCGTCCACCGCCCACCGTCTACCGGACTAACGCGCGGCGGCCGAGATGCTGGCTTGTTCCGTCTTCTTGAGATAGGCGTTGGGATCGTGCTGCAACGCGCCAGCCGGTAAGAACTCCCAGAAAGGTCCGAGTTCGCGCCGGACCCGCTCCACGAAGAACGACGGGATCTCCGCCGAGTCGCCATCGAAAAAGCGCCGGAGTTGGCGGTCGCTGTCCAGCAAGCGCCGTAGATGGGTGAAGTACTCGATGCGGCCGAAGCCCTCCGAGGAGACCGCGCGGACGAAGTTCACCCACGTCGGGAAGCCGAGTCGGGTGCCGCGAGCCCGCCGCCAGATCGCCTTGCGTGAGAAGGAATACTTGGTCAGGTCGATGACGTGGTCGTAGAACTCGGGCCAGTCGTAGTTCTTGGGGCGGACGTTCATCGCGTGGTTGTTGTTGAGAAAATGGAAGGGGAAGGGGAGCACTCGGCCGGCCCGCTGTAATTCGAGGTTGAGGGGCGCGCTCTGGCCGAAGGCCGTGAGCAACGAGTAGCCCGGGAACGTGCCCGGCGCTCGGTCGAGGAAAAGCTTGGTCAGCTCGAAAGGCTCCGCGCCGGAGTCGACATCGAGACCGAGAACGAAATTCCCCTGCACGTAGGGGATGTGCTGCAGAACCAGCCTCACATGATCCGAGACGCGTTGGACCTTCTCGAGCCCCTGTTTGTGGCCGGTCTTCGATTTGTTGCCGAAGTCGTACCAGGACTCGATCCCGGGGAGCATCGCCTTGAAGCCGACGTCGCGTAACCGCTTGAGCTTCGGCTCGGACAGGAGCGAGAGGCTGCTCTCGGCGACGAAGGAGGGCTTGTGGCCCGC
Organism: uncultured Gemmatimonadota bacterium; assembly: GCA_964348165.1. Classification (GTDB taxonomy): domain Bacteria; phylum Gemmatimonadota; class Gemmatimonadetes; order Palauibacterales; family KS3-K002; genus CAYGAJ01. The sequence goes on along the minus strand of CAYGCC010000235.1, from coordinate 11,797 downwards.
GGTGGCCTCCTCGATGGCCGTGAGAATCTCATCGAATCGAACGCCGAAGTTCGGGTCGTGCCAGGAGATCCACGCCCTGGGGTTTTTCTCGAAGACGAATCGCAGGTCGTCGCGGATCTCGTCGGGGTCCGTCGGCTGGTAGTCGATGGTGGAGTCGATGCAGAAGGAGCAGGTGTAGGGGCACCCGAGACTGCTGATCATCGGCACGATCTTGAGATAGGTGGCGGCTTTGGCCAGCGTCGGCTCGATGAACTTCCAGCGCTCCCTCACGTTGGGCAGCCGGGACGGCTGCCGCGCCGCGCTCAGTTGAACGCCGAGCGGGCGCTGCGGCGCGCAATCGCGGAGCACCTGACCGATGATCTCCCGATCGGTGAACCCGAGAACGTAGTCGAAGTACTGTTGGGCGTCGTCGGGAAAGCAGCGGGCGTGCGGGCCACCCAGAACCGTCACCACCCCGCGCTGGCGGAACAAGTTGCTCAACGCGTAGGCGAGCTGAGCGGCCTGGGTGAAGGCGCCGATGAAGATGATGTCCAGGTCGTCGAGCGGCAGTTCTTTGGCCAGGTCCTCGAGACCCGTGTAGCAAACCAGGTGCACCTGGTGGCCGGCCTCCTCACACCAGACCGCGACCGCCTGAGGCATGATGCTGGCGAAGTTGGCGTGCGAGACCCGGGCCCAGAGGGATCGGGTCGGCGCTTTGGCCACAAGGTCGAGTATTCCGATTCTTAGCCGTCGCACGGGCGGTCCACCGGTTCGAGACACGTTGAAATGGGGGCTCGGCTGTGACCGGCCAGGCGGAGATGGGGCGGCCGGTCGCGGGCATATTACTAACACACTGGATGGGTCGCTGCAAAGGGGCCTCGGATACGGGGACTGCCAGGCCGCCCAAAGCTGTTGCGCTCGAGGACCCTCGCGGCCCAGCTGGCTCACCGGCGGTGGGGCTGCCGATCCCGGGGTTTGCCCTCTCCCGGGCGTCTGACCATCTTTAGGCGCCTTGTAGCGATCCCGGTGCCCCAACTGAGTGAGGGTCGGCATTCTTCAAGAACTAATCCGACGCAGGATTCCCCAAATACTCGGCGTTTATCTGGCCATCGGCTGGGGTGTGCTGGAGTTCCAAGACTGGCTGGTCGGCCGCTACGGCCTGTCGCCGGTCATCGGCGACATCAGCCTGGCGGTCTGGGTCGGCATGATACCGACCGTTCTGATGCTGGCCTACCTCCACGGCGAGAAGGGGGGCCAGGAGTGGTCGCGTGTCGAGAAGATCGGCATACCCGCGAACGTGCTGGCCGTGGGTGCGGTGCTGACCGTTATGTTCACCGGCGGTGGTTGGGAGCGCCGGGGCCGGGCGGCGGACACCGGACTCGATCCCACGCGCATCGCCGTTCTCTACTTCGAGGATGACAGCGAGGCCCAGGACCTGGGGCACCTGGCCAGCGCGTTTACCGGCGCTCTGATCGACGAGCTGACGCAGGTCAAGCCGCTGGACGTGATTCCTCGAGGAGGCGTGAAGCCCTACCGTCAGTCCTATGTGCCGATGGACAGTCTGGTCCGTGCGCTACGAATGGGCACGCTTGTCGAAGGCAGCGTCTCGGGGTCGAAAGAGCGGTTGACCGTCAGCGTATCGCTGATCGATCCCGCCAGCCAGTCGATCATCGACAGCTTCGCGCTGGAGGGGGCGGTGGCCGACTGGCTGGATGTGCGCGATGATCTGGCCAAGGAGGTGGCGCGCGCGCTTCGCAAGCGGTTGGGGCTGGAGATCCGTCTGCGAGAGCGCCGCGCGGGCACCGCCAGCGCTCAGGCGCTGGAGCTGGTGGAGCGGGCCGAGAAACTGCGCGCGGAAGCCGAGCGGCTGGAAGCCAACGGTGACACCGCGGCCGCCGCGCGCGAACTGACACGGGCCGACTCGTTGCTCGCCGGGGCCGAGGCGCTCGATCCGGCCTGGGTCGAGCCCGTCGTCTTGCGCGGCTGGGTGGCGCGGGATCGGGGAGCGCTGTCGAGCCTGGGGCCGGGCACGCTCGTGCAGGACGATGTGCTGCGCGGTCTGTGGCACGCCGAGCGCGCGCTGGTGCTGGAGCCGGGGAACGCGCACGCTCTCGAGCTACGCGGCATATTGCGCTATGCGATCTCGGAGAGCCCGAAGCTGACGGAGCCGGCCTGGCTGCGTGCCGCGGCCGAAGAGGACCTGCGCGCCGCCGTCGCCGCCGATCCATCACGCGCGCGCGCCTGGAGCGTGCTGAGCACGCTTCGCCGCGTGGGCGCGCGCCATGCGGAGGCGAAACGCGACGCGGAACGGGCGCTGGAGGCCGACCCGTTCCTGCGCGCGGCGAACACCATCATCTTTCGGCTCTACGAGACGTCGCTCGAGCTGAGGCAGATGGAGGAATCAGATCGCTGGTGCAACGAGGGGCGCCAGCGTTTCCCCGACGACTACTCCTTCGTCGCCTGCTCGCTCTTTCTGCTCGCCCTGCCGGGCGGCGCCGAGCCGGACGTCGATCGGGCCTGGGCGCTGGCCGACACCGTCCTCAGGCTCAGCGCCCCGCAGCAGCACGAGCAGCTGCGGCTGCTCGGGCAGGTCTGGGTGGCTGCGGCGATCGCGCGGGCCGGGCTCGCCGACAGCGCCGTGGCCGTCAGCGAGAGGGCCCGCGCCGCCGCCAGCGGTCCTCTGAAGCCGTGGATCGACTATTCCGCGGCCAACGTCGAACTGCTGGCGGGTCGCCGGGATGCGGCGCTCGCGTTGTTGGGTGCTTTCCTGGCCGAGGTTCCGCAGCGCAAGGAGTACATCGCGACGGACTGGACGTTCGAAGCGCTTCGGGACGACCCACGCTTTCAGGCGCTCGTGGCCCCCGACTCTACGACCCGACGATAATCTCCGGGTCGTCGGTGTAGACATCGCCCTCGACGACCAGGCCCACCGTGTACTTGTAGCTGCGGTACGCCGCGTCAGCTCTTACGACAAGTTGTCTGGAAGCGCCCCTCTGGGCCCGGGCGCCGGGCACGTCGAAGGGCGTCGCCTGCTGAAACTTGACGGACCAGGCGCCTTGCTCACTGGTCCACTGAATTCGGTCGCCCCGCTTCGCGTGCACGGGGTTGAGGGAGTAGGTGAACTCACCGGTCGCGACATCCAACCTGATCGACACCTCGTGGAGCTGCGATTGAGCGGGGTGCGCCGGGGGCGGCGTCGCGCCGACTGCATCGGCCCGCGGCCACTCCGCTCCAACGAGGCTGGCCGTAAGTGCGAGGGTTAGCACGACGGCCGCGGATAGCCTCGACCGAGACCTGCTGGCTCTCAGTGTCATATCAACCTCCCAGCTCGTGGACGGGTAGTGGCGATGCAGAGAACCCTTACGTCCCCACCTGTTTGGCTGTCAAGCTTTTGGATGCAGTGTCGCGGCCGCGTCGCAGCCGGTGCATCACCGCTCTGCTTGACGCGCGCCCTTGAAGCCGTAACGCTCGGAAAAACCACTCGACTGTGGAGGTCCCTGCTGATGACGAGTGTAGCCGAGAAGCCGGACGAGCTTGCGGTCGAGGACGGGTTCCGCTTGCACGGGGCGGCGATGACACGCATCGAGACGTTTCCTGACGCGGCCTTCGCCTTCGCCCTGACCCTGCTGGTGGTCTCGCTCGACATTCCCACGAGCTACGGGGAACTGGCGGGGGCGCCGCGCGGCGTCCCCGCTTTTGCCCTGAGCGCCGTGCTGCGCATGGTTTTCTGGTCGGGCCATCATACCTGGAGCCGGCGATATGGCCTGGATGACACGCTGACGATCGTGCTGAGCTGTCTGCTGGTTTTCACGGTCCTCGTCTACATCTATCCTCTCAAGTTCATGTCCCGGGCGCTGACCGATTGGCCGGGCCACGTGACGGGGCTTGGGCGGACCCGTCTGGGCGGCGCGATTGCGCCGTAAGCTAGAGGGGCGAGCGGCGGACACACCGCCCCTGACGAGAAAAAGGTGAGACTGAATATGAAAGAGCGGGCGAAGAACAACGGAGGCTGGTGGGCCAGGGGCCTTTTGTTCGAGAATTGTTGTTGCACAGTGGTGTGTCCCGGCCACGTCCATTTTGATCAGAACTGCACCTTCGAGCGCTGTGTGGGCTACTGGGCGATCCGCTTCGATGAAGGGGAGCGCGATGGAGTCCCGCTCGCCGGTGTGAGCGCCGTCGTCGCTTACGACGCGCCGCAGCGGATGATCGAGGGCAACTGGACCGAGGCGATCATCATCGATCGAAGCGCCTCACCCGAACAGCGGCGGGCGGTGGAAGCGATCCTCAACGGCGACGCGGGCGGGCCCTGGCAGGTGCTGGATCGCTTCGTCTCCCGCCGGCTCGAGACCCGTTACCTCCCGATTGGCATCGAGGACGAAGAGCGGAGAAAGCGAGTGGTGATCGAGGGTCTTTTGGATTCGAACGTCGAGGCGATTCGCGGCCGAGATCGCTCGAAGACGGCGACCTTCGAGAACATGTACAACCAGATCCACGCGTCGACCATGGTCATCGCCCGCGGTGCGGCCCGCTACGACGACGGGGTGATCGTCGTGAACAACCGGGACAGCCACGGACTCTGGTCGAGCTTCGATTGGGCGGTCTCCGAAGGCTCGAGCCGATGAGCGCCTCCGAGAGCTTGATCGGCGTCCGATTTGATCGCGGTGAGCGGACCATCCTCCTCGTAGCAGCCGCGCTGGTTTGCGGCCTCTCCTGGTTCTGGTTGATCGTTCAGGCCGAAGCCCACCCACACGGCCAGCCCGCGCTGGCCACGCCCACCTTCGGCTTCGTCGCTCTGGCGCTCGCCGCCGGCATGTGGCTGGTCATGATGGTCGCCATGATGCTGCCCGCCGTCACCCCCTGGATCCTGCTTTTTGATGGCTTCGGCTCCAGCCAGAAAGCAACCCAAAGGCGACGGCTGGACACCGCGCTCTTCGTCGCCGGCTACTTCGCGGTCTGGGGCGCGTTCAGCCTGACGGCGGCGCTGATCCAGCTTCAGCTCCCGGTTCATGCCGGGTGGGCCGAGCTGAGGCTGGCCCCTGCGGCCGGCGCTTTCGTGCTGATCGCGGCCGGCGCATACCAGCTCAGCCCGCTCAAGTCGGCCTGTCTCAGCCACTGCCGCAGCCCCCTGGGCTTCCTCCTCGCCCGCTGGCGCGATGGACCGGTCGCCGCCTTCGAGCTCGGGTCACGCCACGGCGTCCACTGTCTCGGTTGCTGCTGGGCCCTGATGGCGGTGTCGTTCGCGGTGGGCGTGATGAACCTTCTCTGGATGGGCGGGCTCACCCTCTTGCTGTGTCTCGAGAAGTTGGCGCCGCGAGGCCGTCGGCTGAGCCGCCTCTTCGGCGTGTCGCTGGTTGCGTGGGGGGTGTGGCGGATCGCGCTCAACATCGGCTGATCCGGGAAAGACCGCTGCCACGGTAGGTGCCGGCATCGTGGCACGGCTCCGGTGAATGTGATAACGTGAGGGCCCACGCGCACGGGGAGAGCGATGACAGTCCAGAACGGCAGTGAGCCGCTCCGCAACTTCTGGTACCTGGCGATGCGGGGACGGCGTCTGAAGCGGCGGCGGATGGTCCCACGGACGCGGCTCGGCGAGCCGGTCCTTCTCGGTCGGACCACCGAGGGCGCGCCCTTCGCGATCCGCGACCTTTGCCCTCACCGCGGCATGCCCCTTCACCAGGGCGAGTTCGATGGCCATGAAGTCGCCTGTTGCTACTATGGGTGGAAGTTCCGGCCCGACGGCGGCTGCAGCGAGGTCCCCTCGCTGTTGCCGGATCAGGCCGCCGACGCGGTCCGGATCAGGGTCAAGAGCTACACTCGCCGCGAGGCGCAGGGGAACATCTGGGTGTTCATGACCCTGGACGGCTCGACGAACCTGGCCCAGGAGGCTGAACGGCTCAGTTCACGGTACTCGGGCGATGTCAGGGTCGCTTCTCTGGAGGCAGACTCTCCCGAATGGGATGAGGTCCCATCGCGCAGCCCGCTGGGCACGATCGCCGTGTCCAGCCTGGTGACGCGAGCCGACCGGGTGATCTCGATACCGGTCGCCAAGACGCACGCCTGGGCACAGCTCACTCTATCGCTGAAGAACTTCGTCGGGGTCACCCCTTTGCGGCGCTACGGCGAGTGGCGGGAACCGGGGTATTGGGACCGGGGCCGCGTGCTCGATCACAGCAGTACCCGCTCGATCGCCGAGATCTATCTCGACATCGTCGCGGCCGTGAAGCCCGACCTCGCCGTCATCGACTTCTCCTACGGTGTCGAGGGCGACGGGCCGACCACCGGCGCGGGCGAGGGCCAGACCGTTGACGTGCGAAGCCGGCTCGGCTCGTGGCTGGTGCTCGCCAGCACCGATCTCGTGGCGGCCGACGCGACGGCGGCGCGCGTCATGAGCCACGACGTCGACTCGATCACCCAGCTCCGCATGGCGCGCGATATGGGCCTAGGTGCGATGAGCCAGGGCCGGATCGAGATGGTCGGCGAACGTTTGGATGACCTGCGCGTCGAATGGAGGCGCGCCCGGCTGAAAAACCGGCTGGCGCGCTGTCCGTTCGGCGTTCCCGCCTACGCGCAGGGTCCGTCACCTCGGCTGGGTCATCGTACGGGCTAACGTCGACGCTCGCGCGCCGCTGTCTGCATCGGTGCCCGACCCACCGGCAACGCTGCTTACGGAGTGGGCCGCCGAGAACTGGACGGCCCGCCGGATGTGACGCGGCCCTCAGTCTCTACAGGGTTAATCAGGGCGCATCAAGCTCGCCGCTCCGACCTTCCTGGTGCGCGTATTTTGAAGGATCGCTCTCGAAGGCTTCCTGGCAATGCGGGCAACACAGGAAGTACGTCTGACCCAGGTACTTGATCGTGGCGTGCGCGTCCCACAAGAGCGGTTCGAGCACGTTGCGCTTCAGCCGCTTACCGCAGACGGCGCAGTAGACACGATCCACCACGGATGTTCGCCTCCGTCTTAGCCACCTCCCGGCATCGGCAAATATGAATCTTACGATAAGAGCCGGCAACGAACACCGCGCGGGCCGCCAGTTGAGGATGACCTTGGCATTAGGCCGACGTCCTTGCGGGATGCTCGCGAATCGGCCGATGACGAGGCAGCTGCACACGGCCCGACTGCGTGGTCGACGAACAGTCGATACCCGTGGGCTGGGATCAGGAGCTAGCGAGTCGGATGGGCGTGCGGTCGAGCCCTACCTTGGTCAAGAGCTCGCGGTATCGAGGATCGGAACGAAGCGGGGAGAACACCGGATCGACCTTGAGGTACACCAAGGCCCAGACGCGTCGTTCTAACGCCCTGTTCAGCCACCCGAACGCGCGGTCGTTATCGGCAAGACCGATATAGACTAACGCCAGATAATCTGGGGGAACCCGTTCACGCTGGGCCCGTTCCTCCAGCTCCGCCGCCGCTTTGAGCGCGTCCTCACGCCGGCCCGATCGCGCGCAGGCGTGGGCGCGCAGTGCGGCGAGACCGGCGGCATCGGGTTCTCGAGAGATCCAGTCATCGTACACCGCGATCGCGCGGTCGTACTCGCCGACCTCGACATAGGCGGGCCCGAGGAACCAGGGTGCCAGCACGAGGTTGGGGTCGCGGGCTATCGTCTTCTCATATTGCTCGATCGCTTCGTCGTAGCGGCCCAGGAAGTAAAGGACCCAGCCCACGCCGAATCCGATAGTCAGAGACAGCGGGTCCAGGGTGTGGGCGATATTCACCTGCTCGATCGCTTCGTCGAACCGTCCCATCGCCATCAGGAATTCGGCATACCAGTGCCGCGCCAGCGGGTAATTCGGGTTGCGTTCGATCGCGCGCTGGAAATCACTTTCCGCGCCGGCCCAGTCCCACCCATACAGGAACTTCGCGTACGCCAAAGACGTGTAGGCTTCGCCAAGCGAGTCATCGATGGCCACGGCCTTAACGGCGGCAGACTCTGTCTTCTCGAAGGCTTCTTGGGCCGGGAGATACCGGTACCAACCGAGAATGCTGAAGGAGTCGGCCAGTCCAGCCCAGGCAAGAGCGTATCGATCGTCGATCGCGATCGCTCGTTCGAATAGCGCGATCCCCTTCTCGAGCTCCTCGCCGGTTCTCTTGTTCCAGTGATAGCGCCCCTTCAAGTAAAGTGTATAGGCATCTAGATCGGAGGTGCCGGGTCTGACGATCGGTGCCTCCTCGTCGCCGACAAGCTTCACCTTCAACGTGTCGACAATGGCACGAGCGATATCATCTTGGATCGCGAACACATCCTCGAGCTCGCGGTCGTAGCGCTCCGACCAGAGATGGTAGCCGTTGGCAACTTCGATGAGCTGTGCGGTGATCCTGACCTGATTGCCGGCCTTGCGCACGCTGCCTTCCAGCAGAGTGCCGACGTTCAGATTCGCTCCGATCTCGCGTGCTTGCTGATCGCGACCTCTAAGGGCAAACGATGATGTCCGAGCGACGACACGTAGATCTTCTATTCTCGTCAGGGCGTTGATGATCTCTTCCGCGATCCCGTCACCTAGGTACTGCTGATCCTGCTCGGGACTCATGTCCTCGAACGGCAGGACCGCGATCGACTTTCTGCTTCTCGATGGCTCGGCGATCGGCGTCGTGGTCGCCGCCGTCGATTGAACCGTACCTTCGGTCGTGGCTGGCATAATGTCGAAGACCCAGGCGAAAAAGACGGCGACTGGAAGGCCAAGCAGAAAGAGGACTGCGACGAGGGTGACGACCCAGTCGGGGAACCTCAGCGCGGAAGCGAGGTTGCTCGCGCCCTCCAACACGGCAAATCCGACGATCACATAAAGGATGACGACGCGCAGGTACCGTCTGCGCTTTAATTCCGCGTACAACCTATGCAAACTGGTCCTCAGGTCACTCATTAGGCTCGCCTAGGTTGATGTGGCAACCTCAATATATGACTCATTGATCTTCCTGCGCTAACCGAGATAGCGCCTCGCGGGCGCCCTCGTGAGCTGGGACGAGCGACGGCTCGGTGGTCGGGGGATGACTCCACTCGATCGGCTGGCCCCGCAGTATCTTTGCCGCTGATCTTGCCGCTTATTATATATAGTTATGGCCATCAAAGCTGCAGTCATGGTCGCTCCGGATCAGCCTATCGAGGTCTGGAGCATTGATGATCCTGTTCTCGAGCCCGGTGGTGTACTGCTCGAGACGGTGGCCAGCGAGGTTTGCGGCACCGACGTTCACCTGAGCCATGGGCGGCTCGACGGTATCCCCTACCCTATTGTGCCAGGCCATGTGAGCGTTGGCCGGGTGCTTGAGACTCGCGGTAATGTAACCGATTTCCTTGGTGCCCCGGTGGACCCTGGCGATCTTGTCACCTTCTACGATGTCCATGAGGTCTGCAACTCGTGCTGGTTCTGCCAGGTCGCCAAGCAGCCGAACAGGTGTCCGAGCCGCCGAGTCTACGGGATTACCTATTCGGCCCACGATGGACCGCTCGGAGGTTGGGCCGAGCGGATCTATCTGAAGCCTGGAGTGCATATCTTCAAGTTCCCGCATCCGCTCGGACCGGACGAGGTGATCGGCGGTGGATGCGGACTTTTTACGGGGTTCGCGGCGGTGGAGCGCAGCGGTCTGGCGATGGGAGATGTCGTGCTCGTTCAAGGAACCGGTCCCGTTGGCTTAGCCGCGGCGGCGCTCGCCGGCCTGAGAGGCGCGGGACTCGTCGTGTCGATCGGCGATCCGCAGGCGCGCAACGATCTGGCCCGGGTGCTCGGCGCTGACGTCGTCTTGTCCGCAAGTTCTGACTCTCCTGGTTACAGAGAGGAGATCATACGCGAACTCACGCTCGGTCGTGGCGCCGACGTGGCGATCGAAGCGACGGGAAACCCCGATGCGGTGGCCGAAGGGCTCCAGCTGCTTCGCGACGGTGGCACGTACGTGATCGCCGGCCACTACACCGATGTCGGCACCGCGACCGTGAACCCCCACATCGACATTAACCGCAAACATGCTCACATCCTCGGGCAATGGGGAACCGATCTGGGCCACGTCTACCGCGCACTTCGCACCCTCGCCAGACACCACGAACGGCTTCCCTTCGCCCGCGTGATCGGTGGGCGCTATCGCCTGGAGGAGGCGAACCAGGCGTTGGCTGATGTCGAGGCGCTCCGCGTGACCAAAGCGGTCATCGCACCCTAACTGGCGGCGACCCGTCTCCATGACGAGTTCAGGGAATAGATTCATCACTCGGGGCGGCGGATGGGAGACGCCAGCCGGGGAACCCGGTCCCACGAAGACCGGCCTGCCGCTCTCGATCCTGCGACAATCCTCGAAGCGCCTGCAGGCAGTCAGCCTGACGGTCGTCGCCCTGCTAGCCACGGGGTGGCTCGGGGTCAACTTCATAGAGGGTGAACTCGCGTCCGAATTCCAGGTCGCGCTCGAGTGGGGTCCGCCTACGGTAATGCTCCTGGCATCGTTTATCGTCTTCGGCCTTGCCCGCGGCCCGTGGCTGTCACCCGCCCGCATCATAACCGTCGGCCTGGTGTACGAGGTGATCGTCAGCTTCTGCATCCCGGTCAGCAGTTACTATGGCACCTTCGGGGGCTTGCACCCCCAGTTCATTACGTCCGATCTGGTCGGCGTGTCTCCGGTCGCGCTCTGGATGCTCTTCTTCACCGTTCTCGTACCCAGCAGACCGCGCCACGCACTGGTCGCCCTCACGCTCTCCGGTTCGGCTGTGCCCATCACGGTCGGGCTGCTGACCCGATTCGGTGACATCCCGGCGTTGCCGGCCATGGCCTTCGTGTTCGTCTTCGTATTTCCCTACGTGACCACAATAATCATTTCCTACATCGCCGCTCGAATCATCTACCGGCTCGGTAGGGACATCCGTGTCGCGCGGGAGCTGGGAAGCTACCACCTGCTCGACCTGATTGGGCGCGGAGGCATGGGCGAGGTCTGGCGGGCAAGGCACAACATGCTGGCGCGCCCGGCGGCGATCAAGCTCATCAGCCGCGACGCGCTCGGCGCCGACCCCCACGCCGTCGATACCGTGTTGACCCGCTTCGAGCGCGAGGCTCAGGTCACGGCGTCGCTACAGTCGCCCCACACCGTCCAACTGTACGACTACGGGATCAGCGAAGACGGAACGTTCTATTATGTGATGGAGCTCTTGGAAGGGATCGACTGCCAGTCGCTGGTACGGAGCCTCGGTCCACTCACCCCTGAACGTGTCGTGCACATCTTGCGGCAGGCGTGCCGGTCGTTGAGCGAGGCGCACCGGCGGGATCTCATTCATCGCGACATCAAGCCGGCTAATCTCTTTCTTTGCCAACACGCTTTCGAGTACGACTTCGTGAAGGTGTTGGATTTCGGGCTGGTGAAGCACAGCTCGACCCTCGATGCGGAAACGGAGTTAGTCGTGACGAAGACGGGCACGGTGGCGGGCACGCCGGCCTTCATGGCCCCGGAGATGGCGCTGGGCAAAGAGGGGATCGATGGGCGGGCCGATATCTACGCGATGGGCTGCGTCGCCTACTGGTTGCTCACGGGCCGACCGGTCTTCGAGGCGGACACGCCTGTGGCGATGTTGCTGGCCCACGTCAACACCGTTCCCGAACCGCCCAGTGCCCGCACCGAGACCCCGATCCCTGCCCCGCTCGATTCCCTGGTCCTGGCCTGCCTGTCCAAAGATCCCGCGCAGCGCCCGCAGACCGCCGAGGAGCTGGCCCGCCGACTGGACGAGACCGGGCTGCAGGCGCACTGGAACCGAGAGCGCGCCGCCGAATGGTGGCGCACGCATTTCCCACGGACCGACCTGGAGCTCGAGCGACCGGCTCCATCGTGAACGGTTGGGGAGCGAATCGCGCAGCA
>CAYGCC010000234.1:0-3654 GCA_964348165.1 uncultured Gemmatimonadota bacterium | reverse complement strand
CCTTGAATCTCAGGTAGAGTAGGCTCCGGCGGGGGGGAAAATGGCCGGGCCGGCTGGTTTCTTCAAGGAGATCGAATTGGGCGAGCCGGCTGATGAACGCCGCAAGATCTTTGGTGGTGAGGTCGGCCCCGAACTGCTCGCGAAACTTCTTCTGGATGGCCTCAGGGGAATGCGTGCCGTCCAGGTGGCGGATGATGAACTCTTCCGGCTCCTTGAACCGAAAGAATCTTCGCGCGCGGGGGTCCTTGACGACGAAATAGACCGTTCCCCGCTGCTCCTGGCGGCTCAGTGTGAGGTCCTGCCGGATCTTCATTCCGGCGATGCTCATCCCAATCTCGCTCACCGCGGGCCCCTCCGCCCTTCAAACGCCGCGAATCCTCGAAAAGGGAAGGCCACAGGACATCCCGTGGCCCCCCCGTCGAGGAAACCGACCGATAGGTACGGCGGTTGCCGTGTCGATCCGTGTGGCTAGTGATGGTTGGGCCTCACTTATGGCCTTCCGATCGCATTGCCCGGGGGATCGATAGGCCGGCCCCCGTGTTCCGTTACGGCCTCGTACGCTTGCTCTGGAAGCAGCACCTCATTGCCGTTCGGCAGCGCCAGTGCGCCCCCGTGCGCGAACACGGGTGAATGCCCACCGCCCAGCCACGAGTGAGGGGCAATTCGCTCCTCCAGCTCTTCGATTTCCAGAACGATCTTGCGCTTCATGAGTCGCTTCTCCTTTCGCACAAAAGCATGTTGAACGGTTTCCCTGTCAGGAACTGTAATTAATGCATGCAAATAGTGCGCCAATAGACAAAAGCAACCAACGCTTTGTAATAGTTCAGGATCCAGAAATACTTTCGTTGAAGAGGGCAAAGAATTTCCCTGGTGGTGGAAGACTTCTACTCATAATATGTAAGGTTCGTCTGGAGGCTTTTTTTTCATAGTCGTCAAGTTCCCTGTCGCGCAAGATGAGCGAAAAGGGTCGCCGCGTGCGCCCAAGGGTCAGGCGGATAGGCGATTCAAGGGGCGCTTTGGGTCCGATAACGCAGGTAGATTCAACCGGTCAATGCAACATCATCTGTTGTTTTTCAGAAACAGGAGATGTTGCAAATGGCACACAGGGGACGACGGGGGCTCTCGGCTGCGCAGAAGAAGGAGCTCTGGGAGCGCTGGAGGCGCGGGCAGTCGCTGAACGACATCGCTCGAGCGCTGGCGAAGCACCGTGGCTCGATCCACTTCGTGCTCGCGTCCAGCGGCGGCATCGAGCCGCCCGCCCGTCGTCGGTCTCGCCTGGCGCTGAGGCTCTCCGAACGCGAGGAGATCTCCCGTGGCCTCGCGGAAGGCCGGTCGATGCGGGCGATCGCCGCCTCGATCCAGCGGGCTCCGTCCACGGTGAGCCGGGAGATCGGCCGCCATCAGGGCCGCGAGAGGTATCGAGCCGCTGAGGCGGATCGGCGGGCCTGGGAGCGCGCACGGCGCCCGAAGCCCTGTCGGCTGGCGGTTCACCGACGACTGCAGAAGATTGTGGCCAGGAAGCTGCGCCGGGATTGGTCGCCGGAGCAGATCGCGGGCTGGCTGAGGCGGCGCTATCCGGGAAACCCGGAGATGCAGATCTCCCACGAAACCCTCTACCGAAGCCTGTTCGTTCAGGCTCGCGGTGTGCTCAAGAAGGAGCTCGTCCGGCATCTGAGGACGCGACGAGCAATCCGGCGGTCCCGGAAGGGCGGCCCGCGCGGTCAGGGGCGCGGCCAGATCGTCGATGCCGTCTCCATCCGGGAGCGTCCTGCGGAGATCGCGGACCGCGCGGTTCCCGGCCACTGGGAGGGGGATCTGCTCGCGGGCTCCCGGAACACGCACATCGCGACGCTGGTCGAGCGCCAGTCTCGGTTCACGATGCTGGTGAAGCTCCAGGGCAAAGACACCGAGACGGTCGTGAGGGCCCTCAGCCAGCAGGTTCGGCGCCTGCCTGCGGAGCTGCGGAAATCACTGACCTGGGATCGCGGGTTGGAGATGGCGGCGCACAAGGAGTTCGCGGTTGCCACGGACGTCAAGGTCTACTTCTGCGATCCGCAAAGCCCGTGGCAGCGGGGAACGAACGAGAACACGAACCGTCTGCTGCGCCAGTACTTCCCGAAAGGCACCGACCTGTCCGCCTGGTCGCAAGCGGACCTGAACCGAACCGCTCGTCAACTGAACCAGCGGCCTCGAAAGACGCTGGACTTCCGTTCTCCAGCGGAAGTGTTCAACGAGAGCGTTGCGTTGACCGGTTGAACTGAAGCAGCATTCCGTCAAGTCCCCAAAGGGAGAATGAGCACCTAGGCTCTATACGGCGGGGCATTCAAAGGGCCGCGGCGGGCCAGGTGCCCATGCGGCGTGGTCCACGGCCGCACGGGGGCCGTGGCCGCCCCACGCGGCTGCCCGATGCCGCGTGGGGTCGGGCCCTTGTGACGTTGACATGACACCCGTTCTTCAGGCCGTTTAGAATGAGAGTTCCCCCCAGAGGGGAACGGGGTGAGGAAGAGTCGCTTCAACGAGGAGCAGATCATCGGTCTGCTGAAGGAGGCGGAGGCCGGTCGCAAGGTGGCCGATCTCTGCCGGGAGCACGGGATCAGCGAGCCCACCTTCTACCGTTGGAAGTCGAAGTACAGCGGCATGGAGGTGAGCGATGCCAAGAGGCTGCGGCAGCTGGAGGACGAGAACCGGTGCCTGAAGCAGCTGGTGGCGGACCAGAGCCTGGACCTCCAGGCGCTGAAGGCGGCCTTGGGAAAAAAGTGGTGAAGCCCCGGGGCCGACGACGCCTGGTGCGCTTCTTCGTCGAGGCCTTCGGGCTGAGTCGTCGGCGATCGTGTCGACTGGCTGGGATCAGCCGGTCGGCCCTCACGTACGTCCCGAGTCGTCAGGGAGAGGACGAGCTTCGGTCCCGGATTCACCACTGGGCCAAGGAGCGGCCCCGCTACGGCTACCGGCGGATTCACGTCCTCTTGCGGCGAGAAGGTCAACGGGTGAACCGCAAGCGGGTGTACCGGATCTACCGGGAGGAGCGCCTGGCGGTGCGGCGGAAGCGCCGCAAGCGCGTCTCGGCGGCACCGCGAGAAGCGCTGGCCGTCCCGAACGGTCCCAACGAGCGGTGGTCGCTCGATTTCATGGCCGACACGCTGGCGGATGGGCGGACTTTCCGGACGCTGAACGTGGTGGACGACGGCACGCGGGAGTGCGTGGCCATTGAAGTCGGACGATCGATCCCGGCGGAGCGGGTGACGCGGCTGCTCGAGCGGCTTCGCTTCGAGCGTAGCGATCGCGGCGTAGACGTCGCCCTTGCGGCCGCCGACGCCCTTCGCGACGGCGTTCTTCGATCCGCCGGGGTTCTCGTGTATCCACGCAGCGACGCGCATCCGCATCGACGTCTCGGCCTCGACGAGCTTTCGGAACGACTCGCCGTCCACCACCGTCCGGTACCCGGTCGCGGCGTCGAACTCGAGCCGCACGGGGTTCGCAACGGGCCAGCGACCAACGCAGGTTAGCTCGCGCAGGTTCGAGTTGTCGGTGACGTTCGACGGTCGGGCGAGTCGTATCCCCATGTCCACGCCCGCTCGGATACCGGTTGATCCACGGGCCTCGCCGGACGCCTTCGTCTCGTGGTGGATGATCACGACGGCCGCGTCGTACGCC
>CAYGCC010000233.1:0-4388 GCA_964348165.1 uncultured Gemmatimonadota bacterium | reverse complement strand
TTCTATTCCATGCCTGCACCCTGATACGGCAAGACAAACAAGGTGGGCCAGCCGATTGCCGCCCCACCCTGTGGCCCTCCAGAGCCTTCCTTGCGATCAACCCCGAAAAAAAGCGGTATCCGCCCACGAACTAGAGGTGCCGTTTAGCGGAAGGTCGGGGCGCCGACATGTCGGTGCACGAAAAGCGACCGGCGCTGTAGCAGCTGGCTCTCTGTTCTCCGGCGCTCTGCTCTGGATAGACGCGGATCCCCACGTTCACGAGGTCATGCTTGTCGGCGCAATATACGATACGGGAAGATTGGAGGGCCAGCGGCGGTGGCAAACCTCTCACAGCAACGAAAAGGGGCGCGGCCCATCGCCGCGCCCCTTTCCGTTGCTCCGAGCCTGAAGCTACTGAGCAAACCTGATCACGATGCCGCCTGTGAACAAGAGATCGTTCTGAAACTTGGAGTCACCCAGTTCCTCGCCTTCCACTTCGAACTTAGCCGAGTAGATGTAATCCTCGACGTCGAGTCGAATGCCGACTTGCGGCGAGACGTCGAAGATGGCGCCAACGTTGAGCACACCGCCAAAATCCGTTGTGCCGTCAGTGTCTTCCCAGACGTCGCCGCCGCGTCCGATAATGGCGGGTCCGCCGCCGATATGGATGGCCCATATCGCGTCGGGCTGTGGCACGAATCGGTAGAGAACCTTCAAGCTGCCCAGCCAGACATTGGCATCGTCGTCTACCGACTCGTCGAACGACTCTCCGAGCGCGCTACCTACGACTTTGAGTTCTCCGTCGCTGAGCGCGAAGACGAAGCTCCCCTCCAGCGCAACCACGTCCGTGAGCCAACCGGTAATCCGACCCCCGAACAAGGCGGCCGCCTTGTGTTTCGCTGAAACCTCATCCAGGTCGAGCGAGCCAGGTGACAGGTCGAGCAAGAACTCCACCTCTTCCTCGATGAAGGTCAACAGCTCCTGGTTGAATTCAACGATGTCCGTGACTGGCAGGAAGAGGCCGCCCAACGGCGCAATCTCGACCCTCACCTGCGCTTGGCCAACCGCAGGGCTAACCGCCAGCAGCGCGAGCAACGCACTAACGCACCAAGTTTTCTTCAGCATGCGATCCTCCGGGTTGGAGAGCGATGAGTTGGGATTCGTCGGTTTACGGCGAATCTGCGATCCCGAGAGACATTCCCTGGGCTCACATCTCGGTCCGCGACACGACAGCACGACGTGCGGGTCACTCAGGTCTCCCGGTTTCGCTGGCGATGGTGACGGCTATTTGGTGAGCCTTGGGACAATTGTGCAGCGCGCCGATCGAGTTGTCAATGATTCCATGCAATTCCCCCCAAGCCACTATGCGGGCTCGCCTCTGCGGCCAGAACAGCGACTATTCCTAAGAGCCATTCAAAGAGCGGCGCAGGTTCGGGCCGGTGAGGGGAGGCCGCGACTGGTAAAGAGAATCGGGCGCGGCAAACGACCGCGCCCCCATCTCGACTTTGAGTGAGCTCAGCTTCCGCCGAGCCTGATGACCAATCCGCCCGTGAAGATGAGGTCGTTCTGAAACGCTGAATCGCTGATCTCGACTCCGCTGGGGTCATCCTCGAACTTAGCCGAGTAAAGGTAGTCCTCGACGTCGAGTCGGATGGCGACCTGCGGGGAGACGTCGAAGGTAGCCCGAGGTTGAGCACACCGCCCACATCCGTCGTGCCTCCGACCTCCTCAAAGGCGTCACCGCCGCGCCCGATGAGCGCCACGCCACCACCGATATGGATGGCAAAGATTCCGCCCGGCTGCGGCACGAACCGGTACAGTCCCTTAAGACTGGCCAGCCAGACGTAAGCGTCTGGCTCAAGTAAGTCCTGTTCCACTTCCGCCACCGCTTCTGAACCGCCAAGCTCTCGGACTGCCTCTATCAAGTCGGCTTCGTCGAATTCAAAGCCATCGGCTGTGCCAGCCAGATCGACGTTCGCGCCGCTCAACGCGTAGGCGAAACCGCCCTCTACCCCGAAGACGTCCGTCACCCAGACCGTGAGGCGACCGCCAAATAGGAAGGAGGCCTTGTGCTTTGCCGTTAGCTCGTCCAGATCGAGAGAAACGATAACCCCAAGGTCGCCCAGACCCTCTTCGACCTCGCTCGCGATCTCTCCTCGGGCGACAGAGTTGAGTTCCAGGATGTTCGTCACCGGCAGAAACAGCCCGCCGTATGGATTGAACTCCACCGCCACCTGCTGGGCCGAACCTGCGCTCGGGGCTAGCAACACCAGGAGCGCACCGACACACCAAACCGTTTTCCTCATAAGATCCTCTCGGTTAACGAAGTATCGGTGGGAATTCGTTTGTCTTCCGGCCGAAGCTCTGCGCGAGGAGAGGGTTTCCGTCTCAGGCCTTTGAGGCGATGCCAGGAGCAAATCGGACCCCGGAGAGTTGCTGAACAACAGAGACTCGCCCACACCGTCGCCAAGAGAAACCGCGGCTGGATGGTGGGGTATGCGCCTATGACTAGCATTCACCGTTGGACTTGTCAATCCAGTCGGTGGTTCTTCCTGAAATCTACCGGCGCTTGCCCCAGGGCCAGAACGTCCATCATTGCAACGTTGCCCGCAAACCCAAATAGATGTTGCGTCCCGGCGCGGGCTCGAAAAAGCGGCCACCGAAAGCATTGATCGTCACGGACGAGTTGTAACGTTTGTCGAACACGTTGTTTATACCGAGGAACGGCTCCACGCGCAGCTTGCGCAAGGCGGGGGCATAACCGAAACGCAGGTCGAGGACGGTGTAGCCGTCGTTGCGATTCTCGTTCGCGTTGTCCACGAAGAACCCGTCGACGGCGGTCAGCTCGGCGGCGCCGATCAGTCCGCTGGCGTGCCGGTAACTCAGGCGCCCGTGAAACTGATGAAGCGGTATCCCCGGGACCTCGTTGTCGCTGAAGTCGTCGTCCGCTGTGCGGAACTGGTCGAACACGAAGTCGGAGAAGGTATAGGCGGCGCTTGCCGTCAGCCCGGCGGCCAGCAGCGCGGAGATGTACGCCTCGATCCCGCGGTGTTTGCTCGAGCCGGCGTTCTCGAATAGCACCCGCTCGTTCTCCGCCTCGAATCCGATCAGCTGGTCCTCGATATCCGCGACAAAAAAGGCCAGGCTGTAGCTCACCCGCTCGGCGGCCGTCCCTTTCAGACCCACCTCGTAGTTGGTCGCGTGCTCGGGAAGCAGCCGCTGGTTAAAACCGCCCAGCGTGTCGGTCAGCTCCGTGGTCGTCGGGGTTTGGAACGAGGTGCCAACGTTCACGTAGGCGTTCAGCCAGGGTGCGTGGGCGTAGGTCAGGCCCAGCAGCGGGTTGAGCGGCAGCCCTCCCAGCAGGTCGGTATCGGGCTCCAGCGTCCGGCTGCCCGAATCATCGGGATTCTCTGCGTCGATCAGCCGGTCGTCGACCTCGAAGCGCACCCGATCGTAGCGCAGGCCAGCGGTCAGCTCCCACTTCGGTGCCAGCCGCCAGTGCGAGTGGGCGAAGATGCCGATCGAGGTGACCTTCTCATCCTGATCGAGCGTGAGTCCCCTTACGACGGTGTCTTTCTCAAACTCCTGCCGGTCGTCGGCCTGATGATCGACGTCGAAGCCGAAGGTCAACGCTGCCAGCCGCCCCTCTTGCGCCGCGATGCGGTATTCGGCTCGTGAGCCGGCGCCGCGACGATCCAGCTCGATGAGGGTGAACGGGATCGGATTGTGTAACTCGCGGAACAACCCGTAGCCCATGAGCGACAGCTCGTGTCCCGGCCTCAGCTGCCTCCGGTAGGTCAGGCCGGCCTGACCTTGTTTGGACCGCTCCCCCAGGTTCTGGCAGCCCCCGAAACCGGCGTCGGGCGGACATTCCGACGGTGGCAACACGGTAAACCGGGCCGTGTCCGGAACCGCTCGCGCCTGCTCGTCGTCGAGGCTGCTGGGGTTCTCCGCCTTCGGCGAGTTGACATAGTTGACCACGGCGGTCAGAGAGGAGCGATCGTCGAAAGCGTAGCGCAGCCGGGTGTTGAGCAGGGTGTACTCGGCTTCGCTGTGGAGCCGGTAACCGTCGGACTGGAAGTGAGCGACGTGAACGTTGTAGTCGAGATCAGCGGAGCGTCCCCCGCCCTTGAGGTCGTATTTCTGGTAGAAGCGGTCGTCACCAAAGCCGCCGCCCAGAATCCTCAGTTCAGGAGAGAAAGCGCCGCCGGGCGGGTTCTGCGTCTCGATGGCGATGACACCGCCCGAGGCGTTGCCGTACAGGGATGAGGCCGGGCCGCGGATGATCTCGATCCGCCCGGCGCTCGCCATGTCGAGGTTGGTAAGCTTGGACTGGCCGTCCGGCAGCGTGAGAGGTATGCCGTCTTGAATGACACGGATGCCCCTGACCCCAAACTGGGCGCGGCTGC
>CAYGCC010000232.1:0-1521 GCA_964348165.1 uncultured Gemmatimonadota bacterium | reverse complement strand
CGCCGGGCCACCACGCCACGGCCGATCGCGCCATGGGGTTCTGCTTCTTCAACAACGTGGCGGTCGGCGTTCGCTATGCGCAGGGCAAGGGCTGGAAGCGCGCCCTGATCATCGATTGGGACGTCCACCACGGGAACGGGACCGAGGCGATCTTCTACGAGGACCCGGACGTCTACTACGTGTCGATGCACCAGTCGCCCCATTATCCCGGGACGGGCGCCCCGACGCTGCGCGGCCATGGGCCGGGACTGGGCCGCAACCTCAACCTGCCGGTGCCGCCCGGGCTTCCCGCCTCGCACTACGTGGGCGAGCTGCTCCAGGGGCTCGACTTCGTGCTCTCAGAGTTCACACCCGAGATCGTCTTTATCTCGTCGGGCTTCGACGCCGCCTTCGGCGACCCGCTGGCCGGCCTGACGCTGGCGCCCGACGACTACGCGGAACTGACGCGGCGCGTGTTGGAGATCGCTGCGACGCACTGTGACGGCCGGGTGATCTCAGCGCTGGAAGGCGGCTACGATCTCGAGAACCTCGCCGAGTGTGGCGCCGCCCACGTGCGCGCGCTGGCCGGATTGGACGCGGATTGAGAAGTTCTCCCCCCGACGGCTCGCGCGTGCTACATCGCGGCTCCCTGCGACGTTGGCAAGCCCACGACCGCGTTGCACACCGCGAACATCCGCACGGTTCGTCCGCGCCCCGTGATAGGTCACTGGTCTTTTCCCCACCTCATCGCCACTGCCCCGTCAGTCGACCCTCGAAAACTGGTCCAACGGCTACGTGCGTTGGACAGGGGCCGCGGGCTCAAGGCGCGCTGGCGAACAGCTTCGGCGCGATATTGAACGCGTAACCAACCGTAACAGTCCAGGCGCGGTTTTTCAGGTCGACATCAGGATCCTTCGCGGTCTCGGTGCCGGTGAACTGCAGATCCGCGAACTTCGTGAGGCCCAGCGTGTAGCGGGCTTCGAATCGCACAGCGTGGCGGCCTGCGCGAGTCCCGACCGTCGTTCCGAGCACGAGACCGAGATCGACGGGCTTGGGGAACACGAACTGGGGCGGGGCAGGGCCCGGCGGGCCCGACCACGAGGTCGTGGTAGAGTTCAACCGGAAGGCGGGCGCCACGCCCACTACCAGCGCCGGGGCCAATCCGCCCTCCGGCAGGACGTTGTAGCGAAGGAGGACCGGGACTTCGACGTAGCGGAAGTGATACCCGAGGGTGCCGAACGACCCCTTCATCTCACCGCCCTTGTCCGCGTAGGCGACGTCCAGTTCGAGCGCCAACCTGCGGCTCAACCCGAGCGAGGCGGAGCGGCCTCCGGTGAAGCCGTTTCTGGCATCAACCTCTTCGGCGTCGTCTCCGTAAACGCCCGCTGAACTGAGTCCGAGCCTGGCGCCGACGCTGAGCCCCGTTTGAGCCGCGGCCGTGTTCGGCAGCGACACCGCCGCCACGACCGCGACTGCCACGAGATAGTGGGGTGCTCTCACAAGTCCCCCTCCCAGGCAGCCGGGGCAGACCCGCGTGCCTTT
>CAYGCC010000231.1:0-6606 GCA_964348165.1 uncultured Gemmatimonadota bacterium | reverse complement strand
GGGATGGGCCGGCTCGTGGCCGAGCTCAACAAGTCGCGCCTGGAGGGGCTGCTGTTCGACTTCGCCGATATGAACTTCCTGCACTTCGCCGTGTTCCTGTTCGCGATCTGCACGTTTCTGTTGGTGACGGTGAGCCTGCTGACGGCGCCACCGCCCGAGGAGAAAGTGGCGGGCCTGACCTTCGCCACCGTCGGCGCGCGCCCCGAGGAGCGGCGGCGCGGGTTCGACGTGATGCTGAGCTTGGTGCTGGCTGGGTGCGTCGTGGCGCTGTGGCTGTACTTCTCCTGATTCGAGCCTCTCTCACGTTGCCCACTTGGGAGATACTCCTGTAGTTGCCTTCAGACGGGCAGCCCGACATATTGAGACGCGCATTTCGAATAGAGCGATCAGTCCACCGCCGACGGTGTTTCGATTCCTCGTGCGGGCGGGCTTATGTCGCGTCTCAGATACTTCATCCAAGGCATCCGGAGCTGGTTCTCGTCGCTCGGTCATTTGCCGCATGAATTGTTTCGACGGCGAGTCCCGCACTTCCTCGCAGCTTACCTCTTGGCATGTTGGGCGTTTCTCGAGTCCCTCGACTGGATCGTGCAGCGCTACGGGCTTTCAGCGCATGTTGTAGACGCAGCTCTCGTCGCGCTTCTCTCAATGGTCCCGACGGTGCTAATCATCGCGTACAACCACGGGGCGCGGGGCGGGCAGGCTTGGACGCCTGTTGAGAAGATCGGCGTCCCGGTGAACTTACTGGTGACCGTCGGGATTATCCTCGCTTTCTTTTCCGTACATAACGTGGGGGGTGTGCGATCGTCTATCGATTTTCGCGCCCGGGACTGGATACTGGTGGCAGACTTCGCGGGACCCGTTGACGTCCCGAGTCTTGGGCCGACCGTACGCGATCTAATTATTGCCGGTCTGAACCAGTCCGATTTTTTAACGACGGTGCCGCGCGACCAGATACGCCGAGCGAGGCGCGCGGCTTCGATTCCCGATTCGCTGCCGCTGGATGCGATACTTGCTCGGGATCTGGCCTACCGGACCTCCGTCCGAGTCATACTGGCTGGGAACATCAGTCGGCTCGGCACGGACACCTATTCGATCACACTACGTGTGGTCGACGTGGAGGATGGGGTTGAGTTGCACTCAAAGGCAATCCAAACAACACTGAGCGCGGACGAGCTTACAGGGAAGATTGACGAACTGGTTCAGGACATTCGTGAGAAGTTGGGGGAGAACCGTGATGCCATTCGTGCGAGCCGGCCGCTGGTCGAGGTAAGGACGCCATCGCAAGAGGGTTTCCACAAGTACGCCCAAGCCAGCGAACTGTCAGACCAGGGCGATTTTGCGGGTAGCAATGTCTTGCTGCGTGAGGCGCTGGCAATCGACACCGGCTTCGCTGCTGCGCGTGCGGTCATGGGGGGCAATTTCCTTGCCTTGAGCCACGTGGATTCGGCAAGAGTCGCATTCGAAGAAGCTTTGGCCCGCCCGGAGCGCTTGAGCGATGTGGAGAGGTACCGGTTACACGCCGATCTAGCCTACGTTAACCACGATCTTGTCGCCGCAGTTCGCTGGTACAATCTCGTGCTCAGCCAGCGCCCAAACGCCATCTCCGCGCGTAACAACCGCGCTTTCTACCTCTCGTCGCTTGGACGACACGAGGAAGCCCTGCAAGAGCTCGAGCGCGCCGTTAACATCGATCCGTTCCAGCGCGGGCCGCGCCAGATCGAGGTCATCAACCTAGTGGCTGAGCTCATAGTCGTTGGAAAGCTGGACAGCGCCCGAGCCGCCATCCGACGATTGGAAGCCCGTCCGTTCGTTGATTGGGCGGAGCTGATGGAACTGAACGCCACCAACGCCTGGATGAGGGCTGCAGAGCGGGGGCGTGAGATCGGCACTAACCCCTCAACACCCTCATATGTCAGAGTCTTTGCCCTCACAAGCTCGGCGGCGGGACTAGCCGCGCAGGGAGCTGTTGACGCTGCGCGGCGCGTCTTGGCGCTGGCGGCCGACACTTCGGCTGGACAGGAGTCACGCTGGTATCAGCGCGCCAATCTGCTGCTGGCCCGGACCGCCGGCTACACCGGTGGGCAACTGCCCCGTACCGCGAAGGCGGATAGCAGCGCTGGGGCCGATTTCATTCGTGGTCTGCTGGCGCTGGAGGCCCGCGACACCGCGGGTGCCTGGCAACGGCTAAACGCTATCAGGGCGCGAGACCCTGAGCAGCAGGTCGCCCTGGGAACGAGCCCCGCGTTCTTGGAGGCGTGCATTCATATGGCGGCTGATCGGTGGGATGAGGTTATCGCGCTTCTGGGCGCACGGGCCTGGCGAGGAGAACACCATCCGCTGCTGGAAGACCGAGTAGATAGCTTCTCGTTGCGTTGGCTGGTGGCCGAGGCTCATGCGCGCCTAGGTGCCCTCGATTCGGCGGTCGCATATCTGGAGCTTGCTGTGCGGCCGGTCTACCTGCCACCGCAAGCATACTCGCTTCGCGGTCTAGTATACCCGTTCGCCCACTATCGGATCGCTCAGTGGAAGGAGCGTTTGGCACGCACGGAGGAGGTCGGTCAACACTGGCGGTTGTTTTTGGAATCGTTCCGGCGGCCGGACGCCGAATTCGCGGATATGGTTGCCCATGCGCGAGCCCGCTCGCAAGGAGCGGACGCTTCTCATTAGTCACCTAATTAGAATCAGGAGGACCGGGCTTCACCGTCCTCCAACTGGCCATCGAGGAGATAACCGGCCGCTCGTTGGCCGACGCCGCCCGGACGAGCATCCTAATTCCAGCTGGCATGACTGCGAGTGGTTTCGAGGTGACGTCCGACATCCAGGCGGCGCTAGGCGCGCCCTTACAGCGGATCGAGCTTCTGGTCGGGCAAACCGACCGAGGTGCCGATGGTTCGCTTCACGGCCCGCGCCGCAGCCGGTATGATCAGCACGCTGGAAGACATGGTGAGCTTTGTTCAGTGGCTGGCAGATCCCGCTGAGGACGAGGACTGGAGCTGGCAGCACAATTGGGTCGAGGGTCTGCAGGAGATCGACGAAGATGAGACCATCGAGTACATCTACGGCCACCAGGTCCGGCGCTTTGCCGAGCTGGTCACCATCGGCCACGTGGGCAGCAATACCGGCTGGACGAGTCACTTTCAGATGGCCCCGAGTACCGGAGGTGCCTTCATCGTGATGACCAACAGCAGCGACGGCTTCTCGGTGCACAACGCCATCGCCTGCCACTGGTACTGGCGAGCAACGCGTGAGCTGAATCCCGAGTTCTGCTGGGTCTTCGAAGACTGACGGCGACCGCCGTGGGAAATCCCAGGGCAGACGAATAGCGACTGACGTCAGGTGTACTCTACACAGGAGTCACGGCCACGGGACCCGCAGGCGTGGAGTCGGTTCACGGTGTGGTGCGGGCTTGTAGAACACTCATCTTGCCGAGGCCGTCGCCGGTGATCGACTCGGGTGAGACACGAAACACGGCCGACCCGTCAGCTCCCCTATCGCTCGAGTGGAGCTGCTAAAGGGCCGATTGGAGCGCGAAGATGAGCCAAGAGTATGAGTATCGGTTCGTGCGCCTCGAAAAGCGCGCGATGAAGAACTACGAGCAAACTGTAAGAGAGCTGGCGCGTGATGGCTGGCGTCTCGTGCAGATATTCGCGCCCGGCGCCGGCGGGCTTTGGGCCGCGCCCGACTACATCGAGATCATCCTGGAAAGAGAACGGGCAGCGTAGCCCTGCCCGGCTTGCTCGTGATTAGTTAGCTGCTCGGTCGGCGAGGTAGGCGGAGATGATGCGCTCGACCCCGGCGAAGACCAGCTCGCCCTCCCGCGCCTCGCGCGCCCAGGAATTGACGGTCGCCGCGGCGACGATCCCGTCATCCGGCAGCACGTACAGCGAGGCCATCACGCCCTGAGTGGCGCCGCTCATCCGCAGCCGCCGCGTTCCCCAGTCGGTCTGACCCACGAACCACCCGAAGCTCCAGGGCGACTCGGGATCGGTCGAGATCGGCTGATAGAACATCTCCAGCTCCTCGGCGCTGAAAAACCCCGGCGCCAGCAACGCCTCGCCGAAGCGCGCCAGATCCCGGGCGGTCGCGATCATGCCACCCCCGGCCGGATTGAAGCTGTAATCCCAGGTCGGCACGATCTGCAGCTCATCGAGATCGGCGTACGTCCACAAGTCGTACAGTGTGTAGTTGCGCGCCAGACGCGGCGTAGGTCGCTGGACGTCGAGCAACCCGGTGTCGTCCAGCCCCAGCGGCGAAAGCAAGGTGCTGTCGAGAAAGACATCAAAGGATTGGCCGGAGACCTTCTCGAGCGCGGCCGCGATGAGGTTGTAGTTGCTGCTCGAGTACGAATAGGCCGAGCCCGGGGCGTGAACCAGCGGCATGTCTTGTATCGCTGCGGATCGCCGCCGTGGCCGTCGGGAAGTGCTGAACGTAATGCGCCTTCCGGTGCGGGTGACCGAGGTGCGGGGTGCCCGCCGTGTGCGCGGCCAGCGTGCGGAGTGTCATGCCTGGGTCACCACCGTGTGGATAATCCGGCACGTAGGTGGCGATGGGAACGTCGAGATCTACTTTGCCCGCCGCCGCGGCCTTCACCAGCGCGGCGGCGAACAGCGTAGTCACGAAATCGAACGTGCGAGTCATCGCTCCCCCTGTGCCTTGTTCAACCAGCGAGTCAAGGCGTCGTGAAACCCTCGCGTCGGGCCGCGGCTCCGAGGCGCTCATCGAAAGTCACAAAAGCCCCGGTCGGCGGTGACCCAGCCCATTCCAACGCGGCGGCGAGCTGAAGCGCGTCGGCGGCCCGGAGCGGGTGAACGCGCAAGAGTCGGAGGGCCTGCTCGCGGACCGCTTCGCCGGCCTGCATCTCGAACCAGCTTGCCCGCAGAGACGCGAGAAGCTGACGGGCCGCCACCTCCTGCTTATCCGTCAGGTTGCCCTCCCGGTGCAGCCGGGCGATGGCCGACGCGCACTCGATGAGCGACCCCCACCAAACCACGGGTTCCGAGTCGGATTCGAGCAGCTCACGCGACCGCACAGTCAGCGGCTGTTCCAGACAGAGTGGCACGAGGGCCGACGAGTCCCAGAACCTCACCAGCCCTCGCCCCGCTCCTCGAGCAGCGCGGCTACGGAACGTCCCTCGGGATCTGGAGGGTGGCGGCGAGTCCAGAAATCACGCGGGAGTCGCGCCGTCGGCGGCTTCATTTGGCCGCTTCGCAGCAGCAGATCCTGGCGGCTCTCGGCTCGCTGATCACCTTCGACGGGCGCGAGGCGCGCGATGGGGCGTCCTCGGTCCGTGACGAGAACCTCACCGCCCTGGCGGACGATGTCGAGAAAGGCGCTAAGCCGGGCCTTGAGTTCGGAGATCGAGGCGCGTGTCATATGGCTATAGTAGTCATAATAAAATGACCTGTCAAGACAACTCGTGCGACCTCCCTGCGCCCGCCTCTGCCTCCCCGGCGTTCCTTAGACGCATGCTGGGCCGGCTCATTCTCGGGTCCACACCACGGCCGTCCGGGGCGGCAACTCGGCGCTCAGCGTCCCGGCCGTCGCGTCGATCGCATCACCCCGCGGGAAAAGGGCGCGATAGCTACCCGCTTCGACTGGCAGGGCGAGGGTCTGCGGTTGGCTAGAGGTGTTGAAGGCGACCACGGCCCGCCGGTCGTCGAGGACGCGCGTGTAGGCGAGCAGGCCACGTGCGTCGTCGGTGAGGAGGTAGGTGAGGGCGCCATCGACGAACAGACGGAGGTGCCGCTTTCGCAGCGCGATTAGCTCCTTGTAGACCCGGAGAAGTGCCGTATCGGGCGCGACCGGGTCGCGGCGGCGTGTTTGCCCCAAGGGATGCGTGGTCTCGTCTTCGTACACCAGGTCGGCCCAGACCATCGGCTTGCGCGGATCGGGATCGTCGCCGCCCCACATACCTACCTCATCGCCGTAATAGATGTGCGGAGCACCGATGTAGGTGAACTGCTGCACCAGGATCATCCGCTGGATCTCACGCGTACGCTCATCCGGCCGGTCGATCTTGTAGTCGGGGTTCCCGCGCGGATCGACCCGGTACTTGTAGCGACCGGGGTTGTAGACGGATGTGGCAAAGCGGGGCGTGTCGTGGCTGGCCGTCAGGTTCATCATCGCCTTGAGATGTTCCGGCCTAAGCCGCAAAGCTACGGAGTCGAGGTGGGCGACATAACCCGAAGCGTTCAGGTTGGGCGGAGCGCCGGCGCAGAAGCTGCGTGTGGGCATGTACCAGCGGTAGTTCATAACGGCGTCGAAGACGTCGCCCCGGAGCCAGGGCCCTGGGTCGTACATCCTGTCGGGCCACGCTTCCCACCACACCTCGCCGACGAGGTAGGCATCGGGATTGATGCGGCGCACGAAGCGCCGGTATTCGCGCCAGAACCCCAACGGAACCATCTCGGCGACATCGAGCCGGAAGCCGTCGATGCCATCGCTGGGGTCGCCGTCGCCGTTGGGATCGAGCCAGCGGCGGCTGACGTTGAAGATGTGGTCTCTCACCTCGGGAACGAGAGTGCCCTCGATCGCGCCGTGGTGCATGCCCTCGGCTCGGCCGGTCTTCTTCCACTCCGGCAGCTCCGGCACACCGGCCCAGCCTGC
>CAYGCC010000230.1:0-3218 GCA_964348165.1 uncultured Gemmatimonadota bacterium | reverse complement strand
TGTTCATCGCCCGCAGGTGCAAGGCGACCGGGTTGTTGCGGTAGTGCTCGGAGGCGCGGGCGAACTTCTCGGCGATCTCGGTCTCGGCGGTGCCGAGGATGATGCGGCTCTGCCGCTCGCGTTCGGCCTGGGCCTGCCGTGACATCGCATCCGCGAGGCCCTTGGGGATGATGATGTCGCGGATCTCGACGGCCTGGGTGGTGATCCCCCAGCCGCTGGTCTTCTCGTCCAACACCTTCTGAACCTCGTGGCCCAGGCGGTCGCGCTCGGACAGCAGGTTGGCCAGGTCGTTCTTGCCGATGGCGTTCCGCAGCGCCGTCTGCGCCGACATGATGACCGCGTCATCGAAATGCTCGACCTCGAGCACTGACTTCTGCGCGTCCCAGACCATCCAGAAGGCGATGGCGTCGACGTTCACCGGAACGGTGTCGGCGGTTAGGGTAGTTTCGGCGCTGAAGTCGGTGACGCGAACGCGCTGATCGACGAACTGGGCCACCTTGTCGATGATCGGAACGATCACGAAGGGGCCCGATTTGCGCAGCGCCTTGAAGCGCCCGAAGCGCAGGACGACGGCGCGCTCCCACTGGTAGGCGATCTGCACCGACGGGGCGACGACCAGCGCCAACACCGCGGTGATGAGCAGCACCTCGCTCTCCGGCCGCAGCTGCAGGAAGATCGCCAGCGCATCGGCGGTCCCCAGGATGACGGCGGCCTCCCAGACCTGGGTCAGCCGCAGCAGGATCGCCAGCACCAGGGCCGAGCCCAGCGCCAGCTGGACGGCGATGACCGAGAACGGGTAGAGGCTCAAGTGCACGATGAGGCCGGCCACATAGATCGCCACCAGCAGCAGCACGTTGACCGGCGCGAAGCGGAAGTCGGCGCGGAGCCCCGTCGCGAACCTCTCGAACGAGATGCCCGGCAAGCCCCGCGATTCGGTTTTGCGGGTGAGCCGACTCATGATCCTGACTCCTTCCTCTGACGCAGCCCCTCCAGCACTTCGTCGAGCGTAAAGCCGTAGGCCGAAGCGCGCGCCAGCAATTCGGTGAGTATCTGGTCGAGCATCCGCTGCCGCTCCAGCTCGTCGACCCGGGGCTTCCGGTTACCGACGAAGGTGCCGGAGCCCTGGTGGGTGTCGATCACGCCCTCGATCTCGAGCTCGCGGTAGGCGCGGATGACCGTGTTGGGGTTGATGGAGAGGTCGACGGCCAGCTGGCGGACGGTGGGGAGCTGATCGCCCGGCTGCAGGTCCCCACTGGCGATGCCGAACTTGACCTGCTCGACGATCTGCCGGTAGAAGGGGACGCCGCTCTTGGTATCGATCTGAAAACCCACGTTCCGCCTGGCCTTTCGCGCACCCGAGAGTGGATGGGTGCTCTAGATGTCCAGTGTTCTAGTGCACTATAACAATTAGGTCCCTGCAGGTCAAGGGTTTCTTGGAGGAGGGGGGGTCGGGGGTCAGCTCGCTTACGTTACCGCGACTATGGCAAGGCTCCGGACTCAGTGCTTCCCGAGTCTCCCAAGAATCCTGGTCTCGGTGGGCTGTAATCATGCTATCCCACTCGCGGCCCTACGGAGCACACCTGGACTCGTTTGGGCTGCCACTCGGCGCCTCACGTAAGTGCGGACACAGGGAGGCCGACGATGTTTCGAGTGACCATATGGGGCGCGTCGGTGTCGTGAAGGACGACGGCAAACCGCGCACGCCTGGAATAATCGGACAGGAAGATCTCCAGGTGGCGGACGTCGCTCAGGCGGACACGGCGCGCGGCCTTTATTTCGATCGACACCAATCGGGTTCCCGCCTCCACTACGAAATCGACTTCGGCCCCACCGGCCGTACGCCAGAATAGGATCTCCGGCCTTGGCCGGGTGACTTCTCGCCAGGAGAGCAGGCCTGAAAGAACGAGGTTCTCGAGCAGCGGTCCGAGCAGTGGATTTCCGCGCAGATCCGTGATGCGATGAAGGCCCGCCAGGTAAGCGGCGAGCCCCGCATCACGCCAGTACAGTTTCGGGGCTTTGATCAGTCGCTTGGAAGGGCTGGCCGAGTACGCCGGTAGGCGATGTGTTTGAAACGTCGTCTCGAGCAGATTCAGGTAGCGGTGGGCCGTGGCTTGGGACAGTCCCGCGTCTCGCGCGATCTCGGTCTGGTTCAGGAGCTGCCCGACCCGATGGACTGCGAGGCCCATGAGGCGGCGGAAATCGGGGAGAGAGGACACCTGAGAGATGTCTCTCAGGTCGCGCTCCAGGTACGTAGTCACGAAACCCTCGAACCATGCCTCGCGTTCCCGTGTGGTGCGGGACAGAACCGCGCGCGGCATTCCGCCTCGCAAGATCTCGCGCCTCCAGTCGCCGACCGAGATGCTCAGTCGGGCGAAGCGCTCCATAACGCCCTCGGCGGTTCTGGACGATAGCACCTCAGTCCAGGGCGGCACGCTCCCTTCTCCCCGCTTTTCACCGTCGGTGAACGGCGAGAGTAGTAGGTAAACCGCCCGGCCGGACAGAGAGTCGGCAACCTGCCGCATGAGCAGCAGGTTGGCTGAGCCGGTGAGTAGAAAGCGCCCACGCCGTCGGTTCCGATCGACCTCCTTCTTGATCGCGAGAAGGAGCTCGGGGGCGCGTTGGACCTCATCGATGGTCATGCGTGGTGCGCGCACCAGCAAGTCCTCTGGGCGCTTGCGGGCGAGCTCGAGGGTCTCAAGGTCGTCAAGAGTCTCGAAGCTCCTCTCTCCTGCGCTCGGAAGGTTCTGGACGAGTGTGGTCTTGCCGGTCTGTCTAGCCCCGGAGACGACGACGACGGGGTGGGTTTTGAGAGCCGCTTCTACGGCGGGCGCGAGCGCCCGGGGGCGATAGCGTAGTCGATTCATGATCTGAATGATAATCATTCAGACCCTGAAATCAAGGCCGGGGTCGCGCCGAAGGTTGAGAACGGCTGATTCCCCTCGAAGAGCAACCGGTCCACTGGAAGCGCCGCCTTGAAGAAGCCCCCGGCTCCGAGGCCGCCGACCATCTCGGGAAAGAGATCCGCCCGGCGAGTCCGGGACTTGGAAGAGCTTTAAAGGCTCAGCGGAGGCTAGCGAAGGTTTCTAGCCTCTCCCGCAACTGAGTCTCGTCGGCCGCTCCCGACACACCGAACATCCCCGAATCCCTGCGTATGACACCCACCAGGCCGCTGTAGGGGACCTCCCGGAAGCGGACCGTGTGCCCTTCGTGCTCGAAGG
>CAYGCC010000229.1:0-5750 GCA_964348165.1 uncultured Gemmatimonadota bacterium | reverse complement strand
ACGAGAACCCGGACATCCAGGCTTTCCTGCGAAACAACGGACTGAAAGACAACCACGACCTGCAGGCCCACTTTAACCGCCGGGTTCAAGAGATCCTGGCGAAGCACGGCAAAAAGATGGTGGGCTGGGACGAGATCTTTCACCCCGATCTCCCTCAGGACATCGTGATCCAGTCGTGGCGCGGGCAAGAGTCGCTGGCCGAATCGGCGCGCCAGGGTTATCAAGGCATCCTTTCCAACGGCTACTACCTCGACCATATCCGGCCCGCCTCGTTCCACTACGGGGTCGATCCGCTGGGCGAAGCCGCGGCGGAACTCAGCGCCGAGGAACGGGCGCGGGTGCTGGGCGGCGAGGCGTGCATGTGGGCGGAGTTCGTCACCTGGGAGACCATCGATTCGCGTATCTGGCCACGAGCGGCTGCGGTTGCCGAGCGGCTCTGGTCCCCGGCCGAAGTGACGGATGTGGACGACATGTACCGGCGCCTCGAGGTGACGAGCCAACGGCTCGAGTGGCTCGGCCTGACGCACCGTTCCAGCTACGAGCCTATGCTTCGACGGCTCACCGACTATGCTCCGATCGCTGATCTCAAGACGCTCGCCGACGTGCTGGAGCCGTTGAAGTTCTATCAGCGACCCGCATCTCGTGAATACACGAGCCTGATGCCCCTGAACCGCCTGGTCGATGCGACACGGCCCGAGAGCGATGTGGCGCGTGTTTTCACACGGATGGTTGAAGAGTTGCTGGCCGATCCGACCCATCGCGCCCGCGCTGCTGAGATTCGGGAGTGGCTGCGAATCTGGCGCCAGAACCACGATCGCCTGCTTCCGACGCTGCGAGCGGCGCCCATGCTGGAGGAGGCCGAGCCCCTCTCGCTGAACCTGCGCGACCTGGCGGAGGTCGGGCTGGAAGCTCTGTCCTCGCTGCGGAGCGGGCGCCGCACAAAAGAAGACGCGCGCGAGCGACAGATCGAGGTCCTCCAGCGCGCTGCCGAGCCGCAGGCCGAGCTACTGATCATGGTCGCGCCCGCCGTGCGCAGCCTGGTCGAGGCCGCCCACCGGGTGCCCTGACCGATCGCCCTGACCCGCAAGATGGATCTGACGCTCGTCGTGCTCGCCGCCGGACTCGGCACCCGCTACGGGGGTATCAAACAGCTGGAACCCGTGGGGCCGAGCGGCGAAGCGCTGATGGATTACGCGGTCTTCGACGCGGTGGATTCGGGGTTCGCGCGAGTTCTGCTGGTGGTACGGCGTGAGCTCGAGTTCGACTTCCTCGAGCACGTGGGTCACAGGTTTGGCCGGTCGCTCGACGTCTCTCTGGTCTTTCAGACTCTTGAAGACCTGCCCGCCGGCTTCAGCGTGCCTGCAGAGCGAGTGAAGCCCTGGGGCACCGCGCACGCGGTGCTCGCCGCCGCAGCGAAGATCCACGGCCCATTCGTCGTGATGAACGCGGACGATTTCTACGGGGCCGCCGCCTTTCAGCGCCTCGGCGAACACCTGCGGCGTCCGGCCGACGGAGAGGCGACCGAGTTCGCCGCCGCTGGCTATGCGCTGAAGGACACGCTGTCGCCGTTCGGCGGCGTATCGCGCGCCATCTGCGAGCTGGACGAAGACGGCTTTCTGCGGCGGGTCACCGAGGTCAAGAACATCCGCGGCGAGGACGGTGGCATCGCCGGGGTCACGCTGCAGGGCGAGCGTTTTTCGCTCACGGGTGACGAGACGATCTCGATGAACCTGTGGGCGGCGACGCCGTCGGCCTTCCCGCTGCTACGCCGGCAATTCGAGCGCTTCCTGGCGGAGCACGGAAGCGACCCGGAGGCGGAGTTTCTGCTCAGCACGGCCGTGAACGAGCTGATCGGCGAGGAAGCGGTCCGCGTCCGCGTGATCTCGACGCCAGGCGCGTGGCTGGGTGTGACCTATCCGCAGGACCGGACGTACGTGGCGGAGAAATTGCGCCAGCTGGTGTGGGAGGGCCGTTATCCGGAGGATCTCTCCGCCTGGTTTTGCGATCTTCGACCCCCGACCTTGTGAGCATCGATAACAGCCTGCAGCTTTAAGACGGGTGAGGTTGGGTCCCGAGAGCGCGTCGACGTCCCCGCGGCGGAAGACGGATGTTGCCCTGTCCCTCGTACCATGCCGTCCCTTCTGCTTCATGCCCGAGCCAGATGTACTCGGGGTTCCCGTATAGCGTCCCGGGGTTGGCTTCGCGCGTATCGCCCCGCGAAATCGGTCCCAGCACATGGTTCTCACCTGATAGTCACCTGACCACCTGCCGTTATTGCTGTTGGTGCGTGATGTCGGGATCAAGTACGCCTGCATCGGTGACCCTTGTGGCGACCTCGAGCCACGCGAGAGAACCGGATGTACCGACTCAGCACGCTTGGAACCGTCACGATCGCCCGTGACGGGAAGGAGCTGAGGCGCCTCTCCTCGCACCGGCAGAAGATGGCGCTGATCACCTACCTCGCCCTGGAGGGCCCGACGGCGCGTGACTCGCTGCTCGGTCTGTTCTGGGGTGAACGCGAACAGGAACGTGCCCGCCATTCCCTCAGCCAAACCCTCTACGAGCTGCGCCGGGACCTGGGCGAGGATTTCTTGGACAGCACAGCTGATCGGCTGTCGCTGGCCAAGCATCTGTTCGAGGTCGACGTGTTGGAATTTCAGGCTGCGGCTGACGAGGGCCGTTGGGCCGACGCCTTGTCCGTCTACGGGGGCATGTTTTTGCCGGGCTTTTACCTGGACGCTCCGGGGTTCGAGTCGTGGCTCGAGGCGCAACGCGCGCGGTTCGAGCGGCTGCAGCGACGCGCGCACCAGGAGTTGTTGAAGGAAGCATGCCGCGGCGGCGATCTGAACTCGGCGTTGGCCGTCGCGCGGCGCTGGGTGGCGAACGACCCGCTGCACGACGAGGCGCAGCGGCAGTTGATCGAGGTGCTGGGTGCGGCGGGCTACCGATCGGAGGCGATCCAGCAATTCGAGCACTACGCGGCGCGCTTGAAGCGGGAGTACGACCTGGAGCCGCTCGATGAGATCCGAGGGCTGGTCGATCGCATCCGGGCGGGCGAGCGCGAGTGGGCGTTGCCGGCACGAGAGGAGCCGCCGACTGAGAAGGCCGCGGTCCGCGAACAACCCCCGAAGGCGAAGCCGCAGCCCCCGGCGGCCGAGCCCGCCACATTCCTGAGCAAGCTGCGCCGGCGACGCATCGTCCAGGTTCTGCTGATGTACGCCGGGTTCGCCTACGTATCGATGGATGTCGCCAACATCTTCCAAGAGAACCTGGAACTGCCGCGCTCCAGCTTCATCGGTGTGCTGATCCTCCTGCTGGCCGGCGTTCCGGTGAGCTTGCTCCTGGCTTGGACCGAGGAGCAGCCCGGGCGCGCCGGAGCCGTGGCCTCCGCCGGAAAGAGAGCGCTGACGCAGATGTGGCGTCCGGTGCACGCGGTGCGCACCTGGGCGGGGCGAGTGAAGTCGATCCACGTGATCGTCGCTCTGGCGCTGATGGCTCTGATGCTGCTGGGCGCGCGCGAGGGGCTCCGGCCGCGGCCGGCGGGCCTCACCTACGCGCTGTTAGTCCCGATGCCCGGCTCGGAGCTGAGCGAGGTGGAGATCGCCCGGACGCACGAGTCGTTGAAGATTTGGCTCGAGGAGATACAGGCCCAGGGGCTCACGATGCTCGATGCCCAGACCCTGGCCGCGGGCGAAAAGCTCGACCGGGCCGCCATGTTCGATCTGGCTCGCGAACATGGCGCCAAGTACGTGGTGACCTGGCGGATCTGGGGTTCAGGGAGCGAGCGTCAGCTACAAGCCGACGTCTATCTCGTGGCCACCCAGGGCCGCGTGGGTCCGACCGGAACAGCCGAGATCGGACAGATCGAATCGCTGATCCCCGGCGGTGCGGCGCGCGTCTATGGGGCCATCGCCCGGCGCGAGGGTTGGCCTTATCTGGAGAGAGAGGCGATCGAAGACATACCGGCCGTCGCGCAGAGGGAGTACTATGCGGGCCTCGAGCACTTCCGGCAGGCGCAGTACGACCTGGCCGCCGAAGAGTTCCGGCGCGCCGTCGCCACCGATACCGCTTTCGCGCTCGCCTACCTCCATCTGAGTCTCGCCGAGTACTGGCGGCGCGACCCTTCGGGTGTGTACCTCGAGGCGGCCGTCGAGGCCGTGCGCGAGGCGCTGAAGCACGGTTCGCGTCTGAGTCAGCGGGGGCTCGAGCTGCTGCGCGCCCATGAGGCGTACATGCGCGGCGCGGTGAGCGATGCGATCTCGCGCTACGAGTTGGCGACAGAGCGCTATCCCGACGATGTATATGTCCTGCTCGGTCTTGCGGAGTCTTACTACCACCTGGGTCCCTACGCCGGGCGCAGTCACGCGGACGCCCGGCGCGCTTGGGAGCGGCTGATCCTGGTCGACACGGCGTATGCGCCGGCCTACTACCATCTGGTGGATCTCGTGCGCCTCGACGGTGACTCGAGCGCGATGAAACTCTACCTGGATCAATTCCTCCGTTACTCCAGGGATACACTCGAATATCGGCGGCGGACGCACCCGGCCCTCTGGGCGATCGAGTTCGGAGGCCCGGCGCTGCGCGATAGTACGCTCGCGAACTTACCTCCTGAGTACTGGGAGTTGATCAAGCACTACGTGCGCGGCGGCAGGCGATTGGTGTTGGCGGATGCGGTGGCGCGAGAGATGACTCTGCCCGAGCAGCTGCCCGGCCAGCGTCAACGCGGCCACGAGTATCGCTTCGTGACTCTGGCCGCGATGGGGCGTTGGGACGAGGCGATAGAGCAATGGCGCGCCGCGGTTCGAGCCGGAGCGGATTCGCTCTTCAACGCGTGGGTGGTGATGAGTTACCTGGCCGGCTATCCGGCGGAGTCGCTGGCGCGGCCGATGCTCGCCGCCGCGGAGACGCGCCTGGCCGACCCCGCGTGGCCGGATACGGCTCTGAACCCGGCTGCGCAGGAGTCTGCCCGGTTCGGAGCGCTGGTGCAGTACGCGGCGGCGCGGGGGGACAGCTCGCTGATCGCAGCCCTTCAGCAACGACTCGCGCGCTACGAAGTCGACCGTTATGACGCGTTGACCCCCTCGTATCAGGCGGCCTTGCGAGGTCGGCTGGCGTTGCTGGCGAGCGATACCACGGCGGCGATCACGGCTCTGCGGGAATCGTTGAGCCGATTCTCAGAGCTGTGGTCGGCTTATCTGCCCGCGACCGTGCTGGCGCATCAGCGACTGTTGTTGGCCGAACTACTCATAGAGCGTGGTGACTACGAGGGAGCCATTTTGTGGCTCGACTCGTTCGAGTGGACGTTTGCCATCGTCGATGCCTTCTTCTTGCGGCAGGCGCGCGAATTGGCGCGAATCGCGAAGGCACGGATGGAAGAAAGGGGGTGATGCCAATGTTCTGAGGTCGAGATGGGGCGTCGGGTGAGGATGCCTTAATACCGATTAAGCGGAGACTTAAGATGAATGGCAGCCAACTAGAAGGCACTCTTGGAGTGATCGCCGGGGGCGAGGACGATCATCCTGGCAACCCGGCGTTCTTCGTCCACGGCACGGATGTGCTACGACTCATCGATGAAGTTCATAACGGCGAGACCGCCCGCGAGGCGGCGTCTGTCATCTACCGCCGGGCAGTGAACGCGGACCTGCTGCCCGGGCGGTCGATCGAAGCGGTCGCGACGGCCGCCATCTACGCCGCCGCCCGACAGCACGGGACGCCGCGCAGCATCGACGAGGTCGCCGCGGTCAGTCGCG
>CAYGCC010000228.1:0-6747 GCA_964348165.1 uncultured Gemmatimonadota bacterium | reverse complement strand
CAGCCCAGCGAGTCGATCCGTGTCTCGACCTCCCAAACCGGATCCCAGGAAGGATCGGGGCCAGCGCCGCCCGGGCCGAAGGCGTCCTGCTTCACCTTCGACGGGTTCACGCTGAAGATTGTGCGGCCGAGGTGGTCGTGAAAGGTGTCGAAGGTGAGGATCAGCTCGTCAGCGTCGGCGTCACGGTCACGTCGCACCAACCGTGTTGTCACGCCGTCGCCACCCTGATCATCGTACATGCGCGCACCGACATAGAGTGCATCGCGGTCGGACAAGAATCGTACCTCGGTCCGCTGCGTTGCCAGCTCCCCCTCGTTCGGCTGTGACTGGAGAAAATCGGTGGCCGGCTCAGCGCTGAGCCATTCCGGCTCGATCAGCCTTCCGTCGAGGCGTATCCCGCCCGCGAGCGGTCGCGCGTTGACCCGCCGCGGCGGTCTCCGGTGCGCCGAGGTGCTTTGGCCGTACGCCTCGCCCGTCATGGCGAATAGCGCCACAAAGGCCCCAGCCAGGTACCGCGCCATCCGACATCGGGTAGGTGAGGGCGACATCAGGGTGCGCATCGGCTTAACACAGGAGTAAGCAGACTTCGACTCATCCAGTTAGACTGGCCGGGACCGGTGATGGTTGGCACCAGTTGAAGCGGGCTGCGGCTGCAACGAAAGACCCCGACCGCTTGCGCAGGAAACGGTGGTGGCCATCTTGATCCCGGTCTCATCGCAAGAAGCCCATGAGAATATCAGATCACCCAAGCCCGACCGACCTCGTATCACCTGTTCGCGAATGTCCAGGCGTCGTGATCAGAGGCCGAGCCCTGGCGGCACTCCTCCTGATGGCAACCGTGGCCGTCGCGGCCTGCGCGCCCCGCGCCCCGGTGCGTCCGCCGACGCCGCCGGCCGAGGTGCGGGCGCTCTGGGTGGTGCGGCATACCCTCGATCATCCGGACAGCGTGCGTGCTATGGTTCGTCGCGCCGACGCGGCCGGTTTCAACACGCTGATCGTCCAGGTGCGCGGGCGCGGCGACGCGTTCTACGACGGACGTTGGGAGCCCAAGGCCGCCTCGCTGCACGACGGTAAGTTCGATCCACTGGCCCTGGTCATCCGCGAGGCGCACCGCCGCGGCATCTCGGTCCATGCCTGGCTCAACACGCACCTGGTGGCCAACGCCGACACGCTACCGGGCCAGCGCACTCACGTCGTTCACGCCCGGCCGGAGATCCTGGCAGTCCCGCGACCTCTGGCCCGCGAGTTGTACGACGCGGAGCCGCGTGAGCCGCGCTTCGTCGAAGCGCTGGCCGAGTACGCCCGCCAAAACCGCGACCATGTTGAGGGGCTATACACGAGCCCGGCCGCGCCCGAAGTGAAGGAGCATCTCTACTCGATCTGGATGGACGTCCTCGAGAACTACGAGGTTGACGGGATGCACTTCGACTACGTCCGCTTCCCGGCGCCCGAGTACGACTACTCGCGTCCGGCGCTGGAGCGATTCCAGCGCTGGCTGACGCCGCAGCTCGCCGACACGCTGGCCGCGAGATTCGCCCTTCTGCAAGCGGACGATCCGCTCGTCTACAGCGATTCGTTCCCGGAGGCGTGGGACCGGTTCCGGCGGGAACAGATCACCGAGGTGGTCGAGCGCATCTACCATGGGGTGAAGCGGCGGCGTCCGGACGTCACGGTGAGCGCGGCCGTCTTCGCCAACGCCGAGGACGCCTATGCGAACCGCTACCAGGATTGGCGCAACTGGCTGCGGCTGGGGATCCTCGACGTCGCCTGCCCGATGGC
Source organism: uncultured Gemmatimonadota bacterium (assembly GCA_964348165.1). Taxonomy (GTDB): domain Bacteria; phylum Gemmatimonadota; class Gemmatimonadetes; order Palauibacterales; family KS3-K002; genus CAYGAJ01. The sequence continues at coordinate 4,968 of CAYGCC010000228.1, read as the reverse complement.
GTACACGCCCGAGACCGACGTCTTTCGCGAGCAGATCACCGGCGCGGTGGAGGCGGGCGGCGCCGCGCGTGTGTGGGCGGGGATCGGCGCCTTCCGCAACACGATCGAGGGGACGCTGGAGAAGATCGGCGTGGCCCGCGAGTTAGGAACAGGCGGCTTCGTCCTCTTCTCATACGACTTCGCCGCCCGCACTTCCGATGCCGAGACGGAGGCGAGCTACCTCAGGCGGGTTGGAGCGCGAGCGTTCCGCCTTCCGTAGTCCCGCGGAGCGGCTCCACCTGCCGGCCGGACATAGGCGCAGTCCGCGCCGACCTCAGAGCGTTGGAGCGCGACTCAGGTTGCCTGGAGTTCCGCCAACTTCGCTCTTGCCTTCTGCAAAGTCTCGCACGAGGTCGAGTCGGCGCCCTCCAAAACGCGCAGCGCGACCTGGAGGTGCTCGACGGCCAGCACGGTTTCGCGCCTGTCGGCGTAGACAAGCGCAAGCTCGTAATGCGTCTTCGGGTTGTAGGGCCTGAGCTTCAGGGTCTTCTTCAGTTCGGCCTCGGCCTCGGCCAGCCGACCCAGCTTCCGGTAGCAGCGGCCGATTGAGCGATGCCGTGTCACATCCTGCGGCTCGAGCTCGAGCGCCGCACGATAACTCTCGATCGCCCGCTCGCATTCCCCACGAAGCTCCTGGATCCAGCCACGGGCCGCGAAGAGATCATCCCGCACCCAGCCGAGCTGCCGCTCCTCCACCACCCTTTCCACCTCGACGAGCGCGGCCGCGGCTTTCGCCGTGTCCTCGAGCTCCAGATAAACCTGCAAGTACGCGCTGGGTATCACCCCAATAAACGGCTCGGCCAACTCGCGTTCGGCGTCGCTGATAATCTCGAAGGCCCGCTCGGCGCGCTTCGCCCAAACGTACAGCTCGAGGTCCTGCAGGACCCAATTAGCCAGCACCACCGGGCGCGGATTGGATTTCTCACGCTCGGCCCACTCGAGCTCCTTGTATTCAAGGGCTTTGCTAATCTGATGTCGTGCCTGATGGTGATAGCTCAACGCCGCGTAGGCGGCCGCCCGCTCACTCGCGCTCTTGGCCGACTCCAACGAACGCTCGTGCAAGCGGCGCGACTCGTCCAGCCGCCCGAGGTTGAACGCCATCGTGCCCAGGCGGTTGAGGATGTCGACGTTCGCCGGGTCGAGAACCAAAGCACGCTCGTACTGCTCTTCCGCTCGCGCGTGCTCACCTCGCGCCACCTGCAAGTCGCCGAGTGCCTGAAAGGCGGAGTAGTCGCCGGGCCGCGCTTCCGCATAACGCTGGAAGTAATCGAGGGCTCGATCGAGTTTTCCCTGGTTCTTGAAAGCGTATCCGATGCGTCTCAGGTATTCGTGCTGGGTAGGATCGATCTCCAGAATGCTCTCGTATAGCGAGATCGCCTCGGTCAGCTCATCGCGACGCTCGTATTCCCACGCCAGCTGCACCCGCGCATCGATGTCCTCCGGGTACAGATCCACCATCAGTTTCGCGAGCGCGAACCGCTTCCGCGCATCTTCTTCAATCGCCTCGTAGTAATAGAACTTGACGTAGTATTGCCACTGCTCCGGCAAGCGGTAGATGTACTCCATCATCCGCCGCGCCGCCTGATCCGCCTCTTCTTTTCTATTCGCCACTAGGTAGGCGGCCGAGAGGTAGTAGTGCGACAGGGCCGCCGTGGGATCCAACTCGACGGCGCGCTCCATCAGCGCCCTCATCGTCTCCCAGTCGTTGTCCAACATCGCCGCAAACGCCTGCGCTTGGAGCTTGAAGGCCTCGCGCGAGTGCGTGATGAGATCAGCAATCCGCAGGTCGGTCGTCTCCTCGATGTGCCGATCGGGGATTCCCAGCTCGCGCCGAAGTTGAACCGAGAGTCGATCGATCAGACCCAGGATATCGTCCCCTCTCAGGGTGCTCCGGGCCAGCAGCTTCAGGCGGCGTGTCTCGTAGACCGAGGCGGTCACAACCAGCGTCTCGCCCTCGCGGGTGAACGAGCCGTCGATGAAGTAGTCCCGATGAAGCTGGCCGGCGATGTTGGCCTTGAGCGTTCTGGGCAGGTCGACCCCGTCGGGGCGACCGGCGCTCTCGAGTCGCTCGCGCAGCCGCTTCCAATCCGCGAAATGGATGTAAAGATCCTGCATCAGATCTATTTGTAGCCCATAGGTCAAACCCGACTGCAACCAGTCGAGCGCCGCATCGCCTGATTCGTTGTCGAAGTCGAACAGCACGACTTTCTTCCGGAACTCGCTCTTCGGAATCACCCGCTCGATGGTGCGGCCCTCCTCCGTCTCCACCACCACCTTGGTGGTGGCCGCGCCCAGGTGCTTTCCGGAGAACACGAAGCCGACGATCAGCGCGGCGGCCAGCAGGTTCGCGGGAATTCCAAATTTCTCCAGCCGCGCCCAGTCGTTGCGCCCCGGCCGTCCGTGGAAGTAGGCCAGCATCAGCACGGTCGGGATCAGCGACGCCAGCGCCACCAAACAGAACTCGATCAGGTGCGGCGACAGGGCGAAGCGGTCCACCAGCAGGTTGACGAACTCGACGATCACCCAGCCGGCGCCGAGATACAATCCGAGAATTTGGGGGACGCGCCGGCCCAGGAGGTCTTTGATGACGGCGAAGGCCATTTATCTGCTCCCGCGTTCGGCCATTCGACGATGGCGGGGAAATGCGGCCCGAACGGAGGTTCGGTCGGTTCGGTGTTTCCTGTCTCCTACAGATGACCTTACGAACGGGCGGCGCATTGAGTTGCAGCAAAGTGTGAGGCGGGATACGGAAGGGCCCCCATCGGCCTCTCAGGGCTGGCACGCCCGGCCTGCGATCCCCAGGTCCGAACACCCTCATAAGACCGAACCGGTTTCACCCCGTCCACCGTGCACAGACGGCGGCCGCCAGCGAACCCCATCTTTGTATCCGTAATGTCCTAGACAATATATTGACAAAACTTCAGGCCGCACCTATTTTGACTCGTAGCCCTGAGAGCTTATCTCGCAACCCCACACCCGCACCAAGGAGGTATCTCTATGCAGCAGCGCCGCTTAGCTCGCTTCCCCGCTCTGGCCCTGACCGCGCTGACCTTAGCTGCCTGCGCCGATAGCCTCGAACCTACCATGCCCGAGGCGGATCTGGCCCGCGCACCTAAGAACAACGATCAGCCCAGCATCGTGGAGATCGCCGCCGGCAACCCGAGCTTCGAGACGCTCGTCTTTGCGGTCGTGGCGGCTGACCTGGTCGATGTGCTGAACGGCAACCGGCACTTCACCGTCTTCGCGCCCACCGACGACGCGTTTAGCGCCATCGGTCTCACTCCAGAGACGCTGCAAGACGCTCTCGACACTGGCGCCCTATCCGTGGAGCAACTCCGCAATATTCTGCTTTACCACGTGACCCGGGGCGACCGCCTCTCCCAAAGCGTCGTGGGCGCGAGGCAGATCCGGATGGTGAATGGTGACCTGCTCTTCGTGGACGGCACGTCCTTGGTGACGCCGAACAACGCGGCCAATCTCGTGCTGGACCTGATCGACATCGACGCTCGCAACGGCGTCGTTCACGTGATCGACGCGGTGCTCCTGCCATAATCGCCGTCGTGGGGAGGGTTCAGGTAGAACCCTCCCCCGACATCCCCAACGGCCAGCCGTCTATTAGGCACCGAGTCTACCCGTCCCGTGGCTGAAGGACGGCATCGGCATCCCTAACCGGTAGCTTCGAGTGCACGAGCCTGGATTCCGCCGGCAGCTGCACCGCGGCTCGAAGTTGGGCGAGCTTTGTGCTATGTGCAGGGCCCCAGCGGCAGCTGGAAGCAACCAGCGAACGGCTCATCTGACATTGAGCGCCTAACCTCAATCCGACCGGCGTTGCACCGTACAACTTCAACCGCATGTACCAGCGTGCCCGGTCCATCACCGCAACGCTCGAGGCGACCGGCGGCGACTGAGAGCAGCTTCTTCATCCGGCGGGCGGTGAGCTGTCGGCGCGCCGGATCAAAGCCACCGGGCGTGGCGCCTCAGATTCCTGAAGCCGGTCTTCAAAAAGCTGCTCGCTATCGAGCCCTACACGCACGCCACGGCGGTCCGAATACCTGCCGCAATTCAAGCCGTCACAACGCGTTAGGCGCCGCGAGCGGAACCGGGCGGTCGGCGGCACGTCGATTGCCCCGAACGATGACATCGGAAACAAATGTGAGCGAGTCGCGAGGCACCGGTGCTCAGCGGCCGGCTTCGGCTCGATCGACCGACCGGAAGGATGCCCGAGATGAAGACACTTCGAACTTGCCTAGGGCTGTGCTGGCCCGTGCTCTTGCTATTGCTGCTGGTCCCCAGCGCCGTGCCGGCCCAGCTCATCTCGCTCAAGACCGTGCCGATCGCCAGCGAAGACCAATTCCGCATCTTCCCATCGCAAAACGCCGGCATGGGCGGCGTCTCCATCGCCCTCGACGATCTCTACCTCGACCCGTTCATCAATCCGGCCAAGGCGAGCATGATCCGCGACGCGCGACTGTTCGCCACGCCGTCGTTCTACGACGTGTCCGGTGACGCCGGGGCCGGACGAGCGCTGCCGGCGGGCATCCTGTTGAGCGGTCGAGACTGGTTCGGCGGGGCGCTGCTCTCGTTGCAGCAGATCGAGACGGCGCGGTCGCCGATCCGCCCAATCTTCTTCGGTCCCCAAGGATCCGAGCTGTTGAGCGACCGATCTTCCAACAACCTCTACGCCCTGGGGATGATGGGAACGCGGCTGCCCGGGGCGAACGCATCGGTGGGAGGCAGCGTCTTTTGGGCCAACCTGGACGCGGTGCAGGGTGTGGATCTTCTGTACGCCGGCAGCGAGTCAATCGATCAGTCGGGCCATCTGCTCGACCTGCGGCTCGGCTGGTATGGCGAGCTGAGCGGCGAGCGGCGCTACGAGGTGCTGGTGCTGCATAACCGCGTGGACATGACACACGACGTCACCTACCTGGA
>CAYGCC010000227.1:0-4162 GCA_964348165.1 uncultured Gemmatimonadota bacterium | reverse complement strand
TCGACGATCGCCTGGTCGGTGAGGGGTTTTCTCGTGTCTTCTTCTGCCACGAGCTTCTTGATGCGGGCTTTGATCCCTCTGGCCGAGACATCCTCGCCCGAGTCGGTGGATAGACCGCTCGAGAAGAAGAACTTGAGCGGGAAGACGCCCCGCGGCGTCTGCGCGTACTTCTGGTTCGTCACGCGGGAGACGGTGGATTCGTGCATGCTGATAACTTCCGCCACCTCTCGCAGCGTCAGCGGCTTCAGGTGCTCGATCCCCTCCTCGAAGAAGTCTCGCTGCCGGTCGACGATGAAATTCATCACTTTGAGCATCGTCTGGCGACGCTGCTCGATAGCCTGGAGCATCCAGTTGGCGTTGTTCAACTTGTTGGAGATGAACTCTTTGTTCTCGCCTTTGAATTTCGCCTTGTCCCTTGCGACCTCGCGATACGAGCGCGACAGCCGCAGCCGTGGTAGTGCCGTGTCGTTATGGAAGACGACATAGTCCCCGTCAACCTTCTCGACGACCAGATCGGCGATGATGTAATTGCCCTCCCCAAGAGCGTACTGCAAACCCGGCTTGGGATCGAGCTTGGCAATCTCGTCGGCCGCCGCCTGCACCTGCTGGGGGCTGACGCCCAGCTCCTTCGAGATTTCGGCCCAACGGTGATTGACTAGCTGCTCGAAGTGCTTGTCGACGATCTCGTACACGAGACTGTCGGTCTCGTCTTTGTCGCGGAGCTGGAGTATCAGACACTCGCGCAGGTCGCGGGCTCCGATTCCGGCGGGATCGAGGCCCTGGACAATCCGCAACCCGTCCTCCGCCTCCTCCGGGGTAAACGGCGCTTCACCATCGAAGCCAGCCACCCGCGCCTCCTCACTGGCCAGGTAGGCGTTGAGGGAGGCCTGGATATCCTCGAGGGAGCAGGTCAGGTACCCATCTTCATCGATGTTGCCGATGATCTCCTCGGAAATCACGATCTGCCGCGGCTCCAGACGGAGGAGCGAGATCTGGTCACGCAGGTGGTCGTAAAGATCACGGGTCGCCACGGCCGTCGGCTCATAGTACTCGCGCTCTTCGTACTCCTCCCGCCGTCCCCCCGACTCGAACCCGTCCAAGAGGATGTCTTCCCAGTCAACCTCGTTTTCGTCTTCCGTCTTCTCGGCCGCCTCGCTGTCCTCGATACCGTCTTCCGCCGGCTCGATCAGCTCGAGAAACGGGTTGGCGACCAACTCCTGCTTGAGGTGCTGCTGAAGATCGAGAAGCGGCATGTATAGGAGATCCATCGCCTGGTATAGGCGTGGATTGATCCTCAGCTCTTGTCCGAGCTTGACGCTTTGTTGTAGGCCGACTTTCATTCCCGTCCCTTCGCTAGAGCCGGAAGTCTTCCCCTAAATATAGCCTCCGCGCCTGCGGATCGTTAACTAGCTCCTGGGAAGTCCCTTCAATATGGATTCTCCCGTCGAACATGATGTAGGCGCGATCGGTGATCGACAGGGTCTCGCGAACATTGTGGTCGGTGATCAGCACCCCCAACCCCCGGCGCTTCAGGTCAGCGACGATGCGCTGGATGTCGTCTACCGCGATCGGGTCGATCCCGGCGAACGGCTCATCCAGAAGCATGAACTTCGGATCGGTCACCAGCGCACGCGTGATTTCCAGACGCCGGCGCTCACCACCGGAAAGCGCGTACGCCTTGCTCTTGCGTAGGTGCTTGATCGACAGCTCGTCCAACAGCGCCTCCAAGCGTTCTCGCTTCTGCTCATCGCTCAGCTGCAGTGTTTCGAGAATCGCTGAGATGTTCTGCTCTACGTTCAGGCGCCGGAACACCGACGGCTCCTGTGAAAGGTAACCGATCCCCAGCCGTGCTCGCTTGTACATCGGAACCCGCGCCAGCGCCCGATCGTCAACATAAACCTCACCGGCGTCCGGCGGCACGAGGCCCACGATCATGTAGAAAGTCGTCGTCTTTCCCGCTCCGTTCGGACCCAGCAGCCCGACGATCTCGCCCTGGCGCAACTCCAGGTCGACATCGTCGACGACACGACGGCGCTTATAGATCTTGACCAGCCCGCGAGCATTGAGTCGGCTTCCAACGATCTCGGCGGGCGCTGCGTCATCTGCGCTCGGCGGGGCCAGCAGCCGCCGCTCGACCTCGCCGTCGATGAGCGTGCTCAAGCTGCTTCGGTCGACGGACAGGTCGGTCCACAGATCGGACTGGAAGGCTACTGAATGAGCCTCTCCCTCGTCATTTCTCTGTTCCAACCAGCCTTCCGCCGCCAGGCGGTCCAGCACCTGCTCGCCGAGATAGACGTCCACCTCCTCATTCGTCATTCGACGAATCTCGAACAGCCGCCGGCTCTCGGGTGAACCGGCTCGAGCCAACCCGCCGTAGCGGGCCACATATTCGGAGCGGAACGCGTCCACCAGACGTTCGCGGCGCATCCGTCCGCTCCCGTCGACCCCCTTCAGCAGCTCGCCCAGCGCGATCAGGAGCGGCGCGTCATGAGACGGCAGCCCCTGGAGGTAGCCTCGGAAGTCGCCACCCCGGCTCAAGGTCAGCCGCTCCCCGCGCCGCCGGCCCGCGGCAGCGTGTCGGTCCGGGCCCGAGAGGCGGAATCTGCCACCGCCCGCAGGCTGTCGGCGGCCGGCCGAGGCGCCGCGGGCTCCAGATAGAGACCGGTGCCCACCAGGACCTCGGCTTCCGTCACCTCGCCTTCCTCGAGCCAGAGCGTCACGGTCCGCCCGATCACGTAATTCAGCGGTGGGTGATCGGAGCTCGATTCTTCCCCCTGCTTGCGGACGTGGTAGAGGGCCCGCGCGCTCCCCATTGCAACCAGGCGGCTGAGCTGCGATTCGTCGCTCGAGACCGAAGGCGAGTCGGCGGCTGTGAAATATCCGGTGATTGTATCACCCTCCAGCCAATCGTTCGCCGAGGGTCCGCTACCAGGTTCGACGGGTTCCAAGCTGACAGCCCTGGCCCGGCGAACGGCCAGCACCTTCTCGACACGGCCCCCGGGTCGAAGGATGTCGATCGAGTCGGCGCTGAGCGCGTAGTCTTCAGACTCGCTGCGCGCCCAGGGAGCCCGTCCGGCGCTGTCGGTCGCGCCGGTGCGGCTGGGATCGCCGGCCGAAGCCACGGCCCGGCTGACCGCCTCGCCGTTGACGAACATCCGCAGATATGGAGCGGCCAGCGACAGCTCTCGTCCACGGGCCAAGCCGTTGGGCCACGAGTGGATCTCACGCACCCGGTTCTCCTCCAGAAGCACTCGAATCGTGTCACCCTCGAGTACCACGTCGTTGGCTTCCACCCGGGGGTTCTTCAGCAAACGGAGCTCATCGTTGCCCAAGTCGAGGTGCATGGAGTCGCTGAACGCGTTCAATTCGCCGCGCACAGCTTCGACTCGTCCCGCAGCGGCGATCAGCGACTCGCCGTAGATGTGGATGCGGTCGGCATCGACATCGAAGGGCTCTGACGCCCCGCCGCTGTCGGGATAAAAGGTCATGTGCGGCCGGTTCGGCGCGTAGATGCGGTCGTTGGCCCTGTTCTCGTTGGCGGGAAAGTAATCGAGCAGCGGGCCCGTAAGCGTGGACCGGCCTCGCGAGTCTGTCAGCTTCACATTGCCTTGTGAGCGGACCCAGTCCCCCGTTTCGTAGTAGGTGGCACGATCGGCGATCAAGCTTCGCCCTTCGTCCCGATATCTCACGTTCCCCAACACATAAAGCTCTCCCCGCTTCTCGTAATAACTGGCGCTGTCAGCTGTGACGCGTATGTCACCACAAATCGCCTCCACCCCACCGCCTACGACCCAGTGCGCGTCGCCCGCAGAGGGCCGCACGAGGTGCCCGATTGCCCCGGGGGTGGTGGCCCGGACTTCCCAGTCGCACGACTTGCGCTCTTGCATCTGAGGCAGCGCCAGCGCGGCTGCCGTCGCGAACAATCCGATCGACAGCAAGCTCTGCATCTCACGGTTCGCGTTGCGGCCGCGCGCCACGCCGAAGTATCTCGGGCGAGGTCAGATCCACGCGGTCCATCCGCGTGTTGGACTCGAACGATGTTCCCTTGATCACCGTACCGTCCGCCTCGATCATCTCCGTCGGTGCGTCGCTCCAAATTCGATCCGCGGCTTGCTCGTAATGCATGACCGCCGTCTTGATCGTTCGACCCTCCGCCGGGTTC
>CAYGCC010000226.1:0-4342 GCA_964348165.1 uncultured Gemmatimonadota bacterium | reverse complement strand
CGAAGGTGTCACCCCGCCGCCGTCTATGCTGTGCCAGTCCGCTGAAGCTTCCTCTCAGAACTCTGCCGCTGAATCCGATGCCGGTCGCGATGTCGTCGATGTTTCTCAGCAGTGGTAGTGTCGAGGGGCCGACTCCGTCGACCTCGTCTTGTATGGATCGACGGTGAAATAGCCGCAGTCCGCCGCGTCTGATCTCCAGTTCATACCTGCCCAAGATCGCGTTGGCGCTCCCCGCGGGCATGAGCTGGAAGCGATAGTCCACCAAGACGGTGTCGCCGGCCTGAAGGCGGCCGCCGGGAAGCACCACCAGGTTGACAAAGGGATCTTCTTCTAGGAGCAGGTAGTCGAAGTCCGGGTCGAACACGATCGTTTCATCTGCGCTCGTGACGACGACGCTGGTCAGATCGACGAAACGTTCAGTCAGCGAAAACCGGCCCGACGGGTCGATCACGTGGCGCTCGTCGACGACCGTGCCAAAGCCATCGTCACCTGGCTCCTGGTCGTGCCATTCGTAGCCCACGGCCACCTGTCCCAGCAGCGTCGCCTCGAGGGGCAGGCGGGTACGGAAGCTGGCCTGCGGTTGCGCTCGGTAATAGGTGGAACGTCCGACGTTGAAGCTCCGGTAGTAGCCATAGCCCTCGACGGACAGCGTGAGCTCGGTCAGAGCCCTCCAGGAGGCGATGAGCTGTCCCGTCACGCCGCGCGTCTCGCTGCCCAGCGACTGCTGCGAGAAGATGCTGTAGCTGTAGTCGGACCAGACGGTCCAGCTTTGCTGCAGACGAGCGACCTGCGACCAGGAGATCAGCTCGTTGGGCGTCGTCCCGCTCTGGTTGCGATAGCGAAACGCCGAGCTGAGGTTGCTCCCCTTGCCCCAACGGAGTCGGTGCGCGAGGTAAGTGCGAAAGGTATTGAAATCGCGCTGCCCGACGCGGTCGTCGTACCACAGCTGCTCGACGGTGACGTTCGTCTTACTGTTGCGCGCGGTTAGACGCAGCGTGCGGATGGTCTCGTCCCGGCTTGTGCTCTGCAAAGGGTTGGGCCGCCAGGTGACGTCGCGCGCTCGATCCTCGTAATCCAGCGTCGCCGGCAGGTAGGGGTTGCGGAAGGAGAGCCGTCCCTCAAATTCCGCAACCCGTTCCTGCGTCTCGAAGCTTAAGCGATCAGTGTGATCGTCCCTCCACAGTCGCCCGCCTAAGAAGAGGGACACTGGCGCGCCGGCCAGCAGGCTGAGCCGGCCGTAGACGTTCAGGGCGCTGCGCCCGCCGTTCGGCGATGGAGGCTCTCCCGTCCAATTCGTCTGAGCGCGGATCGGCCGGACACCCAGATCGAAGCCCAGCAAGCGGGGATTGGAGACGGCGCCGGAAAGGTCGAGCTGAACCCACTCCTCAAAGTGCTGGCGGCCGCTCCCGGGCGCGATGCTGAGATCCGACCAGATGCCGTCGTAGCCTACGCCGATCTCTCCGCCGGCGCGCTGCACCCACACAGTGCGCTGGCTCCAAGCGGGGCCGGCGCTGAGCAGCAGCGACAGAAGAAGGAGCGACGACGATCGCCTCATGGCACCGTGTCTTGCGCTTCATCGGAAAGTGGGAGGTGACAGCGGTTGCACTCGGTCAGAGCAAACGACGCCTCTCCGTTGTGGCAGGCGCCGCAACTCGCACCGTTCTCCATGTCCGCCATCGTGATGCGGGTCTCGCCGGCGCGCAGGCCGAAGACGCCCGGGTGGCAGGCCATGCACCGATAACGAATCCTGTGGACCCAGTGCCGGAATCGAGCTGCCGGGAAGCCGCCCGCCTCTTCCGACACGGCGGCTCGGCTGAAGACGATGTCGCCGAGCAGCTCTGGCTTCAGGCGCCCCTCCGGCAGGGTCATGGCCGAATGGCAGCGCTCACAGGTGGACGCGGGGAAGGCGACCTTCCCGTGACAGCGTCCACACGCTTCGCCGTCGTTGATCGCCGCCATCGAGGGGCGATCACCGCGGATGGGGAAGATCGTGAGGTGGCAGCCGTCGCAGCTCAACCAGGAGACATGCGCCGAATGGGGGAAGTAGGCGTTGAAGCCGCCCTGGTAGCGGAAATCGAAGCGGAAGCCGGTCAGTACCTCCGCCGGCGGTGATCCCGGCAGGCTCGTACGAGGGGCGATCACCCCGGTGCTCAGCGCCGCAACCCAATCCACGTTGCCAGCGGCGTCCTTCGGGAGGAGGGCCACAACGCTGTCCGGATCGAGCGTGCGTTCGATCGCCGGAGCCTGCCGCGGCTCGCCAGCCACCATCGCGCCGGCACCTTGCGGCACCGCCTCTTCGGCCGACGGCGGGACACGGCCGCCGGTGGCCGTACCCGTCTCCTCCTCCGGCCTCTCCGGCAGATCCAGAAAGACCGAGGCGGCCTTGCCGCAGCCGAAGGCCAGCGCCGCAGCCGTCACAAAGGCCGTGACCGTCCCTGGGCTAGCGACTCGCATCGGAGCCTCCAGTCGGGCCAACGAATCCGTACACGTTCACCTTGTCCGGTCCGAACTGGTTCGTGACCAGGATCAGGTACTTGAGATCGAATCCACGCTGCACGTACTGCCGAAAGTAGTCCAGGTTGTCGTAATCGATCACGACCTTCGCCGGTAGCCACATGTCTCCCGGAGCCCGGTAGGTCCCGCCGAACCACATGAGCAGCTTCCCCTCCCGGTCGAAGACCTGGATGTTCTCGAACGCCGCGTCCACTACGTAGAGGTTGGAGTTCCGATCGACGGCGATCCCTTTAGGCCGCGCGAGCTGCCCGGGTCGTTGGCCGTAGCTGCCGATCGTCATCAGGTACTCGCCTTCACGAGAGTAGACCTTCACCGAAAAGCTTCCGAAATCGCTCACGTACACCCGGTCCGGGGTCACCCAGAGATTGATGGGCAGCCGCAGGTAGCTCGAGTCGTTCGGCTCGACGTCCGGAAAGCTCGACTGCAAACGGTAGTTGCCCTTGGTGAAGACCTGGATCTTTCGGCTGCCGAGGTCGGCGACCCAGATCAGGTCCCGATCCACGAAGACATCTGTTGGACGCGCGCTCACGCCCTCAGCGAAACTGGCGACGTAGTTCCCAGCTTCGTCGAAGACGACGACCTGTCCGCGGGTCGGATCGGCCACATACAGGTGGCCGAGTTCCTTGTCCACGGCGCAGTTGACCGGCTTCATCAGCCGGCCCATTCCACCCGGCGTGAAGTACTCGAAGCGGCGCTCCTTCAGGTCGATGACATCGACGCCCCCGAGCTTCGTGTCGCAGATGAAGAGCCTGCCGTTGTGGATGGCGATCCCGTACGGCTTCATGATGGGCTTGCTGCTACCCTCGGTTTCCCCGATCAGCTTCTTGAAGAACGAGGGTCCGCCTGAGATATCGCGCGAGGAGCCCATCCGGGTCAGAAATTGTATTCTCGCCGTCTGCGGCGGCGCCGGATACACGATGGGCCGGTCGCCGTTGACCGAAGAGGCTCCTTTCGGGCCACACGCGGCGACCGCGACCGGCAAGGACAATGTCGAAAGAACAAGAAACAGCCCGCGACTAGACTTCATGGTGCCACGCCTTCCGTCTCTTGTGTCGAGGGGGCGGCCGCCGCCGCCCCCCCGGCGGTTAGAGGTTTTGTTCGCCCGGTTCGACGACCGAGCAGTCTACTTGGCGTGACACTCCTGGCACAGCGCGCTCGCGTCGTTCGTCGTTCTAAGGAACGGCTGCGACGGACCGAGCGAATAGTCATGCGGGTTGTGACAAGATGCGCACTGCACCTTGTTGGCGAACAGCACGACGTTGGTAAAAGTGCTTTCGTCCTTCAACCCTGGATCCCCCGCCGGACCGACGTACGTCACCGAGACCGGGTGGTCGTCGCTCAGATCGTCGTTGCCGGTCGGGTTGGCCGCGGAAGCGCCGACGTTGGCAGAGTCCGGCACCACGAGGGCGGGTGTGCCGGCGTTACCGCCGAACGCATCCAGCGCCACGGTGGCGTCGTGACAGCTCAAGCACGCCTTCGAGTTGCCCGTCGGCTGGGCATCGATGGTGCCCTGGACGCTCGAGCTGCTGTACATCGTAAAGGTCGTCGTCGTGGTGTCGTGGTTCCACAGCGGCGCCTCGGCGATGAAGTACTGCGCCGTGTGCGGAGTATGACACACGACGCACACCTGGTTGCCCGGTGTGGTGAAGTCGTCACTCAGGTCGTGCGGAGTGCCGACCACGCCCTGGCCCAGCGTGGTCCCCGCCGAGGCCAGCAGGAACACGGCGCCGAGCGCCAGACCGATGAATCGTCTCATAACTCCCTCCTCAAGGGTTGAAGTACTACTAGCGCGAGCAGGCGCCGAATGGGCGCCGGACATTCGGCGGGG
>CAYGCC010000225.1:0-1811 GCA_964348165.1 uncultured Gemmatimonadota bacterium | reverse complement strand
GCGGGGCCGGACCGTCGTTCCCGGCGGAGAAGACCGGCAGGATCTCCGCCGCGCGCCAGGCATCGACGATCCGTTGCAGCGAGCGCTCGCAGCCCGGGCTGGGTAGCAGCCAGGCGTTGATCAGCACATCGGGTTGACCGACGTTGAGCATCCAATCGGCGCACTCGGTGAGCGCGACGTTGTTGTACCGCCCTTCGGGCACTCCGGCGCAGGCGATCCATTCCGCCTGTGGGGCCACGCCGAGCGTCTGGCCTGAAGCGTTCTGTCCCACGGCTACGCTCAGGATCGTCGTGCCGTGTCCCGTCCGTGAATCCTGCGGGACCGTGCTGCTGCCCGTCGGGTCGTACCAGGAATCGGCCCCACCCCGGAAGTTGTCCCGCAGCTGCTCGTGGGCGGCGCTGGCGCCGGTATCGATGATGCCGACGACGACACCCCGACCGGCGATTCCGTCCCGCCAAAGCGAGTCGACTCCGAGGGCATCGAGGGCCCAGGATCTATCCGTGGGCGGACCGGCCGCGCTTGCACGAGCGTCGGTCAAGACCAGGGCGTCTCGCGTCGTCTCCTCGACGATCTCGGCCACCTCGTCGCGCTCCGCCAGCTCCAGGATGGCAGAGGGCGCGGCGGTCACGACGATTCTGTTGACGATCGAGTAGCCTCGATAGGAGTCGATCGCGCCGGCCCGTTGCAACTCGTCCAACAGCGGCTGCAGCGAACTCTGACTCCGCGCCGCGACCTGCTGCAGGCTGGCGATGACTTGTCGGCGTCGTTCGTGCTTGTCCACACCTCGACGCCTGAGGCGCTCTCCGTAGGCGACCAGGTCGAGCTGGACGGAGAGGTCGACGATGATCCGCAGTTTAGCGCCCGCGGCGTTGGCGTCGCTGATTCGGCGAAGGTGGGGGGACAGCTTCTCACGCGCCCCCACTCGCGGGGCGTGCGCGACCGGCAACGACCTCCCAGCCTCATCGCGCGCCGGGTCGTCCGCGGCCGGTCGGCACGCGCCCGAGCATGTGACAACGAGGATAAGCAAAACTGTCGTCCGACGCACTGCTGCGCTCAATCTCCAGCAGGTATGATTTTGAATCCCCTCCACAACTGCCAAGAAAAAGGGCGAGAGGCAAGCCGCCTCTCGCCCTTGCTGTGTGCCAGGCTGGGTACTAAAGCCCGGCAGCCAGCTGCTCGTGGTTGAAGGCGAAGGCCATGAGGACCGGCATGTCTATCTCCATGCCGCCGTTGAAGACGGCGCCCAGCCTGACGGGCATCCCGTCCTCGGTGTTGGCCAGGATGGCGCGGATCAGGTCCTTGCCGCCCGGCGTGGTAAGGTCGAGCGCGAAGCTGTGCGGGCGGATGCCGTTATGAGCCATGCCGATGCTGAACGCGTTGTCAAGCGGAATCGCCACGCCGTCCAGCTTGATGGCCGTCATCTCGAGCGTGAAGCTGCCCGCCAAAGCCCCGGACCAGATCTGGCCGAACAGGTCACCCAGGCTGTTGAACTGCTCCTGGATGTCCAGATCCTTGTCGACCTCCTCCACCGCGTCGAAGAAGCAGACGGCAACCTGGGGCGGGAACTTCAAGAAGTTCTGCCACAGGTTGTCGAAGAACTGGCAGTTAGGGGCTTCGTCTCTCCAGGTGTAGGCCTTGAAGAACTGTCCGGCTGGCGTGGCCGGCGCGCCTGTCAAGCTCCCCTGGCTTCCCTGGATGTCGTCGCCGTCGCGGTCAATGATGCCATCGCGGCTGAAGGCTGCGAAGACCTCATTCCGGTAGGTGAAGAGGTACTTGATGCAGGAGGTGCCAACGCCACGGCAGTCGTACTT
>CAYGCC010000224.1:0-6403 GCA_964348165.1 uncultured Gemmatimonadota bacterium | reverse complement strand
CGGTTCAGGTGGTCGAGGAGCTGAGTGGCGATTGGCAGATCGTCGAGTCGAGCCATCGGGCCGAGAAGCTGTCGGCGGGTGCCGTGCGCTTTCGCGTCGAAGTCGAGCCCGGAGGTGAGGCGACCCTCGAGTACAGCGTGGTGGTGCGAACCTGATCGAGCACTCTGCGGGCTTGGGGTGGTCGTTGGCCGGCGGGGTAAGGCCCCGGCCCGGTGGGCCGTCGCGGGCCGTCGAATCGACGGGCGGCGGCTGAAGCGCGGCGTTGACACGACGGGCTGAATCCGGCTATAGTGTGGCGCTGTTTTTGGTGGGCTTTGTCCCGTTTTTCGCTGGCCCGGGAGGGAACGAGAAGTAATGGTTCAGGTCATCGTCAACGAGGGAGACGATCTCGAGCGTGTGCTTCGCCGTTTCAAGCGGCAGGTGCAAAAGGCGGGGATCTTCACCGACCTGAAGCGGAAGAAGCACTACGAGAAGCCGAGCGAGACGCGGAAGCGCAAGCGGAACGCAGCTCGGCGGCGCAGTCGGCGGAATCGCCAGCCGCGATAACCCGTCTCAGTCCCAATTCCCCAAGACAAGCGGACCCGCCGACCGGCGTAGTGTGCCCCGACGCGCCGCTGGGGAGCGGCGGCCCTCGCACTGAGCCACGGTGGCTCGGCAGGTTACGGGGCCCCCCTTCTATCTTATCTTCCTTACATGACAGGCGTCGGAAAGTCCAAGCTGCGGGCGCAACCCGACCGGCCCCCGCCTCTGAGAGCCGACGGGGCGGACGGGTCTGGAGCCGTCCCCCAGCCGGCGGCAGCGTACGGATGGCTGCTCGACCGTTTCGCGGCCCACCTGCGCTCCAGCGACCTGCTTCCAGCGCGAATCGGGATTACCGTCGCCCTTTCGGGAGGGCTCGACTCGGTGGTTCTGTTCGATCTGCTGCTCGGGCTGGCGCCAGCGTGGGGGTGGCGGGTCACCGCCGCCCACTTCGACCATCGAATGCGGGCCGGGAGCGACGCGGACGCCCGCTGGGTCCGCGACTTCTGCGCGCGCCGCGGAGTCGCGTGCCGCGTCGGCCGCACGCCGCGGATCCCAGCGAACGAGGCCGACGCTCGCGAGCTTCGTTACGCGTTCCTCGCCGAGGCCCGAGCGGAACTGAGCGGCGATGTGCTGGTGACGGCGCATCAGGCCGACGATCAGGCCGAAACCGTCCTCTTTCGACTGCTGCGTGGCAGTGGTCTCCGAGGGCTCGCGGGTATCCCGGCCCGACGCCAGCCCAGCGTCGTGCGCCCGCTGCTCCCGTTTTGGCGGGTCGAGATCGCCGAGCACGCGCGGGTTTGCCGGCTCGACTGCCTGTCGGACCCGACCAACCGCGACGTCTCGATCACCCGTAACTGGCTGCGGCACCGGCTGATCCCCGAACTGGAGGCCCGCGAGGGCCCCGGCTTCCGTCGCGATCTGGTGAGGCTGGCCGGGCTGGCGGGCCGGGCGGTGGCGGCGGCCTCGCGCAGCGTGGAGCGGACGGCGGACCGGCTAGAATTGGAGGCTACGGAAAGCCGCATAGTAGTTGCACGTACGAGTTTCCGCACCTATGATAGCCACGTACGGGCCCACCTTCTGCGAGCCCTCGTCGCACGGGTCGGCCCGCGACCCGGACGTGTCGGAACGCGCCTCGCACTCGAGTTTATTAACACGGGTTCCAGTGGGCGTCAGATCCAACTGACGGGCGGTGTGACGCTGCGCCGGGAGTTCGATCGGCTGATCATTGACAGGTGCGACGCCTCTGGATCGAAGCCGGATCGAGCTCTGGTGATTGGCGATGCAGGGAGCGGCGAGGGCGCCGTGACGATCGGGGGCGTGGATTGGCGGGTCCGCTGGAGCAGGGGTGCGGCGCCGGAGGCCGCCGAGCCCGGCGATGAGGTTGCCTGCTTCGAGCCCTCCGAGCTCGACTTCCCCCTCGCCGTGCGCGGCTGGCGCCCGGGCGACCGAATTCGAACGCCCGTGGGCACGCGGAAGCTGAAGAAGTTGTTCGGGGATCGGAAGGTTGGGCGGTCCGAGCGCCGGCGCCTTCCGCTGGTGACTGATCGAGCCGGTGTCCTCTGGGTCGTCGGCCAGGTGCAGGCGGCGCGTGCTGTGCCCCGGGATGGAGACGTGATTTTCGCCATCCGCTTTCGGCGCGAGTCATGAGCGAGATTCCCGAGCGGTATCCCGGGATTACGCGGGTCGTCTTTACAGGCGAACAGATCGCGGCGCGGGTCGAGGAGATGGGTCGCGAGATCGACGCGTTCTATCCGCCCGAAGACGAGCTGTTGGTGATCGGCCTTCTCAAAGGTGCTTTCATGTTGGTCAGCGATCTCGTTCGCGCCGTGGGCCGCCCCTCGGTGAAGGTCGACTTCCTCACCGCGGCGCTCTACGGCGATGGCACCGACTCGAGTCGTGAAGTTCGGCTTCTTCACGATACCGAATCCCCCGTCGAGGGTCGACATGTATTGCTGGTCGAAGACGTGGTCGATTCAGGCAAGACGCTGAATCGTATCGGCGACGAGATCAGTCGCCGCGCGCCGCGTTCGCTGGAGGTCTGCGCGCTCTTGCACAAGCGGATCGCCACCGATCTGCGCTTCGAGCCTCGTTGGGTGGGCTTCGACGCCCCCCA
Organism: uncultured Gemmatimonadota bacterium; assembly: GCA_964348165.1. Classification (GTDB taxonomy): domain Bacteria; phylum Gemmatimonadota; class Gemmatimonadetes; order Palauibacterales; family KS3-K002; genus CAYGAJ01. The sequence continues at coordinate 3,768 of CAYGCC010000224.1, read as the reverse complement.
CGAATGGCTGGTGGGCTATGGCTTGGACCTTGGGGGCCGCTACCGGCATCTGCCGTTTGTCGGTGCGATCGAACCCCGGGGCGAAATGAGGTAGATAGATATGTCGGAGTCGAACCCGAACCGCGGCGAGCCACAGACTAGGTGGTCTCGTCTGTCGCGCAGCCTCGCCTTCTGGGCGCTCATCATCCTCGTACCGCTCATCGTCATCCAGCTGGTCGGCTCGGGTCGGCGCGATGTCAAGGAGCTGAGCTACACGGAGTTCCTGCGCGAGCTCGAGCAAGGCAACGTGGTGAAGGTCTCGGTGGTGGACGGCAAGGAGATCGAAGGCGAGCTACGCACGCCGGTGGGCTCGACCGGCCAGACGGCGCGTGAATTCTGGACCCAATTGCCGGTCTGGCACAGCGAGGAGCTGCTGACGAGGCTCGAGTCGAGCGGCGTGACGATCGAAGGGAAAGAGGCGCGCCCCAACGTGTGGGGCGTGCTGGTCAACTTGCTCCCCTGGATCTTCATCTTCGGCCTCATGCTCTTCTGGCTCCGACAGATGCAGGTGGGTGGGGCGCGAGCCTTCTCGTTTGGAAAATCGAAAGCCAAGCTGCTCACCGGCGACACGCCGAAGGTCACCTTCGCGGATGTGGCGGGCTGTGAGGAGGCGAAGGAGGAGCTGCAAGAGACGATCGAGTTCCTCAAAGACCCATCGAAGTTCACGCGTCTGGGCGGTCGACTGCCCAAAGGGGCCCTGCTGGTCGGACCGCCGGGCACGGGCAAGACCTTGCTCGCCCGAGCGGCGGCGGGCGAAGCGTCCCGACCTTTCTTCAGCATGTCCGGCTCCGACTTTGTGGAGATGTTCGTCGGCGTGGGCGCCTCGCGCGTTCGTGACCTGTTCGAGCAGGGTAAGGCACATGCGCCATGCATCATATTTATAGACGAGCTGGATGCCGTGGGACGGCACCGCGGCGCCGGTTTGGGCGGCGGTCACGATGAGCGAGAGCAGACGCTCAACCAGTTGCTCGTCGAGATGGATGGGTTCGAGTCGAACGAGGGCGTCATCCTGATCGCGGCGACCAACCGGCCCGACGTGCTCGACCCCGCCCTGCTGCGTCCCGGCCGCTTCGACCGTCAGATCGTCGTCGACGCGCCCGATGTGAAAGGTCGCGAGGGCATCCTGGCGGTGCACACGCGTAAGATTCCCCTCGCCGATGACGTGGACCTGTCGAGGCTGGCCCGGGCCACCCCCGGGATGAGCGGCGCCGATCTGGCCAACATGGTCAACGAGGGCGCCCTGTTGGCCGCACGCAGGGACAAAGACCGCGTCGACATGAAGGACTTGGAGGAGGCGAAGGATCGGGTGCTGCTCGGGGCCGAGCGTCGCAGCATGGTGATCAGCGACGAGGAAAAGCGGCTGAGCGCCTATCATGAGGCCGGTCACGCTGTGGCCGCCCGCTTCACGCCCGAGTGTGACCCCTTGCACAAGGTCACCATCGTGCCCCGGGGACGCGCGCTCGGTCTGACTTTCGCCATGCCTGAGGATGACCGGCACAGTTATTCGAGAGCGTACTTAAGGGCGCAGCTGATCTACGCCTACGGCGGACGAGTCGCCGAGGAGCTCATCTTCGGCCCGGAGAAGATCACCACCGGGGCGGGCAACGATATCGAGCGGGCCACGGCCCTGGCGCGGCGGATGGTGACCGAGTGGGGGATGTCCGATCGCATCGGCCCGATGAACGTCGGCGACCGCGGCGAGGAGATCTTTCTCGGTCGCGAGATCGTCGAGCGCCGCGATGTCAGCGAGCAGATGTCGCAGCAGGTGGACGAGGAGGTATTGAAGCTTCTGGACAGCGCCTACCAGGAAGCGAAGACGGTCGTCTCTGCGAACGAGGATAAGTTGCACGCTCTGGCGAAGGCGCTGCTCGAGCGCGAAACGCTCGACGCCGATGAGATCAGCACCTTGTTCGAGGGTAAGGAACTGCCGCCGCTGCCCGCGGCCCCCTCGGCGGCGGAGAGCGGTCGCGCCGCGAAGTCGTCGAAGGAAAGCGCGAAGGCGTCACAGGATTCCGCGGCGCGAAATCTGAAGCTGAAGCCGGCGACATCGTTCGAAAGCACGCACGGAGAAGGCAAGGAGCCTGAGACACCGCGATGAGAGTCGGGCGGATGGCGAAGGGCGGTTTCGCCATCTCTCGTGAGACGGAGGGCGCGCCGGTCTGGCAAACGTCACGGCGGCGCATCGATCTGTCGAGGCCGGTGTTGATGGGTATTCTGAACATCACACCGGATTCTTTTTCCGACGGTGGCCGCTATCTCAGTCGCGAGGCGGCGCTGCGACGACTCGACGAGTTGCAGAGCGAGGGCGCCGACATCATCGACATCGGCGGCGAATCGACTCGCCCCGGCTCGGCCCCGGTCTCGGACGACGAGGAGCGGCGCCGCGTGATCCCAGTCATCGAGGCGGCGGCGGAACGCGTCGCGGTTGCGGTCTCGGTCGATACCACAAAGGCGAGCGTGGCGCGAGCGGCGCTAGCGGCCGGGGCCGAGATCGTCAACGACATATCGGGGCTGCGCTTCTCTGACGGGCTGGCCGGCCTGACAGCGGAATCGGGCGCGGGCTTGATTCTGATGCACATCCGCGGGCGTCCGCGGACCATGCAACAGAACATTTGCTACGACGATCTGCTGGGCGAAGTAACGGCAGAGCTTCAGGCCTCGGTGAACCGGGCCCTGGAAGCGGGCTGCCGGCGCGAGCAGCTGGTGATCGATCCGGGGATCGGCTTCGGTAAGACAGCCGACCAGAATCTGGCCCTGATTAACGAGCTGGAGCGGATCGCCGGGTTGGGCTACCCGGTCTTAGTCGGGCCATCGCGAAAGTCGTTCATCGGCAAGACCCTCGGGCTTGGCGTTGACGAACGGCTGGAGGCGACGCTCGCCGCCTGTGTGGTGGCGCTGCTGCGTGGAGCGCGAATCTTCCGTGTCCACGATGTGAAGGCCGCCCGGCGAGCGCTGGATATGGCAGATGCGATAGCAACGTGGTCGAGCGGTGCAGAGCTTTCTTGAGCGAATCAGCTTTCTAAGGCCCGGCCTTCGGGATCTGATCCAGATCGCGGTGGTGGCGTACATATTTTACCGCCTCCTGTTGCTCTGGGCCGGTACTCGGGCGATCCAGATGCTGATCGGCCTCATCTTGCTGTTCGCGGTCTACGCGCTCGCCGAGATTCTGCAGTTGGAGCTGATCCGCTACCTGCTCGACATCTTCTTCACCTACGGCGTCCTGGCGGCGGTCATCATATTCCATCCCGAGCTGCGCAACGCCCTCTCGAAGCTGGGTCAGAGCCGTCTCTGGCGTTACTTCTCCCGGCCGGAGCAAAGTTCGGAGTCGTTACAGATTTTGGCACACACCGCCGAGCTGCTGGCTCGGAAGCGGATCGGCGCGATCATCGCCGTCGAACGGGAGGTCGGTTTGGAAGAGTATGCCCGTAAAGGCACGCCGATCCATGCCCCGATCTCCACCGAGCTGCTCGAGAGTGTGTTCACCCGGTACGGGCCCCTGCACGACGGCGCTGTGGTCATCCGCGGCGATACGATATTGGCGGCCCGCTGCATCCTGCCGCTCACCCAATTTCCTGTCACCGACCGGAGCCTCGGCACCCGCCACCGGGCGGCCATCGGCCTCTCCGAGGAGACCGACGCCGTGGTGATCGTGGTGTCCGAGGAAACCGGGGACATCTCGCTGGCGCAGCGCGGGCGCCTGGAGCGGAAGGTGAGCGGCGAAAGGCTGCG
>CAYGCC010000223.1:0-7764 GCA_964348165.1 uncultured Gemmatimonadota bacterium | reverse complement strand
GGTGCAGTAGTGCGTGATCTCTAACGAGACCGAGAGCGGCCGCTGCTCGAGTTTGTTGCGGATGCCGCGGGCCATCATCTTGAGAGCCAGCCGACCGCTAATGTTCATCGGGTCCCTCTCCAAGAGATCATGAGTTGTTGGCTCCTCGCTGGGCGCGCCGCTGGCGTCGATCGCGCAGGTGGCGCATGGCGACCGGAATGCCGCGGATCGCGTATAGGGTGAAGATGACGACGACGCTCGCGATCAGTATCGAGGTGGGTATGCCGAACGTGGCACCCACCCAGGCCAACAGGAAGTAGCGAGGATAACGCGCCAGGCTCAAAGCCGCCAGGTAGCGGCGCAGCGGGTACTGGATCGAAAAGCAGAGGAACTTGAAGGGAAAAAACGGGATCGGCGTGAACCCGGTGACGGTGATCGTAGCGAACGGGTACCTCATGAAGATGCCCGTCGCCTTTTGGTAAAAACGGCTGCGCTTGTACGCGGTGATCTTATTGTAGTTGAGCACCGGCACGAACACCCGGTGGTCCAGGTATCCGGCGACGATGGTGCCGCCCGTGGCTGCGGCGGCGGAAATCCAGAGGTTGGCGAACTGGCCGTAATAGATGAGTACGGGCTCGTGCGGGAAGAGCGAGATGGCTGTGTTGGCCGGTATCGAGTAAAAGAACAGGTACAGGTAGCCGTTGTTTTGAGCCTGCGTGGACATCAACAAAAAGGCCGTCATGCCGATGGCCACCATCAGGGCGCTCAACCACCAGACCCGCGCGGGAAGCCGCTCGTACTCGTGGGCGGTAGGGGGGATTTCCGCCACGGCGGTCGGATCGTTCACCGGCTCTGCGCGCTGTAGACGAGTTGGGGTTATATTTGGGATCACCGCGTTCTACACCTGGGCAGCTCGGCCATGCCAGCGGGTTGAGCCGGCAAGGTAAACGGCCCTTCCGTGCCCAGGCAAGAGAGCGTGCGAGAGAGGGTCGTCGATTCTGTAGCTAGCATAGATGCCGCCTGGAGATCCCGCCAATGATCTGCTCTATTTGTGGCGAGCACCTGAATGTCGAAGCAATGACCTGCCGATCCTGCGGCGCGCCGAGCGATGATCGCGCCACATCGGGCGAACGCTCCGAGTGCTCCATCTGCAACGGTGTGCTCTGGTCGCTCGCCGAAACGTGCGTGCACTGTGAAGCGAAAGGTTATCCAGCGCTACGACCACGCTTAGGAGACAAGAGTCTCGGCGCACCGGAAGACGGGCTCGAGACCTGATCGCCTAAAGCGCTCCGTGCCGCCTGAGCCAGGGACTTCGCCGCTGAACCCGTAGTCGGTCTCCTTCACGTCCTCGTTGACACCGACGACGGCAGAAGCTGGGTGCTCGACCGCGGAGTTGAGGCTGTCGAGCAGCGGCAGCTCCTCATGGCAGGACCCGCACCAGCTCGCCCAGAACGCCACCAGCACGACCTTCCCGTGGAGGTCCTTGAGGGTCAGGCTGTCTCCAGCGAAGGTCTCGAGCGCAAAGCGGCGATGCTCGCGGCGCTCGCCCGAATGGCCCTTCGGCCGAACTGCCCTTTTCGTGGCCCTCGAGGATCACTGCGCGACCCGGCTCTTCAGCGCCGCGATGAACTTCGGCACGGTCTTGAACAGGTCGCCGACCACCGGATAGACCTTGGGTTGCTCGCGCCGCTGGTTGAGGGTCATCAACGGTGCCTGGGCATCGAGGTTGAAGGCGAAGATCACGGCGCGGTCGCCGACGAAGTCGATATGCTGCGGTGCGCCGGACACGCCGAGAGCGATGAGCACCCGCGGGTTCACCCGCACGCCGGTCTGGCCGATCTGGTGCTCGTCGGGCAGCCAGCTCATGTCCATGGTGACCTTGCGGGTGGCGCCGATATGCACGTGCGGCGCGCCGAGCTCGAGGAGCGTCTGGCGAAGCGGCTCGACCACCGTCTCCAGGTTGTCGACCGAGCCCAACCCCGCACCCACGTCGATGACGAACTCGGCGTTCTCGAGGGTGACCACGCCCAGCGCCTGCTTCGCCTCGGCCAGGGCGCGGGCGAACTCGTCGGTCTGAGGATCGTACTCGAGGGCGAGCGCGACCTTCAGCACCTCGGTCTCGGCCTCGGGCAGCTCGCCGCCAGCGGCCGCGACCTCGGGCTCGCACCAGAGGATGCGGATCCCGTCGGGCGCCGTCGGGCGCTGGCGCCGCGCCCGCAGCTTGCGGTCGTGTGCCGGCCGCACGAAGGCGACTCCATCGCCGTCCCGGAACTCGACCCGGCTCACGCCAGCCAACTCCTCCGCCGCGACCCGCGCCTCGCGCAGCGCGTCGGCCAGGGTCGGCAGCGCCTCGGCCAGCCAGGGCGAGCTGAGCAGGTAGGCGGGGCGCGAGCGCGCGGTCGGGCCGAGGAGGCGGATCAGCGCCTCGGCGTAGGCCCGCGGCGCGCCGCTGGCCAGAGCCGGATGCTCGGCAAAGACGATGCGCGCGAACGGAGCCAGCGCCACGAGTTGCCCGGCCACGGCGCGGCGGCGCGCGTCGTCCAGCGGCTCCGAGAGCACCAGCGCGCTCAACGGCAGGTGGGCGCGGGCCGCGATGCTTTGAGCCGCCAGCAGCGGTGCCCGGGCATTGCGGGCCAGCTCCTCTCCCTCCAACTCGGCGACGAAGGCCACGCCCGTCCATTCGAGCGCGTCGGCGGTCGCCTCACGCACCTCACCCAGGTAAGGGCCGCCGCTGGGTGCCCGCGCGCCGTCGCCCAGGTCTCCGATCTCGACCAGAACGTCAGCGGCGCGTTCGGGCTCGACGCTGCCGGCCTCCACTCCCTCCTGCGCCCCTGCCGTGACGCCGGCGGTGGCGAACTCTTCGTCGGAGCGCTCGGCATCCGGGGGGAAGGGTACGACCTCCAGCGGCTTGCGGAGCGCACGGGCGAAGCCGGCGGTGCCGAACTCCCAGTCGGGCTCGTCCTCGGGCGCTGCGACGCCGGCCACCGCCGGCGTCGACGCTCGCACCGTCGCCGGAAAGCGCGCGCTGGCGTAGACGGCTGTGTCGGCGGCCACCCATAGATCGAGGACGTCGGGCATCCACGAGGCGCCGGACTGGTCCGCCAAGCGCAGCGCCGTGCGGCCGCCGCTGGGGCTGTCCTCGCTCGCGTCGCAGAGCAATAGATCGAAGGCGATGCCACGCTCTCGCAACACGCCGGCGATGGCGCCGCTCACGGCGTGCTCGGCGTAGGCGACTCCCTGGGTGTCCAAGAGGATGGCCCGGTCGGCCCCGGCCGCGAGCCCGAAGCGCAGACCGTCCTCCGCGGCATGAGGCGCCGCGCAAACGAGCGTCACGCGCACTTGCTCGGGTGCCGCTCGCTTCAACGCCAGCGCCAGCCGCAAGGCGCGACGCGCCCCGGCCGAGAAGCCGTACACATGCTCGGACACCCGGCCGTTCTCGAGGCGTGGGCGTGGCGCGAGCCGGGGCGCCGGCTCCAGCGCGACCACGATCTCCAGCAACCGCTCGATCGGTGCGCGATCGACACGGGGACGCGCCGCTGCTACAACGTGAGCGCTGGGCGCCGAGTCGGCCTCATCGAGCACGGTCTCGGCCAGCTTCAGCTCGGAGGTGCGACCGCCGGCCTCGAGCAGCTTCAGATCGCGATCGAAGCCCGAGGCCAGGCGGGCGAACTCGCGCTCGGCCCGGGCGACGAAGCCGCGCGCCGCCCGATCCGTCCAGGTCCGCCACGCCCGGTCGCCGTCGGCGCTGAGGTGGCGCGAGATCCAGTCGGCCCGGTGCACCGCACTGTCGACCAGCTTCAGCAGCACGGTCATGCGGGCGAGGCGGAAGAAGATCGGCTGCAGCAGGGCGCGTTGCCACGCGGCGCTCTTGTAGGTCACTCGCGTGAGCTTGAGGCGTGCCTGCAATCCCGCGTGCATCTCGGACAGGACGTGTACCTGGTCGGCGTAGGCCGTGGAGCCGGCGTCCAACTCGAAACCCTCGAGCTGGTCGATCTTGGGGCCGACCATGTCGATCAGGTCCTTGAGCAGCAAGAACTGCTGAATCTCGTTGGTCCCCTCGTAGATCGTGAGCACCCGATCGTCGCGGCGATCCTTCTCGATTCGGAATCGCTGCGTTTGCCCTTCGATCTCGTAGAGCGGCTCGAGGTAGTGGTCCATCCGGTGGGCGCCATCGGTGCCGAAGAGCTTGCCGACCGACGACTCGATGCGCAGCGCGTCGCTCGTCCTGTCGTCGAACAGCCCGATCAGGTTGAAGGCGATCGCCTCGTTGGCGAACATCTCCTCCAGCGCCAGCCCGAGCCGGTAGCGCGCCCAGCCCTCGGAGCCCCGGGGGTTCTTGGACAGATAGGCCACCGCTTCCGTCAGCTTCTGCTGCATGCCGGCGGCGGCCGAGACGCAGAGTCCGGCACGACCGACGTTCAGCGTCTCGAGCGCGTTCTCCTGGCCACGCCCTTCGATGCCGATCAAGCATTCGCGTGGCACCCGCACGTTGGTCAGGGTGATCTCGTTCGTCGGCGAGCCGCGCTGTCCCGTCTTCTCCTCGTCCTTGCCGACCAGGAAGCCCTCGGTGAGGGCGTCGACCATGAAGCCGGTGACGCCGGCGGGTGTACGGGCGTAAAGCGCCTCGACACCAGCGATATGCCCGTTGGTGATCCACATCTTGGCGCCGTTCAGCACGTAGAACTCGTAGATCTCCTGGCCGTCGCGTTCGCGGATCCACGCCATGTCGTGAATGTCCACGCGCCGATCGCCGATCATGAAGTAGCGGTACTTCTCCTCGCCGGCTTCGTAAGTGTACTCCTGCGAGAATACCTCAGCGGCTGGCGCGTCGTCGCGATAGCGGTAGAAGATCTTCGACTCGTCGTAATCGAATTCGAAGCGGGGCATGTCGGCGATGTTGCGGCGCCCTTGCTCGGCTTGCTCATCCAGGAAGAAGTACTTGACCCCGGCGTCGTCGGTGTGCACGCGCCGCGAGTCGAGGCGCGCTTCGGTGCGGATGCGCGCGGTGTCCGAGCCGGCACTGGGCTCGGTCAGCGCGAATGCCGAGATCATCCGCGCCGAGATCAACCGCAGATAGAATTCGTGCGCGAAGCGGCGGCGTGGCATCTCGTCGAGCTCGGCCTCTGCCCGTCCACGCCACCCTTCCAGCGCGGCCAGTGCCTTCTCCAGGCCGCCGAAGAAGCCGCCGAGGTCGCGCTTCATCCCGGCGGCCCCCGCCTTCTGCAGCGACGACAGGAACTTTCCGAACACCATCTTCTTGAGGATGCGGCTGCGGCCCAGCTTCGAGGCGACCTCTTTGTTGAGAGCGATGAACGATGCCTCGAGCCCCTTCATGTCGGGGTCGTCCCGGGTGGCCAGCAGCTTCTCGATCTCGGCCTTGAGGCCCTCGACCTGCTCGGCGCCGCCCAGCGCCGTGTGTAGATCGCGCTCGGCCGCCACCACATCCTGGTAAAGCCCGAACAGCATGGGGTGCGTGCCGATGCTGGTGTTGCCCTGAATGGTGAGGGTGTGGCTCACATCGGCCAGGCGTTTGGAGATCATGCAGAGGTTGTAGTAGTCGGCCTTCGAGAGGCCCTGGCCGCCGTACTCCGGCGGGATGACCATGCGGAAGAAGCCCTGACGCTGCGTCCAGTCGATATCCTCGCGCGGGATGTAATGAAGCCGCTCGACGTAGCGGTCGTAGGACGGATCGTGTTCGGTCTCGACGAACCGCTCGCGGAAGAGGCGCAAATACTCTTCATAGTGCGAGCGCGTCACATCGTCAGCCCAGACCAGCTCGGGTAAATGGCGAATCTCATGCAGGTTGAGCGGCTTCAGCAGGAAGTCGCCCGATCGATACTTGCGTGCCGCGTTGATCACGTCGCGCTCGTAGTTGAAGTCGAGCGCGGTAGTGGCGATGGGCACGTCGGGATAGCCGTCGAAGCTGAAGGCGTGTTCGCCCAGCTCGACGCGATCGGCGGCGGCGGTCAGCTCCTGGTCGATGGCGACCAGGCGCTCTTCGATCGTGTCGGCCCACAGCTGAGCCGCCTCGACGTAGCGTTCCGCGGGTAGGGCGGCCTCGAGCCGGCGGTGAGCGCGAACGAGTGTACGCGCCCACACATAGAGCCGCGTGGCCAGCTCGCCGGCGATGTCGTGGACGACCTGGTCCGCGGTCACGCCGTTGCCCTTTTCCAGCTCGCCTCGCATCGCGTTCTGTAGCTGAGCTTCGGCTTCGCGCAGCCGCTGCACCTCGAAGTCGAAGATCGGCCGGCGCTCCATGAAGGAGAGGGTCGCCTCGACGTCGGGTGAGATCGTACCGAGCAACGACGAACTCTCCGCCGCCAGGCGCTTGCCGATCTCGACGTTCAGTCGCGCGTTTTCGCGGACGTAATGAGGAAAGACCGAACTGTCGCGGTAAATCTTGGAGAAGATATCGTCCTCAGAGAACGCGGTGCCACCGATCACCTGGCCCGACCGATAGGTGATGCTCGGCATGTCGGGTCCGAACAGATCGGTCACGGCCACTTTGGCCACGGCTGCCTCCAGCTCCGCCGCGGCGTCCAGCCATGGCACGTCTCGCAGCAGCGTCTCGACCGCCAGACGGCTGGCCTCGATGTGCGCGACGTGAGCGCGGACCGCGCCGAACTTGCCCACCGCGTCCCGCCCGTCCATGTCCTGGAACATGTCGGGGAACTGAATGCGGCTCCGCGCGTGATCGACGGCCCGCTCCGCCACGTGCGAGCCGGCGCCGAGGGCGATCGCCGCCAGGTCGCGGGCGCGCCGCGCAAAGAGCGCCCGGTCCGCCGACTCGCCCCAGCCCGCGTCCCAGGCCGGCCGTGCGCCGTCCAGCTCCAGCTCGTGGATCGCGGCGCCGATCAGACCGATCGCCGGCGTGCTCGCCGCTCTCACACCGGCCGCGCCCCGCTCGAAGCTACCGAGACGGCCGCCCCCGGCCGCCACACAGACGTCGGCGAGCGCTAAGGGCACGAACGGGCTGCGGCCGCTCCAGCCGCCGTCGCCGGGCTTAACCGCCGCCTCCAGCGCCGTCGCGGCAAAACGCTCCGCTCTCTTCAGCGGTTCGAGCAGCGAGCTGGGCGCCCCGGCGCGGGCCAGCGCTTCCACCGCCGCCAGGTGGCCGGCGAGGATCGTCGCCAGCGAGGGGTCGAGCCGCGCCAACTCGATCAGGATGTCTTCGCGCTCGAGCTGGGCCCAGGCGTCGAAGCCGCCGCCGGTCGCGTCGAGGCCGGCCGCGGCTCGCGCCGCCGCTCGCAACAGCTCGACCTCCGCGCCCTCGAGGCCGCCGCCGTGCTCGAGGCGCCGGACCGTCTGGCGGTCGAAGATCTCCGCCAGCCGCTGGCGCAGCTGTTGGCGGGCGGCAACCCGGGCCGGTGCGTCGACCTCCAGGGCCCTGAGCTCGGCGACGGGATCGCCCGGGTCCGACTCGATGAAGCAGGCGTCGGCGATACGATCGAGACAGGCCCGCAATCCGTCGAGGTGATGGTTGCGGATCTGCCGGGCGTCGGCCTCCGCCGCAAAGAAGCGGCGGGCGCCGGCGTGCTGGCGCAGGCGCTGCGTGAGCGACTCGAGGTCGCGCTTGATCAGGAGCAGCTCGGAGTGGGCGGCGTTCAGCTCGCGGTCCACCAACCAGCTCGCCAGCGGCTCGGCCGTGGCCGCGGCCGCCGCCTCCTCGGCCAGGTGGGCGAAATACTCGATCGCCGTCTCGTACCAGCTCACCTGGCCTGGCTCCAGCACGCGCGGGCCGTACCAGACGTTATCGTGCAGCTCGAGGCCCTTCGCGCTGGCGCG
>CAYGCC010000222.1:0-2669 GCA_964348165.1 uncultured Gemmatimonadota bacterium | reverse complement strand
ATCACCATCATTAGAGATTGTATTCGCGCCGAGGACTTCGCAGCGCGCCTGGGGCATGACGATTTCGTGATCGTGCTGCCCGAAGGCGGACGGAGTGGGGCGCTGCGGGTGGCGCAGGAAATAAAGTCCCGGACGGCGCGGATCCGGGCCCGTGGACACGGCGCCACGCCGAGAGTGTCGCTCAGCGTAGGCATTGCAGAGATCGGGCCGGAAGATTCCCTGAATTCCGGTTACGGCGAGGCGCTGGCCGCGGCGGAGGCGGCGCTGAACGAGGCCAAGCAGGCCGGCGGCGACGCGATCAGGGTTTACGACTAGCTTTTTCCCGGTCAACCTCCCCCGCCGGGAAAGCCCGTTCACTAGTGGAAATGGAGACGGAAAGGAACGCCATGGGCGAGGCGCGCCGACTTGAGGGAGCGCCTGAGTATGAGACCTCGCTGCTGCAGCGGGCGGAGCGCCTGTTGGGCGAGCTGACGGGTGTGGTTTCGGCGAGGATCGTCGCCGACACGGAAGGTCGGATCGAGGAAGTTCACGTTCTGACCGACAGCCGTATGGCGCCGAAGCAGACGGTGCGCAACGTGGAGTCGGCTTTGATGGCGCAGCTGGGCATCACGGTGGACCATCGCAAGGTGAGCGTCGCCCAGACGCAGGGTTTCGGCGCCAGTGAGCCGGCCAAGGTGATCGGCATCGGACATCTGACGGGTGTTCGGCGCTATATGTTCGAGGGGTACGAGTTCGAGCGACGGTTTCCGCAGCACATCCTCTGCCGGGTGCGTCTGCGGCTGGACGATAATGAGTTTGTGGGTGTGGCCGAACGTGCGGACATCGAGCGGGGGCGGATGAACGCGGCGGCGGAGGCGGTGCTCAACGCGCTGGAGTTGGCGGAGGATAAGCAAGTGGGCTTCGCGCTGGACGGTGTGAAGCTGATCGACGTTTTCGATTTGCCGGTGGTGGTGACGGCGGTCTACGGTTTGAGCGGACGCACGCGAACGTATCTGGCCGGGGCGGCGCCGGTGAACGAGTCGCCGGAGCATTCGGCGATACTGGCGACGCTGAAGGCGACGAATCGTTGGATTCTGTCGACCCGCTGACGGCGGGTCTGGGAGGTCGACCGAAAGGAGAGCTCTAGCGCACGGGAATCCCGCCTGCCCCGTGGATCCGGGACAGGACCATGAGACACTGAAAAACCCCCAATCTCTCTAGGCTGACGCGTCACTGAAAGCGGAGCCGACCGAGCGGAGCGGAAAGCACATCAGATAGCGATCTGGTGTGACACCACCGCGAAAGGAGGTGAGCTTCATGACGTGGCTGGTGCAGTTGCTACTGGTCCTTGCCAGTTTGTTTGCTGCGGATGTCTCTTGGGGCTAGAGCTGGGTTGGGGGTTTTCTTATCAGTCTTAACGGAAAAATGCGTCCCAAGCTCGTCAGTTTCGTCTCTATTGTGACCGTCGGAGCACTCGTTTTGGCGGTCGCGATCGTCATGCGTTTTCCCATTGAGGTGTCAGGGGTCGACGCATGGGCGGGGGTCGTTGCGCTGACGGTGCTTACCGTTCTCGGCGACGCCATGGGGATGCGGTCGGGTCGGGCTGTTTTTTCAGTATCACTCATTCCAACAGTCACCACAGTACCTCTATTCGGTCCAGCCGTTGCGGTGCTATCCACGCTTATCTCGCGCATTATTGCACAAGGGCTCGTGCTTCGCCGCGAAAGTATCAAGTGGGCATTCAATGCATCGCAATTCGCTCTCGCAATAGGTGTTGGGTCGGTTGTCTACGTCGCTCTTGGTGGTCCAATTGACTATACGGATTTCCATCTGCGCGAGATGCTCGTCCCGGTCGGCGGGCTTATCGTAACGTACTTCTGCGTGAACATGGTTCTCGTCGCCACGGTGATAGCAATAGACACTCGGAAGCGCGTTACGGACATATGGAGGGAGATTGGCCCTCTAGCTTTCGCCAATGAACTGGCTTCAAGTTCTTTCTCGCTGCTGGTCGTCTTCGCGTTCACAGAGCTTGGGACAGCTGGCCTTTTAGTTGTGCTCCTGCCACTCTTCTTTGTGCAGCACGCATATGGCATCCAGTTCAAATTGCTGAAGCAAAACCAGGAAATCCTTGAGCTTCTGGTTAAGACGATTGAAGCTAAAGATCCGTACACTTCAGGCCACTCGGTCCGTGTGGCGCAGTTCAGTCGTGAATTAGCCCGGGCCCTTGGTCTAGCGTCTCACAAAATAGACGAAGTCGGAACGGCCGCTCTTTTGCACGATATTGGTAAAATCGACTTCGCTTACACTGAGTTGATAAGTAGTCCGGCTCAGCTTTCGGAAGCAGAGCGGGAGATGATCCGCACGCACCCGGAGCGTGGAGCTCGATTACTCGCTTCCGTCTCCAGTTTAAGCGAAAGCGTGATTGAAGCTGTGCGACATCATCACGAACACTATGATGGAAACGGCTATCCCGACGGCCTCATAGGGTCTGAAATCCCATTGGCGGCTCGGATCATCATGGTCGTGGACACTGTGGACGCGATGCTTTCTAATCGACCGTACCGTGCGGCTTTGAGTACTGCAGATGTAACTTCGGAGCTGAGGCGGTTTTCGGGCAGGCAGTTTGATCCGACGATCACTGCCAAGTTTATTGAACTTGGACTGGTAGAACGTGCAGCAAGAAGGGCCGA
>CAYGCC010000221.1:0-35498 GCA_964348165.1 uncultured Gemmatimonadota bacterium | reverse complement strand
CAGCGGCGCGACACCGTGCTCAACTTCTTCCACGGTATCAACGATGTAGCGATGATCCTCGTGGATTGGGTCATGCGTCTGGCCCCCTACGCCGTATTCGCCTTGCTGGCGGCCGTCGTGGCGCAGGCCGGCCTCGACCTTCTCGCCAGCCTGTTCCTGTACATGCTGACAGTGGTTCTGGGCCTTACGATCCACGTGTTTGGCACCTACCCGCTGGCGATGCGTTTCCTGGCCCGCTTCAGCCCGATCACGTTCTTCAAGCGAATTCGAAAAGTCCCGATCATCGCCTTCTCGACCTCCAGCTCCAACGCGACGCTGCCGGTTACGATCGAAGCGGCGGAGGAGGACCTGGGCGTCAGCGACGAGGTGGCCAGCTTCGTTCTACCCCTCGGCGCGACCATCAACATGGACGGCACGGCACTCTATCAGGGTGTGGCCACCATGTTCATTGCCCAGGTCATGGGTATCGATCTCTCCTGGACGGCACAGCTCATGGTCGTGCTGACCGCAACGCTCGCCTCGATCGGGGCGGCCGGCGTCCCCTCGGCCGGGATCATCATCCTCACAGTCGTGCTCATGCAGGCGGGCGTGCCCGAGACTGGAATCGCCCTCATCCTGGGGGTCGACCGAATTCTCGACATGTGCCGCACCGCCGTTAACGTGACCGGCGACCTGACCTGCGCGGCGTTCATCGCGCGAAGTGAAGGCGAAGAGCTGCGGCCGCACCCGGTGGGCGTGGAAGAGGTACAAGCTCGGGCGGCCGCTGGGGTCGACTAAGGGGGCCGTAAAACCCGCGGTCGGCCGGAAGCGCCGGTCTCGACCACTCGCGCGCGCAGACGAAGGGCGAGTCTGCCGCGACCTTTACCGTCTCACCCCGGCGCTCAAGGCGGGTCAATCAGTAGCTCGCGCGGCAGCCACAAGCTTCGGCGGGCGACGGACGTCTTCCTCAACGTGGCAATCCCAGACGGCGGTCAAGTTCGCGATAGAAGCGGCTGATCCGTCGTGTGTTGGTGCCAAAGTCACCACGGCCCACGCGCGACGCTGACCACATGTCGACCCGTGTGAGGGCGTTCTGGTCGAGCTTCAGCTTGAATCGAACATCGTCCACCAAGCGGAACACTCGCGTACGGGCCTCGGCATGTATCAGGCCCGTGCCCTCATCGGCTCGGATCAGCTTCCAGCGCGGGTGTGACTCGATCATACCGAGGATCTCGTCCCAGACCGTCGCGAAAGGAACCAGGTAGGTGCGGCCGCGCAGACGCGGGTCCTCGGCGGCCTCTCGCGTTTGCGCGGAGTTGATCGTCAGCGCTCTCCAGATACCGTCTAGCATTCGCTCCCCGGCCGCCCGCCCGCTTGAATGGTACTGATCATGCGGTGGCGATGGCTGTTGTGCAAGATCGATCGAGCCGCGCAAGCCTTTGCGGGCGGCGGAATCGGCATAGTTTAGTGCCGTGAAGCCAGCAGGCTGAACCCGGCGAGGAAAGGAGTGCGTACGTGGAGGTAGTGATCCCGTTGGCGGGTAAGGGGACTCGGCTCAGGCCGCATACGCACACGGTGCCCAAGCCGCTGCTTCAGGTAGCGGGAAAGGCGGTTCTCGACCACGTGGTGGAAGACGTCTTGGGCCGGCTGAGCGTCGATCGGCTGATCTTCATCACGGGCCATCTGAAAGAGCAGGTCGAGAACCATGTGCGAGTCCACTACCAGGTCCCGGCGGTCTTCGTAGAGCAGGCGGTGCAAGACGGCACGGCCGGGGCGATCAAGCTGGCGCAGCCCCACGTGCACGGTCCGATGCTGATCATTTTCGTCGATACCCTGTTCGATGCCGACCTGTCGGTGATCTCCAGCCAACCCGAGGCGGACGGCTTTATCTGGGCGAAGGAAGTCGAGGATTATCAGCGCTTCGGCGTGATCGTCACCGACGAGCGCGGGGTGATGCGACGCATCGTCGAGAAGCCGAGCGAGCCGATCTCGCGGCTGGCCAACATCGGCGTCTATTACGTCCGTGATCACCGCCTGCTGTTTGAGGGGATCGATCATACCCTGGCCGCGGCTCCCCAACTCGGCGAATACTTTCTGACCGACGCTCTTCAGTACATGGTCGACAGCGGGGCGGAGATCAAGGTGCTGGAGGTGGAAGGTTGGTACGACTGTGGGAAGCCCGAGACACTGCTCGCCACCAATCGCCACCTCCTGGAGACCGGCCATGGCCGGGCGCCGGAGCAGGCGAGGGATTCCCGGATCCTCGATCCGGTTCGCATCGAGAGCGGGGCCGAGCTGTCCGCCTCGCGTGTGGGGCCGAACGTGACGGTCGGCCGCGGCAGCCGGATCGTGCGCTCGACGCTCGAGGATTGCATCGTGGGTGAGGACTGTGTGATCGAAGACTGCGAGCTTCACGACTCCGTGCTCGGCTCGGAGGTTGCGATCCGCGGTTTGAGAGGAACGTTTTTGCTGGGCGACCAGAGCGTCGCTCGAGGCGAGGCGAGCTGAGCCGTGCGACCCGAGGAGCCGGTCCTAGAATCGAGCCACGCTGGCGAGGAGTGAGAGGAGTCGCAGAGGCCCGGCGGCGCCATCGCTGTTCTCGAACCATTCGTTTTCGGTATGCGTCTCGCCAGATCGGCCACCGCCGCCGATGGCAATCGCCGGGACGCCCAGCGCCATCGGGACGTTGGCGTCGGTCGAGGATACTGTGTACTTCGGCTCTTCACCGAGGGCACGCGTGGCCCGCTCGGCCGCCTGGACGAGCGGGTGCGAAGTGGGCAGGTGCCCAGCGGGCCGCTGGCCGATGACCTCGAGCTCGAAGCTCAGCTCACCCTCGCCGCGGCCTGCTTCGGCCGCGAGGCAGGAACGGAGAGCCGCTTTGATTTCCGAGTCGACGCGCTCGAGTAGCTCCTGCGCCTCGGACCGCACATCGAGCTCGACCCAGCACTCAGTCGGGACGGCGTTGATGCTGTGGCCGCCGCCCAGCCTGGCGACGGTGAGAGTGGTGCGCGGGCTCTCCGGCAGCGCCAGCCGCACGACGTCGTGCACGAACTCGCCCAGGGCGTTGGCCGGGTTGACCCGGCCCCAATCGGTCCAGGAATGGCCGCCGGGACCGCGCAGAGTGATGCGAAGCCGGCGGCTTCCCAAGGCGCGATGAGTGATGCGACGCAGGCCGCTCCCGTCGACGGCAATGAAGGCCGCCGGGCGCACCAACGAGCTTTCAGGGCGAAACAGGTGCCACACACCGCGCAGATCGCCGGGGCCCTCCTCGCCCACGGTGAAGGCAAAAACGAGCGGTTGCCGCGGCCGGGCGCCGCCGTGAATGAGGGCGCGGAGCACCGCCAGCGCGACGGCGATGCCGCGGGCGTTGTCGGTGCAGCCGGGTCCGACGCAGCGGTCGCCTTCGCGGCGAATCGTTATTGCGGTTTCGGGTCCGAAGACCGTGTCGATATGGGCCGCGACCACGACCGGCGCGTTGTCCGTCGATGCGGCGCCCGGCGGGAAACTGGCGAGAACGTTGCCGATCTCGTCTCGCTGGGGATCGAGGCCGAGCGACTGGAGCTTGGCGCTGATCAGGCCCGCCCGGGCTGCTTCCTCGAAGGGGGGAGCCGGAGTGCTGGCGAGCTCGATTTGTTCGCTGAGCGTGGCATCGCCCTGTTGACTCAACCAGGCGTGGGCCGCCGCGACGTTTGCGCCGTTCGATTGGGGCCTCGACCCCGACTCGCTTTGCATGGCGCAGAACTTGGAGGCGGTCAGTGAGTCTGTCAACGCGAAATCGAGTCTGGATTGCCTGATTTCTTGACCTTCGATCACCTGGTCTTTGTCGGTATCGGCGTCACCGCCGGCTTGCTGACGAACGCGGTGGCGATCTGGATGCTCTTCCACCCCCACCGTCCCGTGCGCCTGGGGCGCGCACGGCTCTTCCCTCAGGGCGCCATCCCGAAAGAGATCGACCGCATTGCGCGGCGGATCGGTCAGACCGTGGGTACCCACCTGCTGCGGCCGGATGACATCGTCAGTACTCTGTCTAAGCCGGAGTTTCGCGAGCGCTTCGACCGGACGCTGCGTGAGGCGCTGGAAGGACTGCTGAATCGCGAGCTGGGAGCCTTGCGCTCGGAGGTCCCGTTTGGACGCCTGGGTGAGGTCAAGGGAACCGTCTCCGACTTCGGGCAAAGACTTCTGGAAGGATTCACCGAGTATCTCCATGGCGACTCGTTCGAGAGGCGGGTGCGAGATTTCGTCGAGCGGGTGAATCAAGAGTTCGGCGACGAGCCGCTGGAGCGCGTCCTCACGCCCGACGGGCGGCGGCAGCTGGTCGTGGCGCTACATGACCTGGGCACCGGAGTCGTCGACAGTCCCGGGTTCCGGGGCGCCATCGCCGAGTTCTTCGAGCGAAACCTGCGCGACTTCGTTACCTCGGAGCAGCCGTTGGGCAAGTTCTTGCCCGCCGGCGCGATCAACTTCGGCGAGGCGATCGTCCGCAACTACCTGCCCCTGGTCCTCGACCGTTTTGGCCAGGTTCTCGAGTCGCCCGCCGCGCAGGAACGGGTGCGCCGAGCGCTGCGAAATTTCATCGACGGTTATCTGAGTCAGCAAGGCGTCTTTCAGCAGATCATGGGCCGGCTGATCATTACCGAGCGGACGTTGAGCCAGACCGTTCAGGCGCTGGAACGGGGCGGGTCCGAGGAGATCGCCGCGCTTCTGCGCGAGCCGCTCATCCAGGATCGCGCCGCCGCGGCCGTCAACCAGGCGATCGACGACATGTTGGAGCGGCCGGTGCGGGACATCTTCGGCGACTTGAGTGACGGTGAACTGGAACGAGTCGGTGGCGTGCTGACGGATCGCATCGTGGAGTTCGCCCGTCATGAGACGACGGAGGAGTTCGTGCTCGGCCGCGTCGACCGATTTCTCCGTGCGTCGGAGGGCAAGAAGCTGGTCGACGTCGTCGAGTATCTGGGGCCCGAGACTTCGGGTCGCATGTCGGAGCGCCTGGCCGTCTGGGTGCTCGAGTTGGCTCGCGGCGAGCGAGTGGCCGATCTGCTAGAGGCGGCGTTGGTCAGACAAACCGAGTGGCTGCTCTCGGTCCCGATTGGCCGCATCGGGGACTTCGTGCCACCCGACGGCCTCGACCGAGCGGAGCGCCTGCTTTTCGACCCGCTCTGGGAGTTCTTGCAGGCGCGAGTGCCGGCGTTGGTCGAGGATCTGCCGATCGCCGAGATGGTGGAGCGGCGGATCCGAACCTATCCGATCGCCGATCTCGAGCACCTGATCTGGACGGTGACGCGTCGCGAGCTGCGGCTGATCATCTATCTCGGCGGCTTTCTCGGTGCGGTCGTCGGGTCGCTGATGGTGCTGGTTCAGGTGCCCGTCGTGGGCATCGCCTACCTCGGGGTCATCCTCGTTGTGACCTATCTGTTCATGAATCTTCGCTAGTCGCGGCGGGAGACGGCAGCGGTGATCACGCGTTCAAACTCACCGATCTGCGTGGGCCTCCTCGCCCTGGCTACGCTGGCTGCGGCCTCTCCGCTTCGATCGCAGATCGTTGCCCTGCGATTTGTAGCGATCGACATGCAAGGCGGCACGGTGATCCCGTCCGAGTCAGAGCCCGGAGTGTCGTTCGGCGCACGCCTCGGCCTGGCCGATCTGTTTGGGCGCTGGCTGCAGGTGGGGCCGGAGCTGGGCTGGTGGGCGGCGGAACGAAGCGATGCGGATCTCGAGCATCGCGACATCGTCGCCGGCCTCGCCTTCTGGAGGGGCCTGGGCAGCGGCGGCACGGTGCGCCCCTTCCTCGGCGTCAGCGGCGCCTTGCACTCTGTGGATGTAACCGGCCCCAACGGGGGTGACATCGCGCCGGGCGATTCGGCGCTTGCGGCGTCGCTAGACGGCTATGGCTTCGGCGTCGGCGGGTTCGCCGGACTGGCGCTCCGGCTGACGCAGACCGGGGCGATCTGGCTGGTGACCGAGTACCGCTACACCGCGGTCGCTCGTGTCTCGCACCACGAGATCCGCGGCGGAGTTCGACTGGCGGGGCCCCAACCCTGAGGTGACGGCAGAAGCCGCGCCGCGGCCGAGCCGCGTCTGTTGCTAGTTTCCCACGTTCAACGCTATCATGGATTTACACCAGTGCACCGGGAGCGGTGGAGCTGGCGCTCGGTGAGGCGACGGGCGCCCACGTCACTATCGAGTTCGGACAATCGGCTTGGACAGACCTGAAGATCGTGCCGGTGAACCGGGGGCGGGAGACCCGACGGAACCTGCCGGCGCTGGCGAAGCGGTCAACGCTCTGCTCGAGGAGGTGGGCGAGGAGTCCCAGGTCCAGGCGGCGGGTTACTTCGGCGGTCTGCGCGGCCGAACCGCGCTCATCAGCGGGGGTGCCACCGGGATCGGACGCAGGACCGCGATCGAGTTTGCCCGCTGTGGCGCCAACGTGGCGTTCAACTGGCTCGGTCTGCCGGGCCGTGCCATCGCCGCTGAAGCCGCCTCGGTCGAAGCGGAGCTGCAGCAGCTCGAGGTGAAAGTCTTGGCGGAAGAGGTCGACGTGCGGGACGCTCGGGCGGTCGAGGCGTTCGTGGAGCGAGCGCGGCAGCAACTGGGCGGTGTCCACTTCCTAGTGAACGCGGCCGGGGTACACCGATCGGCGCCGGTGTGGAGGATGACGGATGAGCAGTGGCGCGAGGTAGTGGAGACGAACATGACTGGCGCCTTCAACATGATCCGCGCGGTGGCGCCGACACTGAAGGGGCAGCGGTACGGCAAGATCGTGAATATTGCGTCGATTCAAGCGTATCTGGGAAGTTTTGGGATCGCCAACTACGCGGCCTCGAAGGCGGGACTGGTGGGTTTGACCCGGTCGGCGGCCGCCGATCTGGGCCCCTCCAACGTCAACGTCAACGCCGTGGCGCCCGGGCACGTACGTTCCGAAATGCTCGCTGACGTGCCGGAGGAGGTCGTCAGCAAATCGTCGGAGCGGGCCGTCTTGCGGCGCTTGCCCGAGGCGATCGACGTGGCTCACGTGGTGCTTTTTCTCTGCTCGGAGATGGCGCGCCAGATCACCGGTCAAGTGATTCGGGTGGACGCGGGGTTACTGGCGTGATGTGAGGTGAGGAGAAGGGGAGGGGATCATGACGCCAGTTAAGAGCCTCGAGCCGGGGCTCGCCTGCTTCTTGGTCGCGGTGTGGCTGGGCTGCTCAGGAGGGGGAGCCGAGCTCGAGCCGGTCGCCGGGTTCACCATCCTGAGCGGCCAGACCGTGCTGGTCTTACCCGTCCAGTATGTCCGCCCCGTGCCGGGAGGGTGGGTCGGTGGAGCCCAAAACGCCGAGTCCGCCGCCCGGCGTACCGACCTGGAAATCGATTTCGCCCTGGCGGAGCGTGGGGGCCGAGCCGTCTGGGTAACCCCGGAGCAGCTGGTCGAGACGCTGCGGCGCCGGCCCGGGATCGAGGTCGATCCCTACGCCCTCGCCGCCGATGAGGTCCGCCGCAAAGGGACCCGGCTGCGTCACGTCAACGACCCACTTTACGGACAGCTCAGAATGCTGGCGGCGCTATTCGATTCGCGCTACGCGCTCTGGCCGCTGGAAATCGTCTACGAGTCCGGGGACAGCGCCACGGCGGGCCAGCTGGCGCTTCGTACCGTGTTGCTCGACACGCGAGCGGGGAACGTGCTCTGGTCTGGTTCGGTTCGCGGTGGCGCGGGGGCGCCGAACTCGCCAGGTGCGCTGGCCGGGCTGGCTCAGGTGTTTGCCGAATACGTCAGTCCGTAACGCGGCCGAGGCGGGCTCGGGGATGGGCGCGCAGATCACTTTGATTCCCGGCGATGGGATCGGACCCGAGATCGTCCGGTCCGCGCTACAGGTCTTCGAAGCGGCCGGGGCCGATGCAGAGTGGGACGAGCAGATCGCGGGAATGAGCGCGGTCAACGAGGGTATGGGGCCGTTGCCGCAACCGACCGTCGATTCGATCCGCCGTAATCGCGTCGCGCTGAAAGGCCCGCTGACCACGCCGGTGGGCGAGGGGTTCCGCTCGATCAACGTGGCGCTGAGAAAGATGTTCGACCTCTACGCCAACGTCAGGCCGGCTCGCAGCTTGGTGAGAGGCGGGCGCTACGAGGACGTGGATGTCGTCGTCATTCGTGAGAACACCGAGGGTCTTTACGTCGGGGTGGAGCACTTCATCGGCATGGAGGACGACCCTCAGGCCGCGGCCGAGTCGGTGATGATCGTGACGCGTTTTGGGGCTGAGCGGATCGCTCGTTTCGCGTTTGACTACGCTTTGGCCCACGAACGGAAGAAAGTAACCCTGGTTCACAAGGCGAACATCCTCAAGTGCACCCAGGGCCTCTTCCTCGACGTGGGTCGAGACGTTGCCCGCGACTACGAGGGCCGAATCGAATACGAAGAACGGATCGTCGACAACACGGCGATGCAGCTGGTGGTCAACCCGTATCAGTTCGATGTCATCGTCACCGAGAACATGTTCGGCGATATCCTGTCCGATGAAGCGTCGGGCCTGATCGGCGGCCTGGGTCTGGCCCCGGGTGCCAACGTCGGTCGGGACGTCGCGATATTCGAAGCGGTGCACGGGTCGGCGCCGGACATCGCCGGGCAGGGTGTGGCGAATCCGTCGGCGGTGATTCTGGCGGGTTGTCTCATGTTCGAGCACCTGGGGCAAACCGGCGTCGCCGAGCGGGTGCGCGGGGCGCTGTCGGCGGCTCTGCAGGGGGGGTCGCGCACGCCGGACCTGGGCGGGACGGCGACGACGGCGGAATTCGCAGACCAGATCGTCAGGGGCTTGACGTAGATGCGGTTTCGCGACGCCGAGGTTGCTTGCCGGAGTTGCCAAGGACTCTATCCGGCCAGCGACCTGGACCGCTATCTCTGGTGTCCGGACTGCCGCAAAGCGGTACGGCGACGTGGCGCCCGTTGGGGCCGCGGGGTGGGATTGGCCGCCGTTCTCGGCGTCGCGGCTTACGTTCTGATCCGGTACTACCTGGTTCTCGATGTTCGCCCTTCCCGCCAGCTTCTGCCGCTCTACTTCCTGATGCTGGCGATCACCTACGTGTTGACGAGCCGCATCGCCGTTGCCGTGGTCCAGGGCCTCTATCGCGCACGCGGTGGCGTCGAACCTTCCCACGCTCCGGATGAAGCGGATTGAGGTAGGCCAAAAGCGTTGCGGTTTGACCTGCCCGCCACGCTTGGTGTAAACTTCCCGACGCTCGCAGGTCGGGGTCTCTGCAGACTCAGAGGTTTCAAAACAGACGAACAGGGTTGCCAAAGTGGCGAGTTTCCCAGGTGTGGACTTTTATAACACGGACATGCTGCTCAGCGAGGAAGAGCGGGCGGTGCGGGACACCGTGCGCGATTGGGTGGACGAGCAGGTGATGCCGGTGATCGCTCACTACTACGTCGAGAAGCAGTTCCCCAAGCAGCTGATTCCGCAGATGGCTGAGCTGGGTATCTTCGGCGCGAATCTGCCCGAGAAATACGGGTGCGCCGACCTGAACAACGTGGCCTATGGGCTGATCATGCAAGAGCTGGAGCGGGGTGATTCCGGCGTCCGTTCCTTCGCCAGTGTGCAGGGCGCGCTGGTCATGTATCCGATCTTCGAGTTCGGCAGCGAAGAGCAGCGGCAACACTGGCTGCCCAAGCTGGCGAAGGGCGAAGCGGTCGGGTGCTACGGCCTGACCGAGCCCGATCACGGGTCCGATCCGGGAGGGCTGACCACCCGAGCGGTGAAGGACGGGGACGAGTGGGTGATCAACGGCACGAAGATGTGGATCACTAACGGCTCCATGGCGGATGTGGCGATCATCTGGGCCAAGACCGGCGATCTCGACGATCCGGGTTCGATCCGCGGGTTCATCGTGGAAGCCGAGCGCGACGGATACGTCGCCAAGGATCAGAAGGGCAAGCTGTCCCTGCTGGCGTCAGACACGAGCGAGATCTCGCTGCAAGAGGTGCGCGTCCCGGCGCAAAATCTACTACCAGGCTCGGCCGGCTTGAAAAGCGCCCTGATGTGCCTCAACCAAGCGCGCTACGGCATCGCCTGGGGCGCGGTGGGCTCGGCGATGGCGTGTTACGCCGAGGCCCTCAGCTACGCCGGGAATCGCTTACAGTTCAGCCGGCCGATCGCGGGCTATCAGATCCAGCAGATCCGGCTGGTCGAAATGCTCACCGAGATCACGAAGGCCCAGCTGCTGGCGATCCAGCTGGGTCGGTTGAAGGACCGCGGCGAGCTGCGCCATACGCAGGTGTCGTTGGCGAAGCGCAACAACGTCAACATGGCGTGTGAGGTGGCCCGGGAAGCGCGGCGTCTGCTCGGAGCCAACGGCATCCTGGCGGAGTACCAATCGATGCGCCACATGGCCAACCTCGAGTCCGTCTACACCTACGAGGGTACCCACGACATCCACGGCTTGATCGTGGGCGAAGACATCACGGGGATGAGCGCCATCACATAGCCCGGACCGCTTGCTTCTCACGCGGCTTTGGCTGAAATTGGCGGCGAAACAACTCTGGTGCGCCCGTAGCTCAATTGGACAGAGCACTGGGCTTCGGACCCAGGGGTTGGGGGTTCGAATCCCTCCGGGCGCGCTTCTCTCTACGCTAGCGTATTAGCTTCTCTCACGGCGACCGGCCCCGCGGTCGGAGCGGCGCGATCGTTTCCCCCGGCCGCGCCAGCGAACGACCAGCAGCACCCCGATCCACGTCCCCAGCGCCAGCAGCGGGAGCGCCAGCGCTTGTGTCAGCAGCGTCTTTCGGATCTCACTGCGGGAGATGAGGAGGAGGAGTAGAACGCCGGTGATGACGGCAGCCGTGCGAGCCGCACGCAACCAGTCGGATCTGCTCGGCTGAGTGTGTCGCGGTTCAGTCGTCCCGACCGATCTCCAGCATGCGGGTGAGAGCGCGGAGAGCACGAGCCCGGACATCGGAGGGGACGTCCACCTCGTAACGGCCGTAGCGCAAAGAGGCGAGAGTCTTTTCCAGCGTGATTCTCTTCATGTGCGGGCACAAAGTGCAGGGCCGGACGAGCTCCTTGTCCGGATGTGCCTCTTGCACGTTGTCGGACATGGAACACTCGGTGACCAGCAGGATGCGCGGGGCGTCGGTCTCCGCCACGAAGGCCGTCATCCCGGTCGTCGACCCGACGAAATCCGCCTCCTGGCAAACCTCGGGCGAACACTCGGGGTGCGCCAGGATGGTCAGGCCGGGAAACTGCTTGCGGTAGGCGCGCAGCTCCTCGACGGTGAACTGCTCGTGCACGATGCAGCGGCCCTTCCAGGCGATGATCTCGACGTCGGTCTCCCGCTGGACATTCTGTGCAAGATACTCATCTGGCAGGAAGATCACCCGCTGGGCATTGAGCGACTCCACCACCTTGCGGGCGTTGGCCGAGGTGCAGCAGATATCCGACTCCGCCTTGATCGCCGCCGGCGTGTTCACGTAGGTGACGACCGGCACGCCAGGATAGCGTTGCTTGAGCAACCGCACGTCCTCGACCGTGATGCTCTCGCTCAGCGAACAGCCCGCCTCGAGGTCCGGGATGAGGACGGTCTTTTCCGGGTTCAAGATCTTGGCCGTCTCGGCCATGAAGTGGACGCCGCAGAAGACGATGATGTCGTCCTCCACCTCCATGGCCGCCTGGGCCAGGCCCAGCGAGTCGCCGGTGAAATCGGCGATCCCGTAGAAGATCTGCGGGACCTGGTAGTTGTGGGCGAGGATGACGGCGCCGACCTCTTGCTTGAGCCGCCGGATCTCGTGGATGATCGGGGCCTGGAGGCGCCACTCGATCTCGGGGACCAGATCCCGAAGCCGCTGGTAAAGCGGCGCGGTCGCGGCTTCGACCTCAGGGGTGTAGGCGAGCCGGGGATCGACGGAAGGGGTGCTCGTCGTCATCTATTCTACAATTCTCGGGCGCCTGGGCCCGCCTCCGATCAGGGTCGACACGGTACCGTTCCGCCAGGAAGTTCGACGGATCGGCGGTGAAAATCAAGCCGCGACGCCGGGCCGACCTTGACCCGGCCTCGTGACCGCGCCGATATTTCGCTGGCCGGAGGGGGGCGCAGGGCCGCGGACCGGCGCCGTTTGGCGTGCGGTTCGAGGAAAGTCCGAGCTCCACAGGGCACGGTGCCGGGTAACGCCCGGGCGGCGCGAGCCGACGGAAAGTGCCACAGAGAATAGACCGCCTGCGGTTCAGCCGTGGGTAAGGGTGAAACGGTGGGGTAAGAGCCCACCGCCCGCGCGGGTGACCGCCGGGGCACGGCAAACCCCACCGGGAGCAAGGCCAAATAGAGGGAGAGCGGTGGCCCGCCGCGTGAGCATCCCCGGGTAGGCCGCAGGAGGCGCCGGGTGACCGGCGCCCCAGATAAATGGCCCCATAAACAGAACTCGGCTTACGGCGCCCCTCCGGACTTACAAAGCCCCTCCGCCGTCGAGGGGCATTTTTTCCATGTTGCTGGTGAACATCGAACATCCAACATCGAACATCCAACATCGGAGTTTGTGGGGAATTTTGAACGCTGAACATCGAACGCCCAAGTTGCCACGGCGGAACGCGCACTTTGGGTATCGATGTTGGATGTTCAAAGTTCGGCGACCTTTTAGACTTCGAATCTCGATGTTGGATGTTGGATGCTCGATGTTCGAATCGGCGTCGTAGGAGTGTCCGGATGAGTGCGCGAGTCATCGAGTTTCCCTTTACGGAGCAGACGCTCGACAACGGGCTGCGCGTGATCGTACAGGAGGACCACACGACGCCGGTGGTCTCGGTCCACGTGATGTATCACGTCGGCTCCAAGCACGAGCGTCCCGGGCGTACCGGCTTCGCGCACCTGTTCGAGCACCTGATGTTCCAGGGCTCCGAACATGTCGCGAACGACGCGCACTTCAAGTACGTGCAGGATGCGGGCGGCACCTTGAACGGCAGCACCTGGTTCGATCGGACGAACTACTTCGAGACGCTGCCGGCCAACGAGCTCGAGCTTGGGCTCTGGCTGGAATCGGATCGGATGGGCTATTTCGAGTCGGCGATGACCCAGGAGAAGCTGGACAACCAGCGTGACGTCGTGAAGAACGAGCGCCGGCAGTCGTATGAGAACCGGCCCTATGGGTTGGCCATGGAGACGATGCTGCGGCTGGCCTTCCCGGAGGGCCACCCGTATCGCCACCCGACGATCGGTTTCATGGAGGACCTCGACGCGGCGAGCCTGGAGGATGTGCGGGGGTTCTTCCGGACCCACTACACGCCGGACAACGCGGTATTGGTGCTGGTCGGTGACCTCGAGACCGAGCGGGGGATCGAGCTGGCCGAGCGCTACTTCGGAGATATCCCGCGCGGGCCGGGCGCTCAGCAGGTAACGGCCCCGCAGGTGGCGTCCGGGGAAGAAGCGCGCGATACGATCTATGACAAGGTGCAGTTCCCTCGCGTCTACATCTTCAACCACGCTCCGGCGTTTGGGCAGGACGGCTTCGAGGCCGCGGATGTGCTCGCCTATCTGCTGGCCGACGGGAAAAGCTCGAGGCTGTACCGCAAGCTCGTGTACGACAAGCGGATCGCTCAGGACGTCACCGCGCAGGTCTGGCCCACCGAGGATTGCGGTCTCTCGTTCATCGTGGCGACGGCGCGGCCCGGAGTCGCGGCCGAGACCCTGGAGTCGGCGATCCTCGAGACGCTGGACGCGGTTCGAGACGGCGATGTGTCGCAGCGCGAGACCGAGGGCGGCGTCAACCGGGGGCTGCGCGAGCTGGTGAATGCCCTCGATGGCGTCGGCCCGCGGTCGGACGCGATCGCGACCGCCGCGACGTTCCTCGAGCGGCCCGAGTATGTGAACGAGCTGTTCGACCGGGTGGGCTCGGTGGACTCTGACGCGGTCGTGGCCGTGGCGAACGAATGGATGACCCCCGGGCGCCGCGCGATCCTCCATGTGCTGCCCCGCGACTCGGAGGGGGCGGGCTGATGGCGGTTGACCGGACGCGGCGGCCGTCTCCGGGCCCCTCGCCCCAGATTCGTCTTCCCCAATACGAGCGTCTGAGGTTGCCGAACGGCTTGAGCGTCGTGGCGGTGCGCCATGACGATCTGCCGGAGGTCTCGGCGCGCGTGGTGATTCCGTTCGGCGCCAGCGACGACGAACGCGAACGGGCTGGAACCGCGCTGTTGGTGGCCCGAGCTCTGACCGAGGGGACGCAGGACCGAACGGCGGGCGAGGTCGCCGAGTGGCTCGACTTTCTCGGCGCACGGTTCAGCGTCGATGTCAATCACGATGCGACGACCTTGAGCCTCCACTTCCTCAGCCGGGTGTTTGACGACGCGTGCGCCTTCCTCGTTGAGGTGTTGGCGCGACCCGGCTTCGATCCGAAAGAGGTCGGTCGGCTGAGGGATGAAAGGTTGGACGAGATCGCCAGCAGCCTGGACGAGCCCCGCGCCGTCGCCAGCCTTCGCCTGCACGAAGCCTGTTTCGGAAACCACCCTTACGGAATGCGGACCGGGGGAGTCGAGGACACGGTGCGCGAAATCGGAGCCGAAACGCTGCGGGCCTTTCACTCCAGCTACTATCGAGCCGCCGGCGCCACGCTGATCCTGGTAGGAGACCTCCCGGCAGGCGATGTCCTGCAGAGCCGGTTGAGCTCGGCGTTCTCGGTCTGGAGTGGCGATCCTGAGGATGCGCGGCCGCTGGCCGATCCAAGCGTCGGCGATGGTCGCCGCCTCTGGGCAATTCCGTGGGACGGCCCTCAATCCGAGATCCGGGTCGGTGGTTTGGGCATCCGGCGACTCGATCCCGACTACCCGGCGGTGGTGGTGATGAACGCCATCCTCGGTGGCCTGTTCAGCTCGCGGATCAACATGAACCTGCGTGAGGATAAGGGCTGGACCTACGGCGCGGCCAGCCACTTCGACGCACGGAAACGGCGCGGCCCCTACTACACGGCCACCGCCGTAGACGCGGCTGCCACCGTACCGGCGGTGCGTGAGATCCTCGGCGAGCTGGAGCGGATGAAAGTCGATCCGGCCAGCGACGCCGAGCTTGAGCTGGCCAAGAACGCGCTGACGCTGTCCTTGCCGCGTCTGTTCGAGACGGTGGGCCAGGTGTCCGGACGCGTGGCCCAGCAGGTCGTTTACGGCCTCCCGGATGACTACTGGGTGACCTACCGCGACCAGGTTGCGGCGGTGACGCGCGAGGATGTGCTGGCGGCGGCGCAGCGGCTGTTGTCCACGGAGCACAGCTCGATCGTGGTCGTGGGCCCCGTCCGCGATTTCCACGCCGACCTGGAGACCCTGGGCCCAGTGGAGATTCGCGATACCGCGGGGCGACCCAGCGAGCTGAAGGGCTCCTGAACGAGGAGACGGTGAGCGGTCTCGACTTTCGGTAAACTTTCGGTTAGTTTGAGGTAGGGGCGCCGGCGGTCCGGCCGGCAGCGGGAAACCCTGCGGGCTCGCCGGGCGTCTATAATAAATGCAGGGACGAGGCCTCCTGCGGCGGTCTGTCGTGTGTTCCAGAGCCCCCTTCGGGGAGCCGCCGGCCAGGGAGCCAAAACCAGTACATTTTGCACATTGCAAGGCCAGGGTGCATTCCGAGCCGAGTCGGGCGGCGGGGTAAACCGGGGCGAATGGCCTGAGGTTTCAAGGCCGCTGCGTTTCCGCCGGGGGGGTTTGAGGTCGGGAATGGAACGTGCACGGCGGTGTGGTGGGAGATAAAGGGGGATCCCGGCGATGCGTAAGGAAAGAGAAGACGGCGGAGTCGCTGTGCTGGACGCCGCCAACGCTGAAAGCTCGAGCGCCTGGTCTGACGATGAGTTTGTAGAGGACGATATGGCACAGGCAGTCGCGAGAAAGGTCGAGTCCGGGCCGACGCTCGGGGACCTGCCGGACAACGAGCTTGTGGCCCGATTCCTGGAAGGGAACGGGCTGGCGTTTCCGGAGCTCGTGCGACGGTACCAGTCCCGTCTGATGAACTTCATCTATCGCACGATCGGCGACCGAGATCGGGCCGAGGACCTGGTACAGGAGACGTTCATCCGGGTTTACCGGCATCTGCACCGGTTCGATCAGACGAAGAAGTTTTCCACTTGGATCTACACGATCGCCAGCAACCTGGCGAAGAACGAGCTTCGAAACCGGTCTCGAAATCCACTAGTGTTGTTCCAGACGATCAAGAAGAACTGGGAGGCTGACCACCGACCTTTGCAGTGGGAAGATCCGTCGTATCGGCCGGATGATCTTTTCCGTAAGCGGCATCTCCGTGACATGGTGGAGCGGGCGGTCGAGCAACTGCCGGAGCACCACCGAGCGGTATTTGTGCTGAGGGAGATGGAGGGCAAGACGTACGAAGAGATCTCCGAGATCACCGGCGTGAACCTGGGAACCGTGAAATCGCGTCTCAATCGGGCGCGGAACAACTTCGCGCAGATCATCGCGCCGATGTTGCGTTAGACCGGTCGGCTAAGACCGGGAACTGTGTGAGCGGGGCAGCGGCCAGCCGGTCGTTGCCCCGCTCGCGTTTTGTACGGGGACGCCGCCTGGCTGGAATGGCGTGGGGCGTCGGGTCTGCCGGGAGGGCGGAGGCGGCCTCCGGGGGCGCCCCCTTAAGAGGTTGGAACAAGAGGCACCCTCGGCGCGTACCATACGCCATCATACCGCCGAGTGGACAGGTGCCGGTCTTGGCTGAGCCTCAGGGGGCGCGAGCATGGAGTGCGAGGAGTTTCTTGAGGACTACTCCGATTTCCTCGACGGAACGCTCGAGGAGCATTCTCTCACCGATTATCGCTATCACCTGGAAAGGTGCCCGAGTTGCGCTGAGTATGACCGGGTGATGCGCCGTGGCCTTCACCTGGTGCGGGCGCTGGACCCGCCCGAGGCGCAGGCCGATTTCCTGCCACGGCTGCAGCGCCGCTTCTTCGACCTGCCGGCCCGCGCCGTCGGGGTGGGGGTGCGCCCGCGGAACTTCGCCGTCGCCAGCCTGTTGGCGGCGGCGGCCCTCTTCGCCCTGGTGTCTCTGCCGCTGCTCCGTCCCGAGGTTCGTGCGCTGGAGCTGCCGCCGGTCGTCATCGAGGCGCCCGAGGACGCCGGGGCTGTGGCCTCACTCTGGGGACCGCCCCCGAGCTTCGCGCCGACGGCCAGCTTTCTGACGGTGCCTGACCTCTCCAGCGACCCGTTCTTTGCCAGCACGCCACGTCCGTATTCGCTGTTCCGCACCCCGTTGCGGGCACCGGTCCGACCGGTGGAGAACCGGGAGACGGCGCCGGAATAGCGCCCGGAAGGGCAGGCTTCGTGTTGACACCCCTGTGGGGCCGGCGGATACTTCTTTATGGCAGAGCTGACGTTCGACCAGCTTGCTAACCGGGTGGCGCAGGGGAAGCTCGGCGGAGACTACTTTCTCAAGACAGAAGAGCCGTTCCTGCGTGAGGAGGCGATCGCCTTTCTCACGGACGCCCACCTCGAAAGTGGCTCGGCGGATTTCGATCTCGATCAAGTGAGTGGCGAGGACGCGGACCCCGCGCTCTTGTCGTCGCTGCTCGAGACGCCGCCGCTCCTCTCCCACTACCGTGTCATCGTGGTGCGAAACGCCCAGAGCCTGACGCCATCGGGGCGGACGGTGGTGGAGAGGGCGGTGAGTCGTGCGGTGGAAGGCCGTGCGTTGATCCTGGCGGCGCAGATTCCTAAGGGGTCGAAGGCCAAGTTTTACGATGTGCTACGGCGTCGCTGCACCACCGTGGCGCTGCGGGCGCCGCGCTCGTCCGAGCTGCCGGGCTGGTTGGCTAAGCGGGCGCGAACGGTGCACGGGGTCGAGCTGGAGATGCAAGCGGCCCAGCTTCTGGCCGGCGGGGTCGGGGCGCGGCTGGGCGTGCTGGCCCAGGAGCTCGACAAGCTGGTGACCTATGTCGCCCCGTCGAAGAAGATCGGGGGCGAGGCGGTCCGTGCCTGCGTCGGAGCCTTGCCTCAGGTTGATCGGTGGCGCTGGATCGACGAGGTGGTCGAGCGGCGAATCAGCCGGGCGCTGGACGAGTTGCCCGCCCTGCTAGATTCAGGCGAGGGCGCGGTTGGCCTGATCGCGGCCTTGGGAGAGTCGCTGATTCGCGTCGGCCTGGCCCGAGACGGCGAAGCGACGCTGGTGCGGGTTCTGAAGCGTGACGGTGCCTATCGCAATCTGAGCTGGAAGGTCCGCACCTATGTTCAGCAGGCCCGCCGCTGGCCGGCTGAGGAGGTGAGCCGGGCGCTGGAAGAGCTGTTGAGGGCGGACCGTCTGATCAAGTCGGGCGGCCTTTCCGACCAGACAGCGCTCGAAGAAGCCCTGCTGCGGATCGGGAGCGGGAGTAATGGAGAGGGGTCGGGCACCCCGGCCTCAACGAGGCGGAGGAAGGGTGGTGGCTCAGGTGGACGTCGCGGTTAGGCTCACTTTGCGGTTGGCCGGCTGGCTCCTGGTTTTTGGAGGCTTGCTCCCGTTGCCCGCCGCGTTGGCGCAGGAGACACTGCTCGAGCAGGCGCATCGCCTGGCCGATCAGGGTCAGGTGGCGGAAGCTCGAGAGGCGCTGGCCCGCTGGGAGGAGGTGTATGGGCGGACCGCCGCATCGGGCGACCGGGCGCGAGCCTGGTTTCTAACCGCGCGGCTGGCCGAGGATGGCGCCGTAGCGGAACTCCACTATCTCCGCGTGATCATCGAGGGTTCCAACTCCTCGTATGCGGACGAAGCCCTGTTGCGCCTGGGCCAGTTCAAGATCGCGGAGGAGGAACACGCCCGGGCCATCGAGTACCTGGGCCGGTTACGTCGTGATTATCCGACCAGCGAGCACGGACCGGAGGCGCTACTCTGGATCGCCCGTGCCGCCCGCTTCCTGGGGGACCCGGAACGGGCCTGCGACGCGGTGGATCAAGGGCTCCGGGAGGTGGCTCCCGGCGACACGGTTCTGGCGCGGGTGCTGACCGAAGAGCGAGCGAGCTGCCGGGATGTCAATCGGACCTACACGGTGCAGGTCGCGGCCTTCAAGGAGGAGGTGGCGGCGATGAACCTGGCCCGGCGCTTGCTGACGGAGGGCTACGACGCCTGGGTGCTCAACGCGACGGAGCGCGACCCTCTCTACCGCGTCCGTGTCGGCCGCGACCTGACGGAGAGTGAAGCCAACGCCCAGGCGGACCGGCTCGCGGTCGGCGGCCACTCGCCGTTCCTCGTGTCGAAAATTTCGACCCTCGAGAGGGGACGCTGATGGGGCCAAGCAGGCAGGCGACCGAGCAGCGCCGTCCCCGCAGCTTCGCGAACCGCGGTCGGCTGGGGAGGTGAGTTTGCGTAAGGGTCCGGCCACGCCGCTGATGCGTCAGTACCTGGAGATGAAGGGTCGCTGCCCTGACGCGATCCTCTTTTTTCAGGTCGGCGACTTCTACGAGATGTTCTACGAGGACGCCGAGGAAGCCTCCCGGCTTTTGAACCTGACTCTCACCTCGAGAAACAACGGAGAGGCGGCCGAGGTGCCGCTGGCCGGCGTGCCGATCAAGGCGGCGCACGAGTACGTGCAGCGCCTGATTCGCCTGGGTCGGCGTGTCGCCATCTGCCAGCAGGTGGAGGATGCATCGCAGGCGCAGGGTCTGGTGCGCCGCGAGCTCATCGAGACCATCACGCCCGGCGCCGTCTTCGCCGACGAACTTCTGAGTGCCGGCCGCAACAATTTCCTGGCCGCCGTGGCCGGGGGAGACGACCAGCCCGAGCTGGGCCTCGCCTGGGCCGACATCTCGACCGGCGAGTTCTTTTGCGCGCGGGTCAGGCGCGAGGAGCTCGTTTCCGAGCTCGATCGCATCGACGCACAGGAGGTTCTGCTGCCGCGGTCATGGGAACCCGGCACCGACGGGACGACCGAGGGCAATGCGGCCGGGCGCCCCCGCACCTACCGGGACGATTGGTGCTTCGATCGCGAGATCGCCGCCGAGCAGATCCGCCGCCACTTCCGCGTCCAGAGCCTGGCCGGCCTCGGTTTGGCCGAGGACGGCGACGAACTCGCGGTGCGTGCCGCCGGGGCACTTCTCACCTACATGCTGGAGATGCAGCCGGGCGCCGAGGGCTCGTTGCGGCCGCCCCGGGCGGAGCGGGCGGCCTCGGTCTTGCACCTGGATGAGATGACGCGGCGAAACCTGGAAGTCGTGCGTCCGATGCAGCCGGAAGGGGGCGCCACCCTGCTTTCCGTCATCGACCTGACGCTGACCCCGATGGGGGCCCGGTTGCTGCGGGGATGGGTGCTGCGGCCGCTGGGGGAGCTGGAGGCCATCCGTCGGCGCTTGGACGCCGTGGACGAGCTGTACCAGGACGTGAGACGTCGACGCCGGCTGCGCGAGGCCTTGAAGGGGATCTCTGACCTGGAGCGGCTGGCGGCGAAAGCCGGAGCCGGCCGAGCGACGCCTCGCGACCTCTTGGCGCTGGCCGGCTCGCTGCGGCGGATGCCCACGGTGGCCGAGGCCCTCGGTGAGCCGGAGAGCGCACCACTGGCCGCTCTGCAGGCGCGGCTCGATCCCTTGGCCGACGTGGCCGACCTGATCGAGGCGGCCATCGATCCCGAGGCGCCGGCCTCACTCGGTGAGGGGGGCGTGGTGCGGGTGGGGTACTCCAAGTCGCTGGACGAGCTGCGGGCGGTCCGCGACGGCGCGGTGGGTTGGATCGCCGATCTCCAGGGGCGAGAGCGGGAACGGACCGGCATCGCCTCGCTGAAGGTCGGCTACAACAAGGTGTTCGGGTACTATATCGAGGTCAGCAAACCGAACCTGAGTAAGGTGCCCGACGACTATCAGCGCAAGCAGACGCTGACCAACGCGGAGCGCTTCGTCACGCCGGAGCTTAAGGAGTGGGAGTCGAAGGTATTGAGCGCCGAGGAGCGAATCGCCGATCTGGAGCAGGAGCTTTTCAAGCAGGTCAGGGAAGCGGTGGCCGGACAGGTGGAACGTCTGAACGAGCTAGCCGGCGGGGTTGCGCGGATCGACGTTTTCGCGTCGCTGGCCGAGCTGGCCGAGCGCAACCGTTACGTCCGACCGCGCGTGACCGACGATGAGCGAATCGAGATTCGGGCGGGCCGGCACCCAGTCGTGGAGACGATGATGCCTCGGGAGCGGTTTGTCCCGAACGACGTGCGGCTGGACCCCGAGCAACGGGTGATCATCCTCACCGGTCCCAACATGGCTGGGAAGTCGACGATTCTGCGGCAGATCGGCCTGATCACGCTTCTGGCTCAGATGGGCTCGTTCGTGCCGGCGGACAGCGCGGAGATCGGGGTGACGGACCGTATTTTCACGCGGGTGGGCGCCTCGGACAACCTGGCGTTGGGGCACAGCACCTTCATGGTGGAGATGATCGAGACGGCGGCCATCCTCAACGGCGCGACGCGGCGGAGCCTGGTGTTGCTGGACGAGATCGGGCGGGGCACGTCGACGTACGACGGCGTTTCGATCGCTTGGGCGGTCACGGAGCATATTCATGACTGCGTTGGAGCAAAGACGGTGTTCGCCACCCACTATCACGAACTGACCCAGATCGCCGATCTGCTGCCGACGGCGGCGGCCTACAACGTGGCGGTGAAGGAAGTGGGGGAGGATATCGTCTTCTTGCGTCGCCTGGAGCCGGGAGGCGCGGACCGCTCTTACGGGGTTCAAGTGGCACGTCTGGCCGGACTGCCCGCCGACGTCATCGCCCGTGCCCGACAGATTCTGCATGACCTGGAAGGCGTCGCCCTCGGTTCGGGTTCGCTGACGGGAAGCGGAGCTGGGCGGACGGGATCGGCAGATCGGTGGCAGCTTTCGCTGTTCCAGCCGGTGGAGCACCCGGTCGTCGAGCGGTTGCGGCGATCGGTCCCGGAGGAGATGACCCCGCTGGAGGCGCTGACTCTGCTCAGCGAGCTCAAGCGGGAGCTGGAGGGCGGGGGCGGGTGAGGCGCCTTGTGACGGCCGGGCTTGTCGTGGCGACGGCGGCCGTGCTCTACGCCGTGGCGGGCGGTCGCCTGGGGCTTGGAGGGCTCTGGGGTCAATTCAACTCTGGGCCGCGCCTGCCGGCGCTACGCAGCCAAGAGTTGCCATTCCGCTATCCGGCGCGCTTGTGGCGCGACGGCGTCGAGGGCGAGGTCGTGCTGCGAATTCATGTGACCGAGCTGGGCCAGGTAGATTCGGTGGAGCTCCAGGCGTCGAGTGGGCACGGGACTCTCGACACGATCGCGATGAACGGGGCGGGACAGCTGGAGTTCCACCCGGCGCAAGATGGCGATCAGGCCGTGGCGGTCTGGGCGGAGCTACCCGTGCGCTTTCAGCGGCGGACCGTGACGGTGACGCCGGAGGACGAGTAGACATGTCTGAAGCGAAGCAGCGGCCGCACCTCGTACCCTACGATAGCGTCCTCGATGTTATCGGCTGGACCCCCCTGATTCGGTTGACACGGGTCGTCGAGGATGCTGTCACGCCGGTGTATGCCAAGGCGGAGTTCATGAACCCGGGCGGTTCGGTGAAAGACCGGATCGGCATCGCGATGATCGAGGCGGCGGAGGCGGCCGGGACGTTGAGGCCGGGCGGGGTCATCGTCGAGGGCACGGCTGGAAACACGGGTGTGGGCCTGGCCATCGCCGCCTGCGTGAAAGGGTACCGTTGCATCTTCACGATGCCCGACAAGTTCAGCCAGGAAAAGATCCGGTTGATGCGGGCGTTCGGCGCGGAAGTGATCACGACGCCGTCCGCCGTACCCCCTGATCACCCGGACAACTACCTGAACGTCGCCCGGCGGATCGTCGAGGAGACGCCCAACGCGATCATGGCGGATCAGTTCTACAACGACGCGAACCCGGAAGCCCACTACAGGACGACGGGGCCGGAGATCTGGACTCAAACCGAGGGGCGGGTCACTCACTTCGTCGGGGCGGCGGGCACCGGTGGCACGGTGACGGGCGTTGCCCGCTTTCTCAAGGAGCGGAACCCCAAAATCCAGGTTGTCTGCGCGGACCCGAAAGGGTCGATCTACGCTCACTATTTCAAGACCGGAGAGATCGGTGGATACGCCCCGTACAAGGTAGAGGGTGCGGGAAACGACAAACTTCCCACCACACTCGATTTCAGCCTGGTTGATGAGTTTTGCGCGGTCGAGGATCGCGATTCCTTCGTCATGGCGCGCCGCTTGACCCGGGAGGAGGGTCTGTTCGTCGGGAGCACGACCGGATTGATCGTGCATGTGGCGGTAAAGCTGGCTCTCGAGTTGGGCGACCCGGAAGCCCTGATCGTCTGCCTGCTGTGCGACACCGGAGAGCGCTACCTGTCGAAGCTGTACAACGATGAGTGGATGCGAGAGAACCGCTTGCTCGTCGAACGCCACCCGACGATCGACGCCGTGCTTCGCCAGAAGGTAGGCCGTATCCCCTCCCTCATCTCGGTGACACCGCAGACGCTCGTGCGCGAGGCGCTGGAGTTGATCGAGGACAACAACGTGTCGCAGCTCCCGGTGCTGCTCGCCGGCGACTGTGTGGGCTCGGTTTCCGAGTCGGCGCTCATGGCCCGGCTGCTGGAAGATCCCGAGCTGATCGAGGCGCCCGTAGAGCGGTTGATGGAGCCGCCGCTACCGGTGGTCGATGTCCAAACCGACTTCGAGAGCGTGACCAAGAAGCTGATCGGTGGGCAGCCCGCGGTGATCGTGCGTCAGAACGGTGAGCCGTCCGGCATCATCACCCGCTTTGATGTGGTGCACTATCTGACGGGGTTCGGGCGATAAGGAGTATCGGATCTTGAAGATCGCCGTCCTGCTGGGGGGTAACAGCGCCGAACGCGATGTGTCGCTGGCCACCGGCCGCGAGATCGCTCGCGCGCTGGCCTCGCGCGGCCACGAGATCGTCGCCATCGACGCCGCCGATGGTCGCCTGCTCCCTACGGCTGCCAGCCCGAGCGAGGCTGGCGCGGTGATCGGCCGCATGCCGCCGGCGGGTGCTCTGGTATCGCTGGCTAGCGGCGCGCTCACCCGCTCGCTCGAAGAGCTGTCGGAGGTTCGGGGAACCGAGGCCGTGTTTATCGCTCTACACGGCGGATCGGGTGAGGATGGGCATCTGCAGGCGCTGCTCGACCTGATCGGAATCGCCTACACCGGCAGCGGCCCCCTCGGCAGCGCGCTGGCAATGGACAAGCTCGTCTCCAAGGAGCTGTTCCGAGGCGCCGGCGTGCCGACGCCGCCGTGGCTTGTGGCGCCGGCGGAGGTCTCGGCCATCGAAGCCCAGCTGGGGGGCTTTCCCGTCGTGGTCAAGCCGTCGCGGGAGGGTTCGACCGTGGGGGTCAGCGTGGCCCGGTCCGCCGAGGAGCTCGGTCCGGCGTTGGAAGAGGCTTCACGCTACCAGGGTCCGGCCCTGATCGAGCGGTTTATTCCGGGCCGCGAGCTTGCCGTGGGGGTGCTGGGTGATAAGGCGTTGCCGGTCGTCGAGATTCGGCCGCAGCACGAGATCTACGATTACGAGTGCAAGTACACCAAGGGGATGTCGGCCTACGAGGTGCCGGCGCCGCTCACCCGGGACTGCACGGCGCGGGTAGAGGAGCTGGCGCTACGAGCGCACCGCCTGCTGCGCCTCTTCGCCTACAGCCGCGTCGATTTCCGGCTGGACGACGACGGTGAACCCTGGTGTCTCGAGGCGAATTCGCTGCCGGGGATGACGGCGACGAGCCTGTTGCCCAAAGCGGCCGCCGCGACGGGCATCCCCTTCGAGGAGTTGTGTGACCGAATCGTGCGGATGGCCTTGGAGCAGCGGGCCGGTGCTGGAACACCCCCCGGCGGCGGGGGTTAGGTAGAGGAACACGGACGGCCCGGCAGCGAGGTCCTGTGAGGCAATTCACCAGCTCTACGTATCGAGGCGGCTTCGGACCCTTCAACTACCGCCTGACCCCCTGGGTCAAGCGGCTCATCATCGCCAACGCGGTGGTGTCGGTCCTCGTGTGGACCGGCGCCTTGAATTTCGAATTCGCGGTCGAGCACTTCGGGTTCAATGTTTCCCAGGTGCTGACGGAGCCGTGGACGATTATCACCTACATGTTCGTCCACGCCGGCTTCTTCCACGTCTTCATCAATATGTTGATGCTCTTCTTTTTCGGACCCCCGCTGGAAGAGCGTTGGGGGGGGAAGGAGTTCATCAAGTACTACACGATTTGTGGCGTGGGCGGGGCGCTGTTTACGCTGGTCTTCGGCGGGGGAACGATCGTGGGGGCGTCGGGTGCGGTGTTCGGCGTGATGTTGGCCTACGCGCTCAATTGGCCGGACAGCCTGGTCTGGATCTACGCGATCTTCCCGATCAAAGTAAAGTACCTGGTCATCTTCCTTGGTGCGATCTCCTTCTTCTCGGCGTTCGTCCCCGGCGGCGCCTCTGATGGCATCGCCCACTTCGCCCACCTGGGCGGGCTGGTCGTCGGCTACGTCTACCTGAAGAAGGGTTGGCAGGTCGAAGCCCGCTGGCAAAGCCTGAAGAAAGGCCTGCGCAAACGCAGGCTCAAGGTCGTGCAAGGCGGACCCCCGGCCTCGGGAGGGCGGAGCCGGTCGAGCGAGGTCGACGAAGAGGCCAAGATCCTTGAAGTCGTGGACAAGCTGCTGGACAAGATCGCGGAGCACGGGATCGACTCGCTCACCTCGGAGGAGCGCCACTTTCTCGACGAGGTGTCTCGGAGGCGCCAGGCTCGCCACGAGGTGCGGCACTAGGGCTCGGGCCCAGTGCCCGAAGGGCCGGCGGGTCGAGTCCCCCGGCGCCACCCAGCTTCTCTCCTACCCAAGACGCTCGCCAACACCCTGCGGGTTACCAGATTTAGGCCGCCGCCCACCGCGTCCTTGACTCCCTCCAGCACGCAAAATACGATTGCGGTCCGACCCACAGTCCATGCCAATCAGGGAGGCGGTTCTTGTCAGCCAAGACGTTTAGCACCAACGACATCCGCAACGTGGTGTTTCTGGGGCACGGCAGCACGGGGAAAACCACGCTGCTCGATGCCATCTGCTTCTCGGCCGGTGCCACGAATCGCAAGGGCTCGGTGGGCGAGGGCACGGCGATCACTGACTTCACTCCCGAGGAGAAAGATCGCGGTATCACGATCAACATAGCGGTCGCGCACGCTGAGTGGGCGGGCACGAAGATCAACCTGATCGACACACCCGGCTATCTCGACTTCGCGGGCGAAACGGCGGCTGGTGTGCGCGTGGCCGACGGCGCCGTCATCCTGGTCGACGCCACGAGCGGGGTGCTGGTGGGGACGGAGAACGTCTGGAACCTCTGCGAGAAGCGGGGCATTCCGCGTATCTTCGTCGTTACGATGATCGACAAGGAGAACGCGAACTTCGACTCGGCGCTGGCCGAGATTCGCGAGGAGTTCTCGAAAGACGCCGTGCCCCTCGAGATCCCGATCGGCTCGGGAGAGAGCGTTCGCGGGGTGGTGGACCTGCTTTCCGGCCGGGCGCGCATCTGCGATGCCCGGTCGCAGAACGGGGAGTACAAGCTCGAGGACGCCCCCGCCGAGCTGGAGGGCGCCATAGCGGCAGCCTATCAAGAGCTGGTGGAAGCCATC
Source organism: uncultured Gemmatimonadota bacterium (assembly GCA_964348165.1). Taxonomy (GTDB): domain Bacteria; phylum Gemmatimonadota; class Gemmatimonadetes; order Palauibacterales; family KS3-K002; genus CAYGAJ01. The sequence continues at coordinate 9,005 of CAYGCC010000221.1, read as the reverse complement.
GCCGCCACCGATGAGGAGTTGATGGAGGAGTATTTCGAGAAGGAGACCATCGAGCCGGCCCGGGCGGCGGAGGCGCTGAAGAAGGCGATGAAGTCGGGGCTCATCTTCCCGGTGGTCTGCGCTTCGCCCGAGAAAGGGCTCGGCGCCAGAAGCCTGATGGAGCGGTTCGTCGAGCTCATGCCCAGCCCGGCCGATGCCGTCCCCGAAGCGGCGAAGTCCGGTGACCAGACGATCGAGCTGGCGGCGGCCGATGACGGGCCGCTGGCTGCCCTCGTCTTCAAAACCACCTCGGAACCTCACGTTGGCGAGCTCAGCTACTTCCGGATCTTCTCGGGCGTTGTCAACGCCGGCGATTCGGTCAACAACACGAGTCGATCCACGTCGGAAAAGCTCGGACACCCCGGCATCCCTCAAGGCCGAGAGCGGGCCGAGGTCGCGCAGTTGCATGCCGGCGACATCGGCGTCGTGGCCAAGCTGCGGGATACCCACACCGGCGATACGCTGTGCGCCGAAGGCACCGACCTGCTTCTCGAGGGGATTAGCTTCCCGGCGGCGGACATCGCTTTGGCCGTGAGACCGGTCAAGCGTGGGGAGGAAGACAAAGTGGCGACAGGGCTGCACAAGATTCACGAGGAAGACCCGACATTCACGGCGGCCTACGACCCTGAGCTGGGACAGACCATCGCGCGCGGCCTCGGCGAGATGCATCTAGATGTCGCCATGGAGCGCTTGAAACGCCGCTACGGCGTGGAGGTTGCGACCGAGGCCCCGCGCATCCCCTACCGTGAGACCTTCACCAAGACTGCCGAGGGGCAGGGACGCTACAAGAAGCAGACGGGAGGGCGCGGCCAGTACGGCGATTGCTGGATCCGGCTCAGCCCGCTGCCGCAGGGGAGCGGTTACGAGTTCGTGGACAAGGTGGTGGGTGGCGTGATCCCCGGTAAGTTCGTCCCGTCCGTGGGCAAGGGCGTCCAGGAGGCGGCGCAGCAGGGAGTGGTCGCCGGTTATCCCGTCGTCGACTTCCGGGCCGAGGTGTACGACGGATCGCACCATTCCGTTGACTCATCCGACATCGCGTTCAAGGTCGCCGGGTCGCTGGCTTTCAAGAACGTGGCGCAAAGCGCGGGCCCGATCTTGCTCGAGCCGATCTACGAGGTCGAGATCACCGTGCCGGATGAGTACATGGGCGACGTGATGGGCGACCTCAACCAGCGACGCGGCAAGATCCTCGGGATGGAGCCGAGCGGAAAGAAGCAGGTGGTCAAAGCACAGGTGCCGCTGGCGGAGATGTATAAGTATTCGTCGACGCTGCGCTCGATCTCCCAGGGTCGTGGCAGCTACACGATGCGCTTCCTGGCCTATGAGCCGGTCCCGCCCAACATCACCGAGAAGATCGTCGAGGATGCCAAGAAGCGAGAGGAAGAAGAGGCGAAAAAGTAGCGCGCCGCCTGTTTTCTGGCCTCGCCCGCTCTATATTATGACACTACGGGATTACGTAATTCCGGGGCGATACCGGACCCGGCGTGCGAGGGGATCTTCTGCTCACCTTCAGCGGGAGGCGATCGATCATGGCCGGCCACAGCAAGTGGTCGCAGATCAAACGGAAGAAGGCGGCCGAGGACAGTAAGCGCGGCAGACTGTTCGGCAAGCTGATCCGCGAGATCACCGTGGCCGCCCGCGAGGGCGGCGGCGATCCGGACGGCAACCCCTGGCTGCGAACGGCGATTGAAAACGCCAAAGCGGCCAACATGCCCAAGGACAATATCGAGAAGGCGATCCTGCGCGGCACCGGCGCCTTGGCCGGCGCAACGCTCGAGGAGGTGACCTACGAGGGCTATGGGCCGGGGGGCGTGGCCATTCTGGTGCAGGCGGTCACCGATAACACGAATCGCACGGTGGCGGATGTGCGCCGATCGCTGGAGCGACACGAAGGTAACCTGGGGCGGGACGGCTCGGTGGCCTGGAACTTCGAGCGCAAGGGGCAGATCCTGATCGACGCCGGCCGTTATGACGAGGAGGTGGCGCTGGAGGCGGTGCTGGAATCGGGGGCCGAGGATCTGCAGACCGAGGGTGAAGTCTACGTGGTGACGACGGACCCCTCGAGCTTCCACGCCGTCCGCGAGGCTTTGCGCGCGAAGGGGATCGAGATCGTCGAGGGCAGGCTGGTCATGGTGGCGAAGAGCACGGTACGGGTGGAGGGCCGGGACGCGGAGCGGCTGGTGGCCTTGCTGGAGGTGCTGGAGGATCTCGACGACGTGCAGAACGTCTACTCCAACCTCGATATCGACGAAGCGCTTCTTGCCGAGCTGGCCGGGGCGGGCCGTTAGCGGTGTGGGGGTGGGGGGTGCGGTGGGGAGGTTACGGGGGCCACCCCGTTTGCTGAGGGCGGCAGGCGGTCGCGGCAGACCCGGCGCGCGCCGCGTCGGAGCGGCAGGTGACCGATGATCGTCCTGGGCGTCGATCCGGGTACCCGGGTGACGGGATACGGCGTTGTGGCCGATGGGGAGAAGAGCCCGACCTTGATCGAATGCGGGGCTATCCGCCCCGCGCCGCGACGGCCGCTGGCGGAGCGTTTGCGCGAGATCTTTGACGGGGTGACCGCGGTGATCGATCGCCGGCGCCCCGACGTCCTCTGCGTCGAGGGCGTTTTTTATGGCCAGAACGTCCGTACGACGGTGGTACTGGGCCACGCTCGGGGCGCGGTGCTGCTGGCCGCCGCGACCCGCGGGATCCCGGTCGCCGAGTACCCGCCGGCGCAAGTGAAGAACGCGGTCGCAGGCAGCGGCCGAGCCGACAAGGATCAGGTCGCCTTCATGGTTCAGAAGCATCTGTCGCTGGAGACGCCACCGACACCGCCGGACGCAGCGGACGGCGTGGCCCTCGCCCTGTGTCACCTGTTCCAGGTCGGACCCCAGCAGGGGTCGGGCGCGGCGCCGAGCAGGGGCGGCGTGGGAAGGAAGCTCCGTGATTAGTCGGATCCGCGGCGTGCTGGTGCGTAAGGAGATCGACCGGGCCGAGATCGAGACGGCGGGCGGGGTGACTTACGAACTCCGCATCCCCACGTCGGTCTTCGAGGCGCTCCCCCGCGTTGGCCGGGAGCTGGAACTGCACGCGGCGCTGCTCGGGCGCGAAGACGGCCTGGAGCTTTACGGGTTCAAGGAAGAGCTGGAGCGGGATCTGTTCCTTCGTCTGCAATCGGCGTCGGGAATCGGGCCGCGGCTGGCGCTCACTCTCCTCGGGTCGATGAGCGCGCCCCAACTGGTCGAGGCGATTCGAGGCCGTGACTTGGGCCGCTTGCAGATGGTCAGTGGCGTCGGGAGGAAGAAGGCGGAGCGAATCGCCGTCGAGCTCGCCGACAAGCTGGAGGACTTGGTGGCCGCGGCGGTGGCGGCGGAGCCTGAGAGCGCCCTGGTGGACTCGGCCATCTCCGCGCTGCTCGCCCTCGGCTACGCCCGAGCCGAGGCGGAGGGCGCGGTGCGCCGCGTACTGCGGGATCGCGATGGGGCCGAGCACGCCGTAGAGGGCCTGGTCAAGCAAGCGTTGGCGGAGCTGTCATGACCACAGAGATCACGACGCCGAAGGCGCTGAAAGGGGAGGGGATGAGCGAGGCGGCGCTCCGCCCTCAGCGGATGTCGGAGTTCATCGGGCAGGCGAAAGTCAAGGAGAGCCTGGGCATTTACATCACGGCCGCGTTGAAGCGTAAGGAGCCGCTCGACCATACTCTGTTCTACGGTCCGCCGGGCCTGGGAAAGACCACGTTGGCCTTGCTCATCGCGAACGAGCTGGGCGTGGACATCAAAACGAGTTCGGGCCCGGCACTGGAACGGCCGGGGGATCTCGTCTCGTCGCTGACGAACTTGGCAGAGGGCGACGTGCTGTTCATCGACGAGATTCACCGGTTGCGGCCGGTGATCGAAGAATTCCTCTACCCGGCGATGGAAGACTACAGAATCGAGATCCGGCTGGGCGAGGGTCCCAAGGCTCAGACGATCACGATGAAGCTGGAGCGCTTCACGCTCATCGGCGCCACTACGCGCTTCGGGCTGCTCACGCCGCCGATGCGGGCCCGGTTCGGGGTGGTGGAACGGCTCGGCTATTATCCAACGCAGGAGCTGGAGCAGATCGTCGAGCGCTCGGCGGGGATCATCGGCGTGAAGATCGAGGCCGCTGGAGCCGAGGAGATCGCGCGTCGCTCGCGCGGCACACCGCGGATCGCCAACCGGCTTCTGCGCCGGGTGCGTGATTACGCCGAGGTCAAGGCGGACGGCCGCATAAGCCGGGCTGTGGCGGAGGCGGCACTCGAGATGCTGAATGTCGATGAGTACGGGCTGGAGCAGATGGACGCGAGAATGCTGCGGCTGATCATCGAGGATTTCGATGGCGGGCCCGTCGGCCTCTCGAGCCTGGCGGTGGCGCTGGGCGAAGAGGCCGACACGCTGGAGGAAGTGTACGAGCCCTACCTGATACAGAACGGATTGCTGCAGAGGACGGCCCGCGGACGGATGGCGACGCCCAAGGCCTACCGACGTTTCGGCTACTCGCTCCCCCCCAACGTAAGCGGCGAGCAAGGCCAGCTGTTTAGGGATGGCTGAGCGCAGCGGTGTGCAGGACCCTGGTCCGTCGCCAACCGAGAGCGCTGGAGCGGCGGCCGGCCTGCGCACGGAGGACTTCGATTACCCGCTTGATGAAACGCTGATCGCGCAGCGTCCACTTCCCGAGCGCGAGTCGAGTCGCCTGCTTGCGGTAAGCCGGGCCTCCCGCCGATTCGAGGATCGTGTCTTTCGCGATCTTCCCGAGCTGATGTCGGCCGGCGACGTGCTTGTGATCAACGACTCGCGCGTGTTCCCAGCGCGCCTGCTCGGTCGCAAACCGACGGGCGCGGCGGCAGAGGTTCTGCTAATCGAACCGCTCGACGCCGAAGAGCGCCGCTGGCGCGCGCTGGTGCGGCCAGGCGGGAGGTTGAAACCGGGTCGGGTCGTCGAGGTCTCGACGGACCTGGCGCTGGAGATCGAGGCCGGCAGCGATGCAGGCGAGCGCGTGGTGCATCTTCTCACATCGCTGGCGCCCCGTGAGGCGCTCGAGCGGTGTGGTCACGTGCCCCTGCCCCCTTATATCCGCCGTCCGGACGACGAAGCGGACCGTGCCCGCTACCAGACCATCTATGCCCGTGACGAAGGTAGCGTCGCCGCGCCGACGGCGGGGCTGCACTTCAGCCAGCGTATGCTCGAGCTAATTCGCCAGCGCGGCGTCGAACTGGCACGGGTGACATTGCACGTTGGGCCCGGGACCTTCCGGCCGGTGGAGGCGGCCGATCCGGCGGACCACCGGTTGGGGGCCGAGAGGTATCGGGTGACGGAAGAGGCCGCGGCGATCATCAACCAGGTTCGCGGGTCTGGGGGCGCGGTTTGGGCCGTGGGGACGACCACCGTGCGGGCTTTGGAATCGGTGGCTTCGACGAACGGGACGGTTGAGCCCGGAGCCGCAGCGACCGAGCTGTTCATCCGACCCGGCTACAGGTTTCGAGTCGTCGATCGTCTAATCACGAACTTCCATCTCCCGCGCTCGACTTTGCTGATGCTCGTGGCCGCCTTTGCCGGCCATGACCTGACGATGGCGGCCTATCGGCACGCACAGGCTCAGCGATACAGGTTGTATTCCTACGGCGATGCGATGGTGGTGCTGTGAGCGGTGAGGCCCTTCTCGGTTTTGGCGACGGCGTGGTTGAGAGGGACGCGCCCGGCGCTTTCGCCCTGGAAGCGCGGGACGGAGCGGCCCGCGCCGGGACCTGGCGGCTGGCCCATGGCGTGGTGCACACCCCCGCCTTCATGCCGGTGGGCACGCAGGGCACGGTGAAGGCTGTGGCCCCTCACGAGCTGGAGGCCTTGGGGGCGGAGATCGTGCTGGCCAACGCCTATCACCTTTATCTGCGTCCGGGTCACGAGCTGATTCGCCGTCTGGGGGGGTTGCACCGGTTCATGGATTGGCAGCGCCCGATTCTCACGGACTCCGGCGGCTATCAGGTCTTCTCGCTCGCCAGTATCAACGAGGTCTCCGACGAGGGCGTTCGTTTTCAAAGTCATATCGATGGGTCCTCCCACTTCATCAGTCCCGAATTGGTCATGGAGATCGAGGCCGCGCTGGGCGCCGATGTGATCATGGCTTTGGACGAATGTCCGCCGGGCCGCGCCGACCGTGAGACGGCGGCGCGGGCCGTGGAGCGCACGCAGCACTGGCTGGAGCGCTGCGCCTCGCGCTTCGACGAGCTGGCGGCGGAGCGGCCGGTGCAGGTGCTTCTGCCCGTCATCCAGGGCGGCACTTACTTGGATCTACGAACCGAGTCGTTGATGCGTGCGCGGACGGTCCGTGACTGGTCGGGGTACGGGATCGGGGGTCTCTCGGTGGGCGAACCGAAAGAGCGGACCTATGCGACGCTGGAGGGTTTGGCCGGGGAGCTGCCGGTGGCCGCGGTGCGCTATCTGATGGGGGTAGGGTATCCGGGCGATTTGCTGCACGCGGTACGGCTGGGCTACGATGTCTTCGATTGCGTGGCGCCGACGCGCAATGGGCGCAACGGCACCGCGTTCACGACGGCAGGCCCCGTGAACGTGAAATTGGCGGCGTGGAGGGACGACGCGTCGCCGATCGAGCCGGGTTGCGGTTGCTGGACCTGCGGCCGTTATACGCGGGCGTACTTGCGACATTTGTTTGTGGCGGGTGAGCTGTTGGGATTGCGGGCACTGTCCATTCACAATCTCTATTTTCTCACGGAGCTGATGAGACAGGCGCGGTCGGCGATTCGCTCGGGGAACTTTGAAGCGTGGGCGTCGGGCTGGCTCGCGTGTTATGGGAGCGACGAGGAAACGAGGTAAGGAAATTGTTGACACTAGTCTTCATGCCGACGGAGCAGGGCGGTGGCGGAGCGATGGGAACCGTCATCATGCTCGCGGCCTTTATCGGGATCTTCTACTTCTTGCTGATACGTCCCCAACGGCAGCAGCAAAAGCGTCATGATCAGATGGTCAAGGCGCTGAGGCGCGGCGATGAAGTGGCCACCGTCGGTGGGATCGTAGGCCGGATCGTGCACATCAAAGAAGACCGCATCACGATCAAAACGGCGGATGACACTCGGATCGTGGTGGAGCGCGACAAGGTGGCGCGCAAGCTGTCGGCCGGAGAGGAGGAGGAGTCATAGCTACACTTGAGATTCGATTGCTTGGCGACTCGGCGCTCCGCCAACGGGGCGAGGAGGTCGAAAAGTTCGACTCGGATCTGCGCGATCTCGTCGATGACATGTTCGAGACCATGTACGCCGCTGATGGTATCGGCCTGGCAGCACCGCAGGTCGGCATCGCCAAACGGCTCTTCGTGATCGACATTCGAGAGCCTGGCGTCGAACCGCTGGCCGTCGTCAATCCGGTCATCGTAGAAAGTGAAGGAACGGAGCGAGGCGAAGAGGGCTGCCTTTCTTTGCCGGGGCTGATCGGCGTGGTGGAGCGTGCCGCCCGTGTGACTCTGGAAGGTGTCGATGTGGCTGGGAAGCCGATCCGCATAGATGCCAGCGAGCTGCTGGCGCGAGTCATTCAGCACGAGATCGATCACATCGATGGGGTCTTGTTCATCGACCGGTTGTCTCCGATCAAGCGCAAGATGCTGCTCAACAAGTGGAAGAAGCTGATGCAAGAAGAAGCTGGGCGGTGAGGATCGCTTTCTGGGGGACACCCGATTTCGCGGATACGGTCCTGCGCGGTCTCTTAACCGCCGGGCGCGAGGTCGTTGCAGTGGTGACGCAACCGGACCGACCGGCGGGGCGGGGTCGAAAGTTGAAAGCACCGCCGGTAAAGTCGACGGCGGAACAGAGCGGCCTTCCGCTGCTGCAACCGGAGCGCCCACGCGGCGAGGAGTTTTTGGCGGCGCTGCGATCGCGGCGGCCGGAGATCTCGGTCGTGGCGGCTTACGGCCACATCCTGCGGCCCGAAGTGCTGGATTTGCCACCTCGGGGCTCCTTCAACGTACACGCCTCGCTCTTGCCAGAGCTGCGGGGAGCCGCGCCGGTCAACTGGGCGATCATCCGCGGTCACGAGGAGTCCGGTGTGACGATCATGCGGATGGTGGAGGCGCTGGACGCCGGGCCGATGCTTCTGCAAGCGCGGTGCCCCATCCCGCCCGATGTTACGGCCGGCGTTCTCGAGGCACGGCTCGCAACCCTGGGGGCGGAGCTCCTGCTCCAGGCGCTGGATCTGATCGAGGCGCATGCAGCTGAAGAGGAGCCGCAGGATGATTCGCAGGCGACCTACGCGCCGAAGTTGAGCGCGGATGAGGTGCGGATCGCTTGGGCGCGCCCGGCTGTCGAGCTCGACCGCTGGATCCGCGGGTGCGATCCAGCGCCGGGGGCCTGGACGGAAATGGGAGAGGAGCGTGTACGTCTGTTCTCGCCCCGGGTCGAGCCTGTAAGCGACCCCGCGGAGCCCGGTGAGGTGATCCGAGCGGATCCGCGCCAGGGACTCGTCGTGGCGACGGGCGCGGGCGCGCTCGCCCTGGGTGAGGTTCAGGCCGCCGGCAAGCGACGGATGAAAACGGTCGAATGGATTCGCGGACGCGGCGTAGCGGTTGGCCAGCGTTTTCATTGAGAGGCCCGCTGCCCCAACTGCATCTCATCACGAGCCGCGAGGTGCTGACGCGTGCGGATTTCACGAGTCGTGCCGCCGCGGCGCTGGCGGCGGGCGGTGAGCGTTGCGCGCTCCACCTCCGCGGTCACGGCATGGCAGGTGCGCAGCTCTGGACTCTCGCCTGCGAGCTGCGGTCGTCGGCGGTGGCGGCGAGCCTGTGGATCAATGATCGAGTCGACTTGGCGTTGGCGATTCGCGTGGACGGAGTGCAGCTGGGAGCGCGCAGTTTGCCGGTGAGCGTAGCGCGACGCCTGTTGGGCCAAAGCGCCTGGGTCGGTCAGTCGGTTCATGATGTAGAGGAGGCTGCAGCGAGCGACGCTGATGTCGCGCTGCTTGGGA
>CAYGCC010000220.1:0-5652 GCA_964348165.1 uncultured Gemmatimonadota bacterium | reverse complement strand
TATACTCGCTCGACTCGTTAGCCAATAGCTATTCTCACTATCGCTTGTAGGCTCGGATACCCCGATCGCAAGTCCGCAGCGGGCTAGCCGCGGGACGCTGCGATCGCTCGTACGGGCTGGCGGTGTGGAAGGCGCCGCCGGCGGCGATGTACCACATGCACCTCAAGTTCGAGCGCTTGCGCCTGAAACTGCTGGCCTCGGCGCCGCTGCCGCTGGCCTTCATCCTCGTTCCGGCGGTACTGCGGGAACATGCCTGAGTTGCAGGCTGGACCGGCAGCATACGCCGCGGGCGGCGACGCAGCGTTCTCCGGCTGGCGCGCCCAACTCGCCGACGCGCTCGCGCTGACGAAGCCCGGAATTACCGGGCTCGTCCTGGTGACCACGGCGGTGGGCTTCTACCTGGGCGCGGCTGGCACCTTCGATCTCCCGCTGCTGCTCCACGCCTTGCTGGGCACGGCGCTGCTGGCGGGCGGCACCAACGCGCTCAACCAGTACGCCGAGCGCGAGGCGGACGGGCAGATGAAGCGGACGCGGGCGCGGCCGCTGCCTGCCGGGCGTCTGCGGCCCTCCGTCGCCCTGGCCTTCGCGACGGCGATCTCGCTGGCTGGCGCCGTGCACCTGGCCGTGGCGGTCAACCTGCTGACGGCGTTACTGGGTGCGGCGGCGCTCGTCATCTACGTGTTTCTTTACACCCCCCTCAAGCGGCGCACCTCGCTCTGCACCATCGTAGGCGCTGTGCCGGGGGCGATCCCGCCCTTGATGGGTTGGGCGGCGATTCGCGGCGAGCTGGACGTGCTGGCCTGGGTGCTGTTCGCCATCGTCTTCTTCTGGCAGCTGCCTCACTTCCTGGCCATCGCCTGGCTCTACCGGCAGGACTACGCACGGGCGGGCTTCCCGATGCTTCCGGTGCTTGACCCCACCGGATCGCGCACGGCGCGGCAGATTCTGCTCTACACGCTGGCGCTGGTTCTGGTGAGCCTGTTGACCACCGTGCTCGGGCTGACGGGGGCGATCTACTTCTTCGGGGCGTTGACGCTGGGGCTCGGCTTCCTGGCCCTGGGCCTCGCTCTGGCGTTCGGTCGCGGCGGCCAACAGGCGCGCCGTCTCTTCCTCGGCTCGGTCATCTACCTGCCGGTCTTGCTCATCCTGATGGTGGTCGACAAAGTCTAGCAATGGTCAACTTTCACAAGGTGCTCATCTCGACGGCGATCGTCTTCGCCCTGGACTTCGCCGCCTGGTCCGGTTGGGCCTACGCCGACACCAGGAATATCTGGGCCCTCGCCCCGGCGGTCGGGTTTGCCATGGCCACGGTGGCGCTGGTGCTCTACCTGAAGAATCTGAGGCGGTTCCTGGGTCAGTGAAGCGGCGCCAGCGCGGGTACGCGGGCTGGGTGCCCGAGCCGGTCGCCGTAGAGTGATATCCGTCGCCGATCTTCCGACGGTCAACGCGACGCTCAACGGGACGAGCGCGCTGCTGCTGAGCGCGGGGTACCTGGCGATCCGGGGCCGGCGCGTCGCGCTGCACCGGGCACTGATGCTGTCGGCCCTCGTCGTGTCGATCCTGTTTCTCATCTCTTATCTCTATTATCACTCGCAGGTGGGCACGACGCGGTTCACGGGCCAGGGTTGGGTCCGTCCACTCTACTTCACGATCCTGTTATCGCACACGGTGCTGGCAATGGCGATCGTGCCGCTGGCAATCGTGACGCTGTATCGGGCGCTGCGGGCGGATTTCGTCCGGCACAAGAGGATCGCGCGCTGGACGCTGCCGATCTGGATCTACGTGTCAGTGACAGGCATCTTGGTGTACGTGATGCTCTATCACCTATTCCCGAGCGGGTGAGTGAGCGCATTCCCGTCGTTGGCGCCGTCGCTGCCCATTAGGACGCCGCCGTGGCTAAGTCTTGACGTAGACGGCTGTTGCGCATAGTCTGGGGGTGAAGTCGGTTCCCCCGCCCGAAGGAAGACTCCCCACAAGACAGACAGGAACGCTGTTCATCGGATCCGCAAAGCGGTGGCGCAGTCGCCTCGGCGACGGCGCTTCCGGTTCATCAGCGCAACGGAGGAGGACCGGATGTCTCTGCGACGGGTGGTCATGCTGGGGATCACGGCCGTGCTGGCGGCCACGCCGGCGGCGGCGCAGCAGCGGGGAACCATCGAGCTTCAGGGGTTTGGCCGCTACACATTGTTTGACAACACCCTGCTGGTCGACGACAAGTTCGGCGGTGGCGGCCGCCTGGGGTTCTTCATCTTCCCGCGGTTGATCCTGGAGGCGGATGCGTCGTACACGTCGACGACTGGGCCGCTGGGGTCGAGCGTTTCTTATCTGCCGATCCACGCCTACCTGACCTATAATCAGCCGCTGTCGGACCGCATCGCCGCGTTGTTGGGGGCGGGGTACGTGCACAACGAGTACGGCGCTGATGTCGAGGGGTCAGACAACGGCGTGGCGGGGCTCTTCGGCCTCCGCTTTTTGTTCGCCGGGCCGCTGGCTCTGCGCATCGACGGGACGGTCGACTACATCCCGAGTCCCGCCAACCTCGCCACCGAGAACTGGCACTACGGAGTGCAGGCGGGGCTCAGCCTGGTCATCGGCCGTTTGCGCGGCGGCGGTGGCGGCGACCGTGACCTGATGCTCGACGCGGACAGCGATGGTGTGGCGAACCAGTTTGACGCCTGCCCCGGTACGGGGTTCGGCGTTGAAGTCGATGGCAGTGGCTGTCCGCTGGCCGAGGAGCGGCTCGCGGATGAGGATGGCGACGGCGTGGAGGACGCGGACGACGCCTGCCCGGACACGCCGGCCGACGCGAATGTCGATGCGGAGGGCTGTCCGCTGCCTCAGGACTCTGACGGCGACGGGGTTCCGGATACCAATGACGCCTGCCCCAACACGCGGGCCGGCGCCCGGGTCGATGCCCGCGGTTGCCCGCCGCCGGTGGCGCCGGTGGACGCGGATGGCGACGGGGTATCGGATTCGCGCGACACCTGTCCCAACACACCTGCGGGGGCGCGGGTGGATGCCCGGGGTTGCCCATTGCCGGCGGACGCCGACGGCGACGGGGTGACGGACGCCGACGACGCCTGCCCGAATACACGGGCCGGGGTGAGCGTGGATACGCGCGGTTGCCCGGTGGCCGCCCCGACTCCCACCCCGACGCCGCCTCCGGCGGACCGGGACGGTGACGGCGTGCCCGATGCGGGCGACGCCTGTCCCAACACTCCAGGCGGCCAGCGCGTGGATGTCCGTGGCTGCCCGATCATGATCGAGGTGCGGGAGGTCGCCCCGCCCCCAGGTGAGGCCGGCCCGGTGCCGGCGGGCGTGCTGCAAGGCGTGACCTTCCGAGGCGGCACTGCGGTGCTGTCACCGGAGTCGCGCGCCGCCCTCGACCAGGTGGCTCGCTCGCTGCTCGCCAACCCGTCGGTCCGGGTGGAGATCGCCGGCTTCACCGACAGCACCGGGTCGCAGGCGCTGAACATGAGCCTGTCGCAGGCGCGGGCCAACATGGTGCGCTGGTACTTGATCGATCGTGGTGTGCCGGGCGCGCGGATGATGGCGCGAGGGTACGGCCCGGAGAACCCGATCGCCAGCAACGATACGCCGCAGGGTCGGGCACAGAACCGGCGGGTGGAGCTGCGCCGGATCAACTAGAGGATACGCGCACCGGCGAACGCAGCTTCATCGTTCGTCGTCCGAAAGAGAACGCCGCGTCGGCATCGAGGTCGACGCGGCGTTCCTTGTCCCGGCGCGATCGCCTTTCGCTGTGGCGGAGATTGGTCGACGCGCTATGGTCACCGCACAGCTTCGGTCGCGATGAGTGCGCCGACCTGCCAGCGTCCCAACGCCGCCCACACCACCAGCGCCGCCCAGAGCGCCGCGCCCACCGCCAGGTGCAGCGCCCGCAGGCTGTCCGGCAGCTGCATCAGCACCATCGCTGCGGCCACGATGATCTGCGCGACGACCAGGTGCAGCGCCACCAGCGCGGCTCGGCGCACGCCGGCCGGCGCCCCCTGTCTGATCGTACGCGCGACGGCGATTCCCACCACGACCAGCAGCGCGTAGGCGATCAGCCGGTGCGTCCAGTGCAGGTGCACCAGACCGCCGCCTTCGGGGATCAGCCGCCCGTTGCAAAGCGGGAAGCCGCGGCAAAGAGGTGCCGCTCCCGTGTTCGCCACCATGGCGCCCAGCACCAGCAGCAGGAAGCCGACGGCCGCAGAGGCCAGCACCCAGCGCGAGTAGGATGCCGCCGCGTCCGCCGGGCGCGCCGGGCCGCTCAACGCGCGCAGCCCGGCGATGGTGAGGGTGGCCAGGAGCAGCGACGCCACCGTCAGGTGCAGGACCACGGTGCTCGCTGGTAGCTCGAGCCAGACCGTGACCGCGCCGACCAGCACTTGCACGACCAGCAACACCAGCGAGGCGATCGACCAGCCCACGACGCCGCGATCGCCGATCCCTGGCGTCCGCCGGTGACGCAGCGCGAACACGGTGACCCCGAGAACGAGGAAGCCGACGGCCGCCGCGGCCAGGCGGTGGCCGTACTCGATCAGCGTCTCGAAGTCCATTGGCGGGATGAGCTGGCCGTTGCAGAGCGGCCAGTCGTCGCCGCAACCCATCCCCGATTCGGTGATGCGGACGATGCCACCGAACACGATGAGCGCGTAAGTGCAAACGGCGGTGATGAAGGCCAGGATCGCGAACCGCCGTCTGGCTGTGCTGATTGATGGGGCGCCTTCGTCGCTTGTCTTCACGGCGCGTCCCATCTCCATCGCTTCAGACTCGGCCATTGCGTCGTTCCGTCTCGCAGGCTACGGGTTTCCGCTTCCGGCGACGCCAATATGGGGAGCCCGGAGTGCCGGCGCGATGGGTCACTCCGCGCGGGGGTGTAGCGTGAAAGCCGGCCCTCGGACCGACGGACGCCACGGCCCGCGACATAGCGGCGAAGCGAGCGTACATTGTTAGAAGAGTATGGCCGACGCTCCGAAATCGAAGATCCGGGTACCGCCAATCCAGGTACCGCTGTTCGTCTTCCGCCGCCTGTGGCCGCGGCTGCGCCCGCACCGCTGGGCGCTGGTGGGGGCAACGCTGTTCCTGCTGGCGAGCGGCAGCATCGGTCTGGCCTTCCCGATCGTCGTGCGCCATCTGATGGACGCGGCGTTTATCGAGCTGGATCGATCGCTGCTCAACCGCATCGCGCTGCTGCTGCTGGGCCTCTTCTCGATGCAGGCGCTCTTCAACTTCTTCCAGGTCTATCTGCTGGGCGCCACCGGAGAGCGTGTGGTGGCCGGGCTGCGCCGCGACCTGTTCACTCACCTGCTGACCCTCTCGCCCGACTTTTTCACCGAGCGCACGACCGGCGAGCTGACCAGCCGGCTCACCTCCGATGTGGTGCGGCTGCAGGGCGTGCTGAGCTATCAGATCTCCGAGTTGCTGCGGCAGATCCTCTACCTGTTCGGCTCGCTCATCCTGCTGACCATCATGCACCGGCAGCTCACGGTCACCACGCTGGCTGTGGTGCCGGCGGTGGTGCTGCTGGGCGGCCTGTTCGGGCGGCGGCTGCGGCGGGCGAGCACCCAGGTGCAGGACAAGATCGCCGAGGCCAACACGGTGGCGGAGGAGTCGATCGTCCAGATCCGCACCGTGCAGAGCTTCGTGCGC
>CAYGCC010000219.1:0-5334 GCA_964348165.1 uncultured Gemmatimonadota bacterium | reverse complement strand
TGTGCACGAAGTCGACGATTCGTTTCCAGGCAGTCACATGCTCGGGCTTGTACATGCCGGCGCAGCCCGGTGAGATCCGCCCCTCGCGGCTCACGTCGGTCATCTCGGTGAACACCAGCGCGGCGCCGCCGATGGCCCGGCTGCCCAGGTGCACCAGGTGCCAATCGTTCGGCATCCCATCCGCGGCGTAGTACTGGCACATGGGCGAGACGACGACCCGATTTGCCAGGAGCAGATCGCGCAGCTTGAAAGGCGTGAACAGCGGGGGCGGCGGCGGCGACGCCGGCACCGACTCGCCGCTTTGCTCGGCCGCTTTGGCGGCGAACCAGCCATCGACGGATTCGATGAGCTTCGGGTCGCGCACCTTGAGGTTGTCGTGCGTGATCCGCAGGCTGCGGGTGAGGATGTTGAAGGCGAACTGAATCGGCTCCATGCACATGTAGCGCTCGGTATCCTCAAACCACTGGAGGCTTGCCTGAGCGGCGCGCTGCAGGCTTTCCACGGTGGGACGCCGGGCCTCCTCGTAGGCGGCGAGCGCGCTGGGGATGTCGGGCTGCCGCACCAGCTCTTCGCTGAGCGCGATCGAGTCCTCCATCGCCATCTTGGTGCCCGAGCCCACGGAGAAGTGGGCGGTATGGGCGGCGTCGCCGATCAAGACCACGTTACCATGGTGCCAGCGCTCGTTTCTGACCGTGGGAAACTGCCGCCAGATCGAGCGGTTCTTCAGCAGCCGATGTCCCTGAAGCTCCTCTTCGAACAGCGCCTCGCAAAAAGCCAGCGTCCCGTCTTCATCATCCTCCACCAGTCCCGTGGCCCGCCAGGTCTCTTCCGTCGCCTCGACAATGAAGGTGGAGTGGCCGGGCGCGTACTGGTACGCGTGCACGCGCCAAAGTCCGTGCTCATCCCGCTTGAAGTAGAAAGTGAAGGCGTCGAACGAGCGCGTCGTGCCCAGCCAAACGAAGCGGTTGGGGCGCACGTCGATGTGTGGTTTGAAGTGCTCCACGAAGCGATCGCGCACCGTGCTGTTGAGCCCGTCCGCACCGACGATCAGGTCGGCATCGGCGTAGGCGGTCGGATCCGTGACATCGGACTCGAACCGCAGTTCGACACCGAGCTGCTCGCAGCGGCGGCTGAGGATGTCGAGGAGGACCTGCCGCGAGATGCCGCTGAAGCCGTGCCCCGTCGAGGTGAGCACTTCTCCCTTATAGTGGATGTCGATGTCATCCCAGTGGGCAAAGCTTCCGGTGATCGCTTCGTAGCTCGCCCGGTCGGCCTCGGCCAGGTTCTCCAGTGTCGCATCGGAAAAAACCACGCCAAAGCCGAAGGTGTCATCGCGCCGGTTGCGCTCGACGATCGCGATCTCGTGGCTCGGGTCAGCCCTCTTCATCAGGATCGCGAAGTAAAGGCCCGCCGGGCCGCCGCCGATGCTGGTGATCTTCATCCGGCTCTCTTACCCCGCTGACTCGGCCCGGGCCCGCTTGATCAGCTGGCCCGCGATGATCAGGTGCTGGATCTCGGTCGTCCCTTCATAGATGCGGAGTGCGCGGACCGAACGATACAGGCGGTCCACCGGGTGCTCCGCCAGCACGCCGCGTCCACCGAGGATCTGGACCGCGTCGTCGATGATGCGTTGCGCCGCCTCGGTGGCGAACGCTTTAGCCATCGCCGACTCGACGGTCACACGCTCCGCACCCAGGTCCTTCTCCCACGCCGCCCGGTAGACCAGCAGACGCGCTGCGGTCAGATCGATGGCCATGCGGGCGAGCTTACCCTGTATGAGCTGGAATTCGGCGAGCGCGGAGCCGAACTGTTTACGCGTGATGGCATGCTGAGTCGCTTCGTGCAGCGCGCGCTGCGCCATGCCGCAGGCGGCGGCGCCCACCGTCGCCCGCAAGCGGTCCAGCGTCGCCATCCCCAGCTTGAACCCTTCGCCCTCCGCGCCCAACCGGGATGAAGCGGGGACGCGGCAGTCATCGAAGGCGATCTCGCCGAGGGGGTGCGGGGCGCTCAGCACCTGCGCCTTGACGAAACGCAGCCCCGGCGTGGCGGCGGGCACGAGAAAACAGGAGATCCCCTTGTTTCCCGCCTGGGGATCGCTTGCCGCAAACACGACGTAGAAATCGGCGATCCCGGCGTTGGAGATGAGCGTCTTGCCGCCGTTCAGCAGGTAGGCATCGCCGTCCCGTCGCGCCGCCGTGCCCAGCGCCGAGACGTCCGAACCGGCCTCTGGCTCGGTCATGGCGAAGGCCGCCATCAGCCGCCCTTCTCGCACGCCCGCAAGCCAGCGCTCTTGAAGCACGCCGCCGCCTGCCAGCAGCAGCGGTGTCGTGCCCAGGGCCTGTAAGGCGAAAACCGCATCGGCGAGGGGTGAAGCGGCGGCCAGCGCCTCGCGGGCGAGGCAGCAGGCGCGGAGGTCCTGGTCGATGATCGGGTCGAATCCGCGGGCCTGGCCTAGCGCCGCCATGATCTCTCGGGCCTGCACCCGGCAGGCGGCGTCATCGGCGGGCTCGGGGAGCGGCGCGAGCTCGCGTGCGGCCAAGGCGCCCAGCTCCCGCACCAGTTCCGTGTGGCGGTCTTCCAAAAAAGCGCGGATGCTGCTCGTGTCGGGCAAGAACGTCATCTCTGAGAGCTCATGTGATCTCGTAGCCCGCACGATCAGACGAACTTCGGATCACGCTTGGCCTTGAACGCTTCATAGGCCTCGCGGAAGTTGGCGTTCTGCATGCAGAGCGTCTGGACCTTCGCTTCGTGGTCCAGGGCGCGAGCCAGGTCGAGGACGGTCTCGCGGTTGAGCGCATCCTTCGTGACCGCGAGGGCGTACGACGGTCCCTTTGCCAGCTTAGCTGCCAAACTCGTGGCCTCTGCCAAGACCTCGGCGGCCGGCACCACCCGGTTGTAAAGGCCGATGCGGTGCGCCTCCTGCGCATCGATGAACTCGCCGGTCATCAACAGCTCGGTGGCGCGGCCCAGGCCGACGAGGCGCGGCAGCAGCCAGGAGGCGCCCATGTCGGCGCCCGACAGGCCCACCTTGGTGAACAGGAATGCGATCTTCGCCGTGTCGGCGGCGATGCGCACGTCGCAGGCGGTGGCGATGACCGCGCCGGCGCCCGCCACGGTGCCGTTCAACGCCGCGACTACGGGGCGTCGACACTGACGGGTCGCCAGGATCAGATCGCAGGAGATGCGCGCGAAGTCGAGCAGGCCCTGGTAGTCCCGGTTGAACAGCGAGCCGATGATGTCTTCCACGTCGCCGCCCGAACAGAACCCCCGGCCCGCGCCCGTGATGACGACAGCGCGCACGCCGGGCTCGCTGTCGAGTGCCCGAAACGTGTCTCGCAGCTCGGCGTACACCTCGAAGGTCAACGCGTTGAGCCGCTGCGGCCGGTTGAGCGTGATTGTGGCGACGGACGACTGGGTGTCGTGGTCATAGAGGAACGACTTCGGGGCGAGCGGCATGCAGGTCTCCTTTTTCCTTGCCTGGGTCGCGGCGGCTCGTCGGGTGAGCGAAGGTCACGGCAGCACGGCGGTCGCCTCTATCTCCACCATCGCGCCCTCCTCGACCAGCCCTTTCACCTGTACTAGCGACATGGCGGGATAGTGCCGCCCCATCAGCTTGCGGTACGACGCGCCCAGCGCTTTGCGGCTGGATACGTAAGCCTCGAGGTCGGTCACGTAGATGGTCAATCGGGCGATGTCCTGCGGCCGGCCGCCCGCCTCGTGCACGACCGCCAGAACGTTTTCCAGCGCCCGGGTGAACTGCGGGGCGAAGCCCCGAACGGCGACCTTCCCCGTCGCGTCTTGTGCCACCTGGCCGGCGACGAAGAGCAGGCGGCCGCCTGCCGGCACCACTATGCCGTTGTTCCAGCCACGCGGCTCGCCCAGCGACTTCGGGTTGATGATGTCGAGCGTCATGCCAACAGTCCTCCGCCGCTAAGTACGATCGCCTGACCGTTGATACCCTTCGCCTTCTCGTCACACAACGCCAGCACGAAATGCGCGACCTCTTCGGGCGCGATCAGCCGGCCTTGAGCGGTATGATCCAGGATCGCCTGTAACGCTTGATCCTCCGTCATGCCAGTCTTGCTGGTGATACGATCCAGCGACTCGCGCGTCATGTCGGTGTCCACATAGCCGGGGCAGACCGCGTTCACGGTGACGCCGTGCCCGGCGACCTCGGCCGCGACGCTGCGAGTCAGCCCGAGCACCGCGTGCTTGGCGGCGGAGTAGGCCGCGATGTACTTGGCGCCGCTCAGCGCGGCAACCGACGCGATGTTGATGACACGCCCCCAACTCCGCTCGACCATCGCCGGTACGAACGCCCGTGTGCATAGGAACGTGCCGGTGGCGTTGACGGCGAACAGGCGGTTCCAGTCTTCGAGGGTGAGTCGGCGCAGCGGCGCCGAGTGGGCGGCGCCGGCGTTGTTGACCAGGATGTCGATCGGCCCCGAACCATCCTGTGCGGCGCGGACCAGTTCGGCGACGCTCTTTTCGTCGGTTACGTCGCAGGGCAGTGCCCGGGCGCGGTGGCCGGCACCGTTCAGCTCGGCGGCGACGCCCTCGATCTGACTTGGGGTGCGGGCGCTGATGATGACCTCGGCCCCAGCCTCGGCCAGCGCGCGGGCGATCGCGGCGCCGATGCCGCGGCCGCCGCCGGTGACGACCGCCACCTTACCCTGTAGCGCCATGCAATACGGCCTCTTCCAAGATGGAGCCGAGGATCTCGATCGTGCGCGCGCCCTCCTCGGCGCTGGCCTCGGCCGGATGTCCGAAGTAGGCGCGTGGGCCGCGCGCCTCCTCGAAGTCTCTCTTGCCCTCGCGGATCGCCTCGGAGAGCGACGCCGGGTTCGAGGCGAGCGCCTGGCGAATCTCCTCGCGTACCAGCTCCGGTCGCGCCGCCATCACCACCGAGCTCTCGTAGCGTCCGGCGTGACAGGCGCCGCTCATGAATTCGTCGCCGAGTCTCGGGGCCCAGGGCTTCCGCGTGATGTTGGGGAATACCAGCTCTAGCAGATCCTGTTCGCGGATCGCCGCCGCCGCGGCCTCCAGCGCCGATAGGTGGGCGGGGTCGAGGTGAGAGTTGGCGATGGCCAGAGTTCGCAAGCCGTGCCCGGCCAGACCGCTGGCGATCTCGGTCAGAAGCACCGCCACCGTCGAGGGTTCCAGCGATATCGTCCCTGGAAATTCCGCGGCGAAGTCCGCGGACGTGTAGGCGAGCGTCGGCAGGATGAGAACCTCGTACCCCCGCTTGGCCAGCTTCTCGGCGCCCGACTCCGCCATCGCTTCGGAGATGATCACATCCGTCGCCAGCGGCAGGTGGGGGCCGTGAGCCTCCAT
>CAYGCC010000218.1:0-2231 GCA_964348165.1 uncultured Gemmatimonadota bacterium | reverse complement strand
TTCGGCTTTGGGAGCAGGAGGTCCCCGGTTCGAATCCGGGCGCCCCGATTGGAACTCACTTCCTTTGCAGTTCGATCCAGGACGACAGCTCAGCATCCGTCTGGCGGTCTTCTCTCCATCCCACAGCTGTCGCCTGGCCGGCCAGCCTGTCACCCGTCCGCACGAGGGCCAGTCGAACCGAATGGTCGTACCGTGCGATGTCTGGGGTCGGGATGCTGCCCTGGAAAGTGCCAAGCAGAAAGTCGCTGCTGACGACGGAGAGGTCGACGCTGCGCTCTTCTTGCCCTGACAACGTGATCTTCGCTTCCTCATCGTTGCCGAGCACGAGGGTCACGCCGATCTCCCGATCGTACGCTACGATCCGCCCTTCCCACGTCCCCAGTAACTCCTCGGGGAATGCCGGAGCGGAGATTGGTTCTGCTGCTGCCTCTTCGGATTCGTCCGGCTCGATCTCCGCTCGATCAGCTTCGGCCTCCCGATACTCGGAGATCAGCGCGCTGCGAATACCGTCGTGGATGCGCAGCAGCTTGCTGGCCTCGTAGTCCGTGTTGGACAAGATGACGTAGGCGAGGTTCTCGGACGGGACGAACGCCATGAGATTGCTGACACCGGTCGTCTGTCCGCCATGATACAGCGATCGAAAGCCCAGCTCGTCCACATCGAAGTACCATCCCAGCCCGTACCGGGTGTTGGAAGGTGGTTCGGCTATCTGCATCGCATCGATGGTGCTGTCCGCAAGCACACCAGCCTGATCCGGCAAGCGGTTCTTGAGATGGAACATCGCGAACCGAAGCAGGTCGTGCGCGCTGCAGTAGACGTCTTCAGCCCCCGGGTACGCATGCAGGTTCCGAGGTACCGGCTCGCCATTGGCACCGTAATACGACTTGGCCGCGGGGCTCCGGAGCTCATCCCCCACATACACCTGGGCCGCCAGCATGCCCAGCGGCGTGAACACACTGTCACGCACGTATTGGGGGAAGTCCATCCCAGTTGCCTCTTCGACGAGACGGGCAAGCATTTGGTAGCCGAGATTGCTGTAGATGTAGGACGTCCCAGGTTGGAACATGACATTGCCATAGCGCCGCACCGTCTCGTCGAAAGATCGACGCTCGCGATGTTCGTCTAGGAAGAAGATTTGATTGTGTGGTGGAAGACCTGCTCGATGCTGCAAGACACGCCGTACGGTGACCTCCTCTGGCGTTCCGACGTAGTAATGGAGTGCCAGCCCACCCAGATAGTCTTCGATCGGCGTGTCGAGATCGACCCGGCCCGCTTCGGCCAATCGCACGACCGCGGTTGCCGTGATCGGCTTGGCGATCGAGCCTAGCCGGTACATGGTGTTTGGGGTCGCTCGTATTCCACTCTCCTTGTCGGCCAACCCGAAGGCCTCTTCCCAGACAACGTCTCCGTTGTGCGCGACTGCTATCGCCAGTGAAGGGAGGCTCCCGTCAGCTACTTCCTGGACTACGAAATCACGTATATCCTGGAAGCGCGTGTCGAAGATAGCAGGAGCATCGGTCGCCTGAGTGCGGTTGCCCTCACCCGAGCACGACATGCTCAGACCGAGGAGCAGCAAAGAGGACGTGATCGTTCTGGCCGGTATCACGAGTTTGGCCTCCGACCTGGTCTGTTTCTGTCTGTGGAGGCAGCGGCACGAGGAGTCCAGCCGAATGTAGTGCGTCTCCGAGTCAGCGGCAAAGACGGTAGGAAGGGAAAGCCAACGGGCACGGAGGAAGGCCCGGGATAACCCTGGCAGAAAGCCGTCTTGGTAGTGCCAAAGTAGTGCCAACACAGTCAGCGCTGGTGTCCAACAGTCAGCGCAAAATCGTCGAAATCAGCGCCCATCAGCGCTGGTGAGCGCTGGATTTCGGCTTTGGGAGCAGGAGGTCCCCGGTGGAGACTCACACCGCGCGCAGGAACGCGCGGCGTTCGGCGTGAAGGCGCCTGGCGGCGCCTTCAACGCGAATCCGGGCGCCCCGATTTCTCCTTGAGTCCTTAGTGCCAGAGGTAGTGACAGGTTCCGTGGGCAAGCCGTTGTCACTCATCTCGTTCCTCCCACCCCTGTCTCAGTGACTGTGCTGGGCCTTCCGGGTTCTGTCGCGGCGCGCCTGGCGGTGAAACCGTTCCGGCTCGTTGCTCCCGAGATGGTCGCACCGCATCTTTGAGCAGAGCCGGGTGCCCGCACTCCTGCTTACCTCAGGCCGCAAGTGGCAGCCATGTCCCGTCTCAAG
>CAYGCC010000217.1:0-1955 GCA_964348165.1 uncultured Gemmatimonadota bacterium | reverse complement strand
CACCACGGGTGCCAACAGCACGAGGGGCGGCCGATAGCGCTGATAGATTCTGCGGAACAGAATTGCGAACGGCAGGAGGAAGGGCCCGTAGAACGCCGCAAGTAGGAACGGGACTGTCTTGTGGAAAAGCGCGAATGGCAGCAGCGCGACGACGAAGAAGGCACAAGCCCCGACGAAGAAGTAGAGCCAGCCCGCCCGGACCTCCTCGCGGGTCAAGAGAACGGCCCAGGGGACGAGAGCCACATACTCAAGCCACCAGAGAAATGGCCACAGAAAGGGTGCGCCCAGCAGAATCCCGGAGAGCAGCGACAGCGCCAGATATTGCAAACGACGGTCCAGCCGCGACAACCGTCTCCATCCAACCTGGCCTGCTTCGCTACCCGCTTGGCTGGCGACTGGCGCTGTGCGCGCGCCGTGCAACGTCACACCGCCTCGCCCTCGATGGGCAGCTCCAACCGTGGAAAGTCCGGATCGTTGGTCTCGATAACAAGCGTCCCTGCGAATGCGCCCCTCTCGGCCCGATTCCTGGCGATGGTCAGGTGGACCAGAAAGCTCTGCCCGGGTTTCTGCGTTTCGATCTCAACATCGAGGAACGCAAGGTCCGTCGTCGCGCGGAGCACCTGAAAGTCCGTCCCCTCATGCTTCTCGACCAGCACGGTCCGGCGCGAGACCGCCTTCACGTTGAGCGCCTCGAAATTAAAGCGGGTGAAATCCACCCGTCCAATCGAGGTACTGACCACGTCCTTGACCCGCGCTGCGGCCTCGATCTCAAGCGATGGATAGTCGTCGCTATTGGTGGTCACCGTGAGCGTCCCCCTGTGGCTCCCGACCGGTGCCGTTGGGTCGAGCGCGACGCTGAGCCTGTAACGGCGGCCTCTTTCGACTTGCTCCGACCCGACCTGGAAGAGGGGATTGCTGGAAGTCACGCCGAGGAGCTCGAGCGGCTCTTCCTGATGGTTGATCACCTCGAGTTCCTCCCGTGCAACCTCGCCTTTCACGCTGATGAGGTACACTCGCTGCCGCGGCGCGATCTGGACCGGCAGAACGACCCGTCCGGTTAGCTGCAGCCAGAACGGTATGCGCCCCTCACCCGCGAAACGCACCTTAACAATCTCCCGCAGCTGGCCTTCCATGTTTCGCGTGTCCATGCGAATTCGCACTTGCCCTGTCCCCCCCGCCGGGATCACTGAGTCAGCACTGATCACCGCGCTGGCCGAGGGGAGCACCTCGCTGATCACCAGATCGCTGGGTCCGTCGTTGCCCACCACGAAGGCATGCTCAACCACCTCCCCCTGGACAACTGGACCGACATCGTGCGTGGTGGTCCGCGATTCGCCGCCGGTTCCTGAGAACGGCCTGCGTACCTGGATCACGACGACGGCTAAGAACAGCACCGCAATCACCGCGAAGGCGAGTTTCTCGACTTTTGACCGTCACATGGTCCCCCTTCTCAGCTGTCGGTTCGCCGATCCGGAACGAGGCCCGTCATTGCACCAGCCCCAGCGGGAGGGTCAGACGGACCGGCGCGAGCGGACCCGCATCCGTCCAATAGGTCAGCTGAATCGCCCGCGGGACGATGCGCGGGAACCGCCATTCATCGATCCATTGCGGTTCACGGGTCACGCCCAGCACCTGCACGTCGAGCCCGTTGATGCGGGCCGGCGCCAATACCGTTCGCGGTGGCGCCTCCACTCCCACCGGCACGGCGGTCAGCCCCAGACTGCCACCCACGGTGTGAAGCACCACGCGCCCATCGGCGTCGGCGGTGAGCGGAGGCAGGCTGCCCGCGGTCACGAAGGTGAGTCGGTCGTCGGGGCGGCCCGTCGCGCCGGCGCGGTCCTCGATGACGAACGCCGTATCCTGGCGCGTCGTGGCCGGGCGCGCGTTGCGCAACGCGTCCCCGACGAGCGCGTGCCAGGCGCGGGCCGAGCGCAAAGCCAGACGCCGCTGCCCCA
>CAYGCC010000216.1:0-2855 GCA_964348165.1 uncultured Gemmatimonadota bacterium | reverse complement strand
CGTGTGTATGGGCTTCCCGCACTCGACCTCGGCAACGAACACACCTAGCTATGCTGACCGATTCAAACACGATCGAAGTCGTCAAGACAGCCCGGACCATCGCGGTGGTTGGGTGCTCGCCGAAGCCCTATCGCGACAGCAACTCGGTGGCCCGCTACCTGATGGAGAACGGCTATGGCGTCGTGCCGGTGAACCCGAAGCACGACATGATCCTGAGCGTTAAAGCCTACCCGGACCTGTACGCGGCGCGCGAAGGCGAGGGGCCCATCGACATCGTCGACATTTTCCGCAATCCCCGATTCGTTCGGCCACACGTGGAAGAGGCCATCGAGATCGGCGCCCGCCTGATCTGGATGCAGGTCGGAGTCGAGGACAAAGACGCCGCCAAGCTAGCGCGAAAGGCGGGCATCCCGGTCGTGATGAACGAGTGTCTGCGAGTCCAGCACCGCGAGCTGCGGCGGCAGCGACGCCTGTGAGCCGCGACCTGACGCCGCCACCCGTGCTGGGCGTCGTGATGGCGGGCGGCGCCAACCGCCGTTACGACGGCCACCCCAAAGCTCTGGAGACGGTCGGCGGCGTTCGGATCGCCGATCGGGTGATCGCGGTCCTGCGCCAGGCCACGGCGCGCGTCGTGATGGTGGCCAACGATCCGGACACCTTCGCCGTCCTTGGGCTGGAGATGCGCCCGGACCTGCAGCCGGGAATGGGCGCTCTCGGGGGCATCCACACCGCGGTCTGCTGGGCCGAGGAGGCGCAGTGCCGTGCCGCCCTGGTGGTGGCCTGCGACATGCCCTTCGTGCCGGTGGCCCTGCTCCGCCGCCTGGTCGACGAACTCGGCCCCGGAGAGATCGTGGCTCCGGCCAGCGCTTCGCGGCGCAGGCTGGAGCCGCTCTGCGCCGGTTACGGAATCGACTGCCGCCCGGCGATCGAGGCCGCCCTGGCCCGCGGCGAGCGGCACGTGATCTCGTTCTTCAAGGACATGAACGTACGGACCCTCCCGAAGGACGAGGTCGCGCGCTTCGGCGAGCCCGAGCTGATCTTCCTCAATGTGAACACCCCGAAAGACAGGGAGCGCGCCGAAGCCATCGCCCGCATGGCGCAGGGCCCATCGTGAACGACGCCCGTTCTGGACCCGCCCGCCAGACCCGTAAAGCGGATTGGCTGTCGGTGGACGAAGCCCGGGAGCGCATCCTCGCCACGATCTCACCGGTCGATACGGAGCAGGTACCCCTCACCCAGGCCCTCGCCCGCATTCTCGCTGCCGACGCCGAGTCAGCCGTCCGGCATCCGGCCTGGGACAACGCCGCGATGGACGGGTTCGCCGTTCGCTCGAGCGACGTACGCGGCGCCGGTCGAGGCCGACCCGTGGTCTTGAGAGTCATCGAAGACGTGCCGGCGGGCGCCTTCCCCACCCGTAGCGTGGGAGCCGGTGAGGCGATTCGAGTGATGACCGGCGCCCCGGTTCCGCACGGGGCGGACGGGGTCACGCGGCTCGAGTACACCGAGGCCGGGCCCGACAGCGACACGATCCTCGTCTTCGACGGCGGTGATGCCGGGCGCAACATCCGGCGCGCCGGCGAAGACCTCGAGATCGGCGACTGTCCGCTCAAGGCGGGCACTCTGCTGAGAGCGGCCGAGATCGGCGTGCTCGCCATGATGGGCCAGGCGGCTGTAACCGTTTATCGGCGCCCACGCGTCGGCGTGATCTCGACCGGGAACGAGTTGGCCGACTTCGACGAGCTCGCCCTCGTGCACGCGGGACGCCGCATCATGAACTCGAACTCGTATGCGTTGGCGGCGCAGCTGCAGGAATCGGGCGCCGAGCCCCTGCTACTTGGAATCGCCCGTGACAGCCGCGAGAGCCTGCGCCAGCATCTTCGTTCGGCGCTGGGCTGCGACGCGCTCATCACTTCGGCCGGGCTAGCGGTGGGCGATCACGACTACGTGAAAGAGGTCCTGGACGAGCTGGGTATGCGCTTCCTGTTCTATCGGGTGGCGATGCGGCCCGGCAGCCCCTTCGCCTTCGGCCTGCTCGACGCGATGCCGGTCTTCGCCCTGCCGGGCAACCCGGTCTCGGCGATGGTGACGTTCGAGATCCTCGTTCGGCCGGCCCTGAGAAAAATGATGGGGCTGGAGCACTACGACCGTCCCTGGCAGCGGGTGAGCCTGGCCGAACCCGTCAGCACCGGCGGCCGTCTCACCCACTTCTACCGGGCGCGACTCGAACCGGCGGCGAACGGCGGTTGGCAGGCCTGGCTCACCGGACCCCAGGGCTCGGGAATCCTCACCTCCATGTCGAAGGCCGACGCGCTGCTGCGGGTGCCGCCGGACAGCGAACTGGCCGCCGGCGCCGAGCTCGACGCGATCGTGCTGCGGGAAAGCTCGTCCGGCTAGGGCCGGTAGAAGAAGCCCAGGCCCGCCGCGAAGTCCAGCTCCAGCGACTTGGTATCGATGCGGGGCTGTTCAGCGGGCGAAATCAGAAAAAGGCGAAGGTCCACCCTGAACGCGCGACGCCGGGTCGAGGCGAATTGGACCCCCGCTCCCACCAGCCCAAACGGCTCCGTGAAGCTGTCTAACCGCGTGAACTGGGTGTTGGGATCATCCGAGTCGGATACTACGCGACGTGCCCCTCCACCGATGGCAAAGTAGCCCGGCACGTTTTGTTTCACCTTCAGCAGCAGTTCCCCGCTGAAAGCGATGATCCAAAAGCCTTCCGAACTGCTGAACCCCTGGGTGGTGCCCCGCTCCAGCTTCTCGTCCGCGCGTGCGAAGCTTCCGATCGCGCCGATACCCAGCGTACGCGTCAGCTGGTAGTCGACGCGCCCGCCGACGGAAGGGCCGTTGCTGAAGGAGAT
>CAYGCC010000215.1:0-5726 GCA_964348165.1 uncultured Gemmatimonadota bacterium | reverse complement strand
GACAGCAAAACACCCGTGACGACCAGCACGATGAACAGGAGGTAGGTGATGCCGCCCAGGGCGTGGCGCCAGCCAACGAAACCCGGTAAGCGGTAGCTCAGCGCCTTTCGCAACGCCTGCTCGATCGGTAGGTGGCGCTCGATCGGTCCATAGAGCAGGCCGAGGAAACGGGCGACGCCGAGAAGGCCGGGATCCGTGCTCGCCTTGAGATCGGCCCAGAACTGCGACCACCACCTGAACCGCTGCCGCTTTTTCGTCTCGTTCACTGTAAACCTCGGGACACGTAGACCACACCGTCTCTCACCGACACCTCGTAGCGTTTGAGTGCCTGGTTGGAGAGGCCCGCGACGACGTCGCCTCGCAGGTCGTAGACTGCGTATCGGCAGGGTGAGTAAACTCGAGACGCTTCGCTATCCCAGCGCACGATGCACCCGTCCACGGGCGACACGCCCTGGAGCGCGAAGTAGCGGAGCGAGTCGGGGCGCACGACCAGGATGATCTCGTCCGCCCAGTTGCGAACCCGACTGGACCCGACCGGAAAGTTCGATTCCTCCACCACCCGGATGACCGGTTGCAGCTCCGGGATCTCCAGGTGCTCGCCTGGCAGCACGTAAAACGCCATGGCAATCCCGGCCAGCGTGATCATCAACACGATCACGCCACCTAGTAGCAGCTCCGTAAACCCGAGCCGGAGAAGGCGTCGCTCTATGCCGAGTGGGGTGTGCTCAGAGCTCATCGAGAGGCTCCAGACGACCGTGTCGTCGTGTGAGTGCGCCGACTCGCCGGGCGGCTTTTCGAGCGCCGGGGCCAAACTAGCGCGGCGCCGCAGTGGTCGCCAGCGGTTGAACATCAGTTGCTGGCTGACGTCGGCCGGCCTCGCCCACCTCTGCTGGCCGCGCCGATTCGAGCTCGCACCCTGCCCCAGCCAACCTACCCCAAGCGGGGCGATTCGTCCCAGGTCAAAGCGGCCCCCAGAGGGGAATTTCCCCAGAAGAGCTAGCGTTTCTAATGGAATACTTAATGCACCAGAGGCAGGTGGTCGGTTCCGTGGCGTTGACGGTGGCGCCGGAGCCCGTCGGAGTGCGATCACGTAGCTGTTCGCGAGCGGGGCGGGCGTGCGAGTGGGTGCACCCGCTCAGATCGCGCTCAGCCTCCAGAGAACCGGTCGAGCGGGCAACAGCGAGGTCGTGCGGGTCTGATCGACATCCTCTTGCCTGGAGGCTCGACGCCATCTAAGGTGAAGCCGTGGCACCGGTCAGGATGTGACCCGTTACGCCCGAGCGTGGTCTATTAATAGGGGACGAGGGGCGTAAGTCTGACTTGGAGAAAGTAGAGATATGAACCAGAATCGTTCGATGCTCGCGGGGGTCTTCTTGCTGGCCGGGGCGCTGGTCGCCTTTGCCTCGCAGCAGCAGGCCTGGAAGACGCCGCCGCCGGTCCAGCACGAACTTGAAGGGCGGGGTGAGTGCATGATGTGCCACAAGGCCGGCGCAATGGAGCCGGTGCCGGACGCTCCGGCGGACCACGCGGACCGGGCCAACAGCACCTGCATGATGTGCCACGCCAAGGATGCGACGGTTCAGGCCAAAGCGCCCAAGGTGATCAATCATCCGCTCGAAGGGCGTGCTGACTGCATGATGTGCCACAAGGCGGGGGCGATGGAGCCGGTGCCCGACGCGCCGGCCGATCATGAGGGCCGGGAGAGCAAGGTTTGCCTTTGGTGCCACCAAGCGGCGGCCTAACGTTAGTCTTCTGAGGGCGCGCCGACTCCAACGGGTCGGCGCGCCTCTGCTTATTCCCAAACAAGCGAGTCTCGTTTGCAAGCCGCCGCGGCGGAGGCTAGGAGCCTGAGTCATGACCATCACGGCGGCCACCGTTTTCATCTTTGCCCTGCTGACCGCTGCGGCCACCGGGTTGGGTGCGCTGCCCTTCCTTTTCTTCCGCCGGATGACCCGGACCTGGTTGGCGATCTCCAATTCGATCGCCGCGGGGTTGATGATCGCTGCTAGCTTCGGATTGATTTACGAGGGGCTCGAAGCCGGGCTCGTCCGGGTGGTCTCGGGGGCGATGCTCGGTGTCCTCTTCATCGCTGCGAGCACTCGGTGGCTGCACGGCTACCGCGAGCTTGCCCTTGGCACTCTGCGTGGCGCCGACGCCACCCGGGGACTGCTGATCATCGGCGTCATGACGCTGCACTCGCTGACGGAAGGCGTTGGCGTGGGCGTCTCCTTCGGCGGCGGCGAGGCCCTCGGCGTTTTCATCACGACGGCCATCGCCGTCCACAACATCCCCGAAGGCCTGGCGATCAGCCTGATCCTCGTCCCTCGCGGCGAGCCGGTGAGGCGTGCCGCCGGCTGGAGCATTTTTTCCAGCCTGCCCCAACCCCTGCTCGCCGTCCCCGCCTTCCTCTTCGTCGAGGCTTTCCAACCGATTCTTCCCATCGGACTCGGCTTCGCCGCTGGCGCGATGATCTGGATGGTCTTCTCCGAGCTCATACCGGAAGCGCTGGAAGACTCGTCCAGCGGCATCGTAGCTACAACGGTCACCCTGTCGCTGATGGCGATGATCGGGTTTCAGTGGTTCCTGCGCGGGTGATCGGCTTGTAGCAGAATGTCCCGGTACGGCCGCCGCTGTCGCCGTGCCCGGGTCGCGCAGCTTGAGTCGGCGGGGATCACGGTCGGCCGCAGGGGCCGGCCCGTACTTTGCGAGCGGGTTCAGGCGGGGTTAACGATGCACGAGATGTCGCTCGCCATGGAAATCTGCTCGATTTGCGAGCGCGAGCTGGCCCGGCTGCCCGAGAACCGGGTGACGGCCGTAGGGGTCGAAGTGGGCGCCTTTTCCGGGGTCGAGGTGGAGACGTTGCGCTTCTGCCTGGAGGTGGTGCTGGCCGAGCGCTTCGATGGGATCCGTTGCGAGGTGATTCGAGAACCCGGAGTCGCACGCTGCCTGGGCTGCGAGCTGGAGTTCTCGGTGTCGCGCGCGCCGTTCGAGTGTCCCGAGTGCGGCAGGTTTGCGCGCGGCGTGTCGGGTGGCCAGGAGCTGAAGGTGAGCTACTTAGAGGTGGAGTGAGATCGATGAGCGCCGAACGTGTGGAGGTCAGAGAAAAGGTTCTGAGCGCCAACGACCAGCTGGCGGCCGCGAATCGCGAGCAACTGGCGGGCCAGGGCGTCTTCACCGTCAACCTGATCTCGTCGCCCGGATCGGGGAAGACCACGCTGCTCGAGCGAACCGTCGACCGGTTGCGGCCCAGGCTTCGCGTCGCGGTGGTGGCGGGGGACGTGCAGACCCGGCGCGACGCCGAGCGGCTGGAGCGGCATGGCATCCCCGTCGAGGCGATCGAGACCGGAGGTGGGTGTCACCTGGACGCGCGTCAGGTCGCGAACACGCTCGCCGCCTTCAAAGCGTGGCCGTTGGACCTGCTGTTCATCGAGAACGTCGGCAACCTGGTCTGCCCCTCGTCGTTCGATTTGGGCGAATCGGCGAAGATCGTGCTGATGAGCGTCACCGAGGGCGAGGACAAACCGCTGAAGTATCCGGCGGCGTTCCGCCGGTCGAAGGCGCTGGTGCTCACCAAGATCGATCTGGTGCCCCACCTGCAGTTCAGCCCGGAGCAGGCGATCGAAAATGCCCTCTCGATCAATCCCAACCTGGCCGTCTTCTCCACCTCGTCCATCAGCGGCGCGGGACTGGAGGCGTGGGAGGAATGGTTGACCGCTAAGGTCGAGTCGTGCCAGCGGAGCGCGAAAGGTGCAGGGTCTTAGCGTCAAAGTACGCGGCATCGTACAGGGCGTTGGCTTTCGCCCGTTCGTCTTTCAGCTCGCCGAGCGCTACCAACTGACGGGCTGGGTTCGCAACACGAACCGCCAGGTCGAGATCGAACTGGACGGGGCCGAAGATGCGCTCGAGAGCTTTCTGCGCGATCTGCGCGAGCGGGCGCCGCCGCTGGCGCGGATCGAGGCGGTGGAGGTCGAGCGACGCGCCCCCAGCGGATTCAGCTCTTTCGAGATCATCGCGAGCCAGCTGGGTGAGGGCTGGGGTTCGATCCCGCCGGACACGGCCACCTGCGACGCCTGCCTGGAGGAGATTCTTAATCCGGCCGAGCGCCGCTATCTCTATCCGTTCACCAACTGCACTCATTGCGGCCCGCGCTTCACCATTATCGAATCGCTCCCCTACGATCGGCCTCGCACCACGATGCGCTGCTTCGTCATGTGCGACGACTGCCGGCGCGAGTACACGGATCCCCGCGACCGGCGCTTCCACGCGCAGCCTGTCGCCTGCCCGGCGTGCGGGCCCCGGGTATGGCGACACGGCGCCACCGGCGACTCGGAGGACGAGGATCCCATCGAGGTCGTTGCGACGCTGCTTGGGGATGGAAAGATCGTGGCGATCAAGGGGCTGGGCGGCTTCCAACTGGCCTGCGATGCCGTGAACCGCGAGGCGGTGGCTCAGCTCAGAGCCAGAAAGCGCCGTTACGGAAAGCCGTTCGCTCTCATGGTTCCGCACCTGGAATGGGTGCGGCGGTTGTGCGAGCCGACGGAGCTGGATATCGACGCGTTATCGAGCCGCGAACGTCCCATCGTACTGATGCGGCGGCGGCCCGCGGCGAACGTGGCGTCCGACGTGGCCCCCGGGCTGGACACCTTGGGCCTGATGCTCCCTTACACCCCGCTTCACCATCTGCTGCTTCGGCGCTTCGACGGCCCGCTGGTCATGACGAGCGGCAACCTGAGCGAGGAACCGATCGCCATCGGCAACCGGGAGGCGGTCACGCGCCTGGCCGATATCGCGGACGAATTCCTGCTCCACGATCGGGACATCTATGCGCGCTATGACGACTCGGTGGTCAGAGGGTTGGGTGATGCGGTGGTGCCGATCCGTCGCGCACGCGGATTCGCGCCCGATCCGCTCGAGCTTCCGTTCACGGCGCGACACGATGTCCTGGCCTGCGGGGCGCACCAGAAGAACACCTTCTGCCTGCTCAAAGAGGATCGGGCGTTTCTGAGTCAACATATCGGCGAACTCGAGAACTTGGAGACGCTCGAGCACTTCCAAGCCGCACTGGCAACTTATCAAAGACTCTTCAAGGTGGACCCCGAGATCATCGCCCACGATATGCACCCCGACTATCTGTCGACGCGGGTCGCGCACGAATACCCGGCGCCCGGAGCGGTTCGCGTGGCCGTGCAGCACCATCACGCGCACATCGTGAGCGCGATGGTCGAGCAGGGCATCAGCGAGCAGGTCATCGGCGTCGCCTACGACGGCACCGGTTACGGTCGGGACGGCGCGATTTGGGGCGGAGAGATTCTGATCGCCGGCTGGAAAGCCTTCCAGCGGGTCGCGCACCTTCGTTACGCGCCGATGCTCGGCGGCGAAGCGGCGATACGCAAGCCGTATCGAATGGCGGCCGGGTACATCTGGTCGCTGTGCCGAGCGAGCGAGGCGGAGTTTGCCCCTTTCATCGGCGCCCTACCGATCGGAGAGCGCACCATCCTGCGGCGCCAGTTTGAAACGCAGTTCAACACCCCGCCGACCTCGTCTTGCGGACGTCTTTTCGACGCGGCCGCCGCTTTGCTCGGCGTTCGCAGCGAAGCCGAGTACGAAGGGCAGCCCGCCGTCGAACTCGAGGCGCTGGCCGATCCCGAGGTCGACGACCTGTATCCTTTCGACCTGCTGCGAACCGACGAGGGGTGGGTCATCGATCCGGCGGCCGTGCTGCGAGC
>CAYGCC010000214.1:0-2244 GCA_964348165.1 uncultured Gemmatimonadota bacterium | reverse complement strand
ACAGGCGTTCGAACGGATCCGTCATCTGCTGGCTGATCGAGACGGGCGGTAGAAAGTCCGCTCGCGGCGAGTGCGCGATCGCATCGTGTAGCAATTCGCGACGGGGTCCTTGAGGCGGTCGAGATGCTCATTCATGACGAGACTAGAATCCTTCGATCAACCATGCATTGCCGTGAAACGACATGCTCGCGAACGCCAGATGGCGTCCGTCCGGAGAGGCCATAGGATACACGTGCCATTCACTTGGATTGCGCCTGAGCACATGCGATCGGCCGTCGAGGTCCACACTCAGCAGCAGCGGATAGCTGCTCGCCATGGCAAACCCAGCGTTTACGAAGAACCCATCACCCTGCGCCGTCCACGAAACGAACTCGAACATGCTCCAACCGCGGACAACAACGAACGACTCGTCGCCTGTTGTAAGATCCACGATGACGATCCTGTCATCATCGTTGTGCACGACGGCAACCCTCGTTCCGTCCGGTGACAGATCGAATTGGGTGAACGGCGCACGATGTTCCGTGCGTGCCACCTCGTGAGTGTCACCACGAAGGGGATCGAGCGCGTAGAACACGTAGTCGCTTCCCTCTACTGCGCCAGCCACGCACGGACCACCGACGGCCGCAACACATTGCACGTCTTCGAAGTCGCCCTCAGCAAGGAGATGCGCTCCGCCGCCTCGGCGTGGGACAGTCCAGATGTCCCCCTCCTGTTGGTAGAGCACCGCAGTCTCGCCGGGCGCATATGTGACCCTTACCCAGTCACCTTCAATCCTATGCAGAAAGTCCAGGGCCTCGGATCCCAGGCGCCTGTGATAGACACCGTAGGTTCCGGTTCTCGAGGACAGGATCAGCAAGTCCAGACCGTCCGCCGACCAATCTGCCGGGAAATCTTCCCGCTCGTCGAAGGTGAGCTTCCGAGGAGCGGCCACAAACCCCGCGCTTGATGGGTTGAGTTCCCCTACATACACGTCTGCCTGGTTGCGCACTTGTAGCACCACCACTCGTGAGCAGTCGCGTGTTACACTCAACTCGCGGACATTAGCGCCCGCCCATTGCGTGAGGCGGCGGGCTTTACCCTTCGCTTCAGCGTTCGTCAGATCCACCTCCACGGTCCACACGTTGGACGTCGCTTGATGCCACGGTCCGTCACGGCGCGAAAACAGGAGCTGCGAAGCACCGCACCACGCCAGCGGAAGCGGGCCGGTCCAAGTCTGGAACATCCTCTCATCTGACAGAAGCGCCCGGCGATGCCCGTCGGCTACGGAAATCAAATCGATCCTGATCTCCGTTCTGAGCGCTGCGCTCGACCAAGTTGCAACGGCCAGAGAACCCGCATCGGGTGTCCACGAGATCTTCCAGAAACTCTCTTCGGGGCCGGCTGTCGCGAAGAGCCGGGGGTTCTCCCCGTTGGGTCCCATTAGCCAGATCTCGCGAAACGTCTGGTCGCGCGTACTCGCGCCCCGAATCACGGCGAGCGCTCCACCATCCGGAGAGATGGCGGCCGTCATCACACTCGAATGCACCTTACGTGCGCTGCCACCGAACATGCTGATCGACCACAGCGACTGGATGCCCGTCGAATCCGTTCCGAGGACCAGCACCTCATCCTTGTTGGGGTACCACCAGACCTTCCAGGGTGTGATCGGGTTCTCGATGGATATTGAGCGCGTCGCCTTGGTGGCAAGCGTCTGCAAATGCAGGCCGCGCGGATCAACGAAGGCCAGATATTTTCCATCAGGGGAGATAGCCGATCCAGTTAGGGACATCTCCAGCGGATTGGCCGTCAATTGAATAGGCACCACTGGCTGAGGTTCTCCGGACCCACTATCCCCTCTGCCTACCAGCGTCGCAATTGCAGCGGCTGCCACAGCGAACATCGCTGCAGGGACAGCCCAGGCCCACCAACTTCGCCTCGCGGTCGCGGTCAGCTTGACCGCGCTCGGCCGCACGATCGCATCGATCAACTCAGCCGCCGTTCCAAACCGGTCTGCGGGCAGCTTGGCGAGCGCCTTGCGGATGGCCAGGTCGACGTGCGCCGGCACCGTCTTGCGTGAACGCGTGACCGGCCTCGGCTCCTCGGTCACGATCTTCGCCACGATCGCCTGCGCCGTCGGGCCCGTATGCGGCGCCTCGCCCACCAGCATCTCATACGTGACGCAGGCCAACGAGTAGATGTCGCTGCGCCCGTCCAGCTCGCGGTCGCCCATCGCCTGCTCGGGGCTCATGTACTGCGGCGTCCCCA
>CAYGCC010000213.1:0-2572 GCA_964348165.1 uncultured Gemmatimonadota bacterium | reverse complement strand
AGCTCACGAGCCGCTCGGGTTTCATCAGCACGTCCTCGCGCCGGCTACTCCGCCAACGCCGATGTGATCATCGACCGGCGCGAGGACGTGCTGATGATACCCGAGCGGCTCGTCAGCTTCTCGGGCGACACGGCCAGAGTCACGGTCCTCCTCGGCGACGGGAGCCAGGAAGAGCGCACGATCGAGACGGGGCTCAGTGACGCGATCAACGTACAGATCATGGCGGGCCTCGAGGAAGGCGAAAAGGTCGTCGAGCCGCCACCCAGGGAGATTCGGTAGAACCGGTGGACGAAAGGCGGTGGACGGTAGTCGGTAGAGGCGGAAGACAGTAGACGGTAGGCGGTCGACTGCAGGCGATTTGCATTGCGAGTTCTTGGGACGATACGGGACTTCTTTCACGATCTGCGCACCCAGCGGTTGCGCACGGCGCTGACGATCCTCGGGATCACCTGGGGGACCGTCGCCGTCGTCGTGCTGCTCGCCTTCGGCGTCGGTCTGGAGAAGCAGACCCGCAAGCGCATGCACGGCCTGGGCGAGCAGATCGTCATCCTTTTCGGCAACCAGACCACCAAGGCCTACGCGGGCTTCCCTTCCGGCCGCTCCATCCGCCTCCAGGAAGAGGATGTGGCGCTGCTGCAGCGCGAGATCAACGACATCGTCGAGATCAGTCCCGAGTACAGCACCTGGCGGGCGCCGGCACGCCGGGGCCGCAACAGCGCCAACCCGAACGTCACCGGCGTGTACCCGGTCTACGGCGAGATGCGCAACGTCATCGCCGACTGGGGCGGCCGCTTCATCAATCAAGCCGACATCGACGAGCGGCGCCGCGTCGCCTTCCTCGGGAACGAGTTGCGTCAGCTGCTGTTCGAGGACGAAGAGGCCGTCGGAAAGACCGTATTCGTAGGCGAAGTGCCGTTCACGGTCATCGGTGTGCTGAAAGAGAAGCAGCAGAACTCCTCGTACAACTCGCGGGACCGCGACCGCGTCTTCATCCCGTCCAGCACGCACAAGGCCATCTTCGGCCAGCGCTACCTTGCCAACATTATCTATCGGACCCGCTCGCCGGAGCTGACCGAAGCGGTGGAGCGGCGCGTCAATGAAGTGCTCGGCCGCAAGTATCGCTTCGACCCGACCGACGAGGACGCGATCTGGGAGTGGGATACCAGCGAGTTCGAGAAAGTGATCAAGGCGATCTTCATCGGCATGAACACCTTCCTCGGGATCGTCGGCGCTTTCACGCTGACGGTCGGCGGCATCGGCGTCGCCAACATCATGTATATCGTGGTGAAGGAGCGAACGCGGGAGATCGGGGTGCGACGCTCCATCGGCGCCCGGAAGCGCGACATCATGCTGCAGTTCCTCGGCGAAACGTTCGTCGTGGTCGCGGTGGGCGCGCTGTTGGGCTTCCTCGTATCGCTGGGATTGATCAAGCTCGGCGCTCTGCTGCCGCTGCAAGAGTTCGTCGGGCGGCCCACCCTCTCCCCGCTGGTGCTGGCGGCGACGATCACGCTGCTGGCCGGCGTCGCCCTGCTCGCCGGCTACTTCCCGGCCCGCAAGGCGGCGAACCTGGATCCGGTTGAATGCCTGCGCTACTGAAGCGAACGTGACGAACGATGTGGCGGATACTGCTGGGCGAGTTCCTGGGTGACCTGCGGGCGCAGAAGACGCGCGTGCTGCTCACCACGTTCGCCATCACCTGGGGCACGATCTCGGTGGTCCTGCTCCTGTCCTTCGGTGAAGGACTGCGCCGGGCCATCGTCAGCGGGCTGATGAACGCCGGCGAGCGCATCTTCATGGTCTACGGCGGGACCACGAGCCTGCCCTACGAGGGTCTGCCTAAAGGGCGGCGGATCCGCCTGGCCGAGGAAGATCTCGAGCTCATCGACCGCTCCGTCGAGGAGATCGATCGGGTGAGCCCGTCCTACGGGCGCTGGGGCGCGACCCTTGAAGTGGGTGAAAACAGGACGACCACCTATATGGAGGGCGTCTATCCGGCCTTCGAGGGGATGCGCCGCATGTTCCCGCAGGCGGGCAGCCGCTTCATCAACCAGCGCGACTTGGATGAGAAGCGTCGCGTCCTATTCCTAGGCAACGATATCGCCGAGGAGCTGTTCGGCGGCGAAGACCCCGTCGGCCAAACCGTCAAGATCGATAACCTGCCCTTCACCGTCGTCGGCGTGATGCAGAAGAAGTTTCAGGACAGCATGAACAACGGTCCCGACGCCGACCGCGCCATCATCCCCGCATCGACCTTCAAGACGATCTACGGTCACCGCTACGTCAACCACCTGTTGCTGCGGCCGCGCGATCCCTCACGCGCCCAGTTCGTCAAGTCGGAGCTGTTCAAGGTGCTGGGCCGAAAGTACAAGTTCGACCCGGAGGACGAGCGGGCCTTGCCGATGTGGGACTTCATCGAGGAAGAGGAGCTGACGAACAACATCGGTCTGGGGATCGAGGTCTTCCTCGGGCTCGTGGGCGCCTTCACCCTGCTGGTGGCGGGGATCGGGGTGGCGAACATCATGTACGTCGTGGTAAAGGAGCGAACGAAGGAGATAGGGATCAAGCTGGCCAT
>CAYGCC010000212.1:0-7305 GCA_964348165.1 uncultured Gemmatimonadota bacterium | reverse complement strand
CCTACTTCTTCAACGTGCGGAACCGAGACGAACTCTTGCGGCTTACTTATAGGGTGCTCTACTCCGACTCGCCCGACGCCTCAGCCGTTAGGGGGGCCGAGAGCCATTGAAGCCCAGCGCTCGATCGCGCCCACCAACTCGTTCAGGACCTCCTTCTCCGTCCGTCCCGACCGCTTCAGCATCTTGAACGAGTGGTCGCCCCCCTCGACGATGTGGAGGGTGGCCCGGCCGCCCAACCGCTGGCAAACGCCTTCGATCAAGTCGAGGCGGGCTAAAGAATCACGCGTGCCCTGCAGAAACAACATGGGAACGCCAACCTTTTCCAGGTGCGCCGCCCGCCCGTCCCCTGGCTTTCCGGGGGCGTGGAGCGGAAACCCCAGGAAGATGAGCCCCTGTACGCCCGCGAGCGGGGCCTCGGCAGCCGCGCTGGAAGTCATCCGACCGCCCAACGACTTACCCCCGGCGACCAGCGGCAGGCCGGCGAAATGTGTTTGCGCCGTCTCGACGGCCGATCGTACTGTTGCCTGCAGCAGGTGGGGTGGGTCGGGGGCGCGGCGCCCCTGCTCCATATAGGGGAATTGATAGCGGAATGTACCGAGTTTGGCGGCGGCCAGCGCGTGCGCCAGCGTCTCGAGGAAGGCGTGACGCATCCCGGCGCCCGCCCCGTGGGCGAGCACGAAGCCGAGACTGCAGTCCGGCGGCCGTAGGATCAGAGCCGATGTCGGAACCGAGGTTCCGGCCACGGGAAACTCGTCACGATGCTCGGACCTGCCCATGGCGGACACTAGAGGCGTCGGGTCCCGCGCCCCGGGCGCCTGGCATTGGCCCGTGCCGTCCGGCCGAGACCTCGGTCACTTAGCGCCGACGTAATCCGGCTCATTCCCAGGCGTCCACTTGATGTTGCAGCCCATGCTCGGTTTTTGCTCTGCCAAAGCCGGCTCGTCCGCTAGCACCGCATCGAGCGCCGCACGCAGATCACGCCCCGTGACCGGAACCCCGTTGCCCGGCCGACTGTCATCGAGCTGTCCCCGGTAGACCAGTTTCCGGTCGGCATCGAAGAGGAAAAAGTCGGGGGTGCAAGCAGCCTGATACCTCTTCGCAACGTCTTGAGTCTCATCGAACAAGAAGGGGAAAGTCCACCCCTCGGCGCCGGCAAGCTTTTTCATGTGCTCGGGTCCATCCTGCGGGTGCGTCCGCACGCTGTTGGAATTGATCGCGACCACCGCCAGCCCGCGCGGCGTGTAGTCGGCGGCCACACGGCCCAGCTCGCTGAGGACGTGCTGAACGTAGGGGCAATGATTGCAAATGAACATCACCAGCAGAGCGGCCTCGTCTTGAAAATCTCTGAGCGCTACGACTTGGCCGTCGACGGCGTTCTTCAGCTGGAAGTCGGGAGCGAGCGTACCGAGCTCGAGCATTGTCGAAGGTGTCCTAGCCATCGGTGGAAACCTCTTTTCTCGCGTCGTGTGGAACTCAGGCCCGCTGGGGCAGCGGAAAGCGTGGGACATCCAGATGTTGTCAGTGCCGACCGCCTCTCCAACCCGACGGCATGAGTCCGCTGTATAATAACTATGATAATGAGGGCGCCGCCGGCCTTCCAGCGGCCATGAACCTATCTACGGGCCCGCGCCTCCGGCTTCAACTCCCAAAGCACGTTGATGATCACCCAGCGATCGTCGACCCTGGCCATATGCAGGTAGTCGACCCAGTCGCTCGCCACAACCTTGACGCTCGCGACGTTCTCGAAGATATCGAGCAGGGTGACATCGCTCTGACGCTTTTCCGGCGGCGTGCGCGTGCCGTAGCCGGCCCGGGTTCCCTCGACCAGCTCCGCAGCTCCCATGTGATTCAGTTGGCTCGCTTCGCCCGCCGGATCACTCCTGACGATGCGTTTGGCGAGCTGCGGATGAACGGCCCGCTCCATCCGCTCGGCGTTTCCTTCATACCACCCCTGAATGTAGTCGAGGGCTGCTTGCCGGATCGCCGTCGAGTCCGCGAAGGTTTGAGCCGCCACAGGTGCGACGGCCCCCAGCAGTAAAGTCGACATTAGAGCGACGGTCACTTTCATAGGTTCTATCCCTCCGGGCCGGGTCGTGAGTTGGTTGCGGACCCCTAGTTATGGACGAGGTCCTCTGGTAGACTACGTCACCCAAGGTGGATCACGTTTCAGCCAGCACCTAATAGTGAGAATGGGACGCGAGGATGCAAACACAGCGACTGACATTCGAAGGTGCCAGCGGCGCGCGGCTCTCGGCACGACTGGAACTCCCGGTCGGTGAGCAGCCCGTCGCCTTCGCCCTGTTCGCGCACTGTTTCACTTGCACCAAGCAGTACAAAGCCGTCGTCAACATCAGCCGTGCTCTGAGCCGAGCCCGCATCGGCGTGTTGCGCTTCGACTTCACCGGCCTGGGAGAGAGCGAGGGCGATTTTGCCGAGACGACGTTTTCGTCTAACGTCGACGATCTGGTGGCCGCCGCTCAGTTCCTGGGACGCGAGTGGGAGGCCCCATCGATCCTGGTCGGCCATTCTCTGGGCGGCGCGGCGGTTCTACAAGCGGCGCACGAGATACCGGACTGCAAGGCGGTGGCGACGATCGCGGCACCGGCGGAGCCACAACATGTTCGGAAGCACTTGAAGAGCTCGCTCGCGGACATCGAGACGCGAGGGGCCGCGGAAGTGCTACTGGCCGGGCGGCCTTTCACCATCACGAAGAAGTTTCTTGACGACCTCAATGCCCGAAACATGGCGGAGGTAATCCGCACGCTGGGACGCGCATTGCTCATCTTCCATTCGCCCAACGACGCGATCGTGGGGATCGAGAACGCGGCCCGTATCTACGAGACGGCGAATCATCCAAAGTCGTACATCGAGTTGGATGGGGCCGACCATCTGCTTTCCCGAGAGGAAGACTCCCACT
The DNA here is from genome assembly GCA_964348165.1 of uncultured Gemmatimonadota bacterium. Lineage (GTDB taxonomy): Bacteria > Gemmatimonadota > Gemmatimonadetes > Palauibacterales > KS3-K002 > CAYGAJ01. The sequence goes on along the minus strand of CAYGCC010000212.1, from coordinate 4,388 downwards.
ACGTGGGCGACGTGATCGCCGCTTGGGCGGCGCGCTATCTCGGAGCCGTAGCAACGCCCGCCGGTCGACAGGCTCCCGAGGGCCAGGTGGTCGTGCGAACGGCGCGTGCCCGTTACCACACCGAAATCCTGGCGCGGACGCATTCGGTCGTGGCGGACGAGCCGCTGGCGGCGGGTGGCACCGACATGGGGCCGTCGCCGTTCGAGCTGTTGATGGCCGCGCTCGGCGCATGTACCACGATCACACTGCGGATGTACGCCGATCGAAAAGAGTGGCCGCTGCAGGAGATCGGCGTCCGCCTTCGGCATCGCAAGCTGCCGCCATCGGAGCAGTCGGTGGGTGCGGAAGGGCGCGCGCGGGAGCATGAGATCAGCCAGGAGCTCGAGCTCGTCGGGTCACTCGACGCCGAGCAGCATGCGCGACTCATGGAGATCGCTCACCGCTGTCCGGTCCACCGCGCCCTGAATGGCGGCCTGACCGTCCAGATGCAACCGGCCGGTGGGTGAAAAGCAAACCCCGGCGCCGGGGTTCACCCGGCGCCGGGGCCGCGACGTCTAGACTGGAAGATCCGGCTCGACTCGCCCGGCCCGCGCCTCAATCTTTGGCAGGCTCGCGGGCGGGAGCCAGCGTCGCGATGATATAGCCAGCGACCGCGTCGATGTCGCGGTACTTCAAGCCGTGAAGCCCCCAGTTCGGCATGGCACCCTCGTGTCCCACGTAGACCCGGTGGCGAATCGCGACCACGTCCCCAGCGTAGGCCCAGTTCTCGGCGAGAAAGGTGGGCATAACCAGCTGCGATTGCTGGGCCATCTCTCCCGATCCATCGCCGTTTCTGCCGTGACACTTCTGGCAGCTGGCCCGCCAGACCACTCCGCCGCGCTCCAGACGGGCAGCCGGAGTTTCCCACGTCAGGGTGTCGAAGACCGAGGCGTCGTACTGCGACTCGGCCATCATCACCGAGTCGGCCTGCGCTTGAAGCTGCCGCGCCTGGCGCTCCGCCTCGGTCTCACCACCGCCGCAGGCCGCGAGGAACGGAAGCCCTAACGCAACGAGTGTCATCACAACTGTCTCGCGCATCTAATCCCCCTCTCGCGTTATGGACGTTGGCACCACGTCCGAAAGTGTGCGAGTTCCATGCCAACGCACGCTCATCACCACGCCGAGCGGCGAGGCTGGACAAGGCCGGCGACGGGCCGATCCGCGGCGCTCGCGCCGGCCACGGTGAGTCTCTACCCAAAGCGTGACGTAACGCCCCGGACCCGGGCGCGGACGACGGCGAAAAACCCGGCTGGGCCGCCGCGAACCCTGGTCTGAATCTTGCGCTCTATTTTGGATAATAGACTGACGACTTTGCTGGGCAAACTCTTCGTGCAACGGTCCCACCACGGAGCCTGACTCACGGGGCGAGGTCGCATGACGCCCAGGCGCCGCGTAACCGCCTTTCCGTGCAAACCGACTCTCGCTAACAAGACGGGATGCCGACGTTTCGCTGCAGAGCCGTTCGGGTGCTCGTTCGTCGTTTGACCCGAAGCGCGCGCTGAAGGAGGACGTCATGTTGACGCGGCCAGATGCGAAGCAGATCGATCGGAAAGCCCGCATGGCCCTGCCCCATCAACGCGTCCCGCAACAAGACGCGCAGGATCGCATTTACAATTTCGACGAAGTCTACCTCGGATACGATGCGGAGGCGGCGATCACGGAGGCGATGCGCTGCATTCAGTGTCCGGCCGCGCCTTGCAGCAAGGCGTGCCCGTTACACAACGACATTCCACTCGCGCTCTGGCAAATCGAGAACGGTCTTTTCGAGGACGCGGCCGTGGTCTTTCGGCGAACCAGCACCATGTCGGAAGTCTGCGGTCGCGTCTGCCCTCAAATCATTCAGTGCGAGGGCGCCTGCGTCTATGTGAAGAAGGGGTTACCGCCCGTCGCCATCGGAAGGCTGGAAGCGTTTGTGGCAGACCATCAGGCGGTGCGGCGAGGCCGGGACACCGTCACCGCCGCGCCGAGCGGCCATCGCGTCGTCGTGGTGGGCGCCGGGCCAGCCGGTCTAACGGCGGCCCAGATACTCGCCCAACGCGGACATGGCGTGACCGTGTTCGATGCCTGGCCGAGCGGCGGTGGAATCCTGCGGTACGGCATCCCACGGTTCAAGATGGACCACCGGGTCGTTGACGACCTGCTCGAATACACCGAACGGCTTGGGGTAGAATTCGTTTACGAGACGAGGATCGGCAGCGGTCTCAGCGTGGACGAGTTGTTTGAGCACGGGTTCGAAGCCGTCTTTCTCGGGGTGGGCGCCGGCATCGCGGTTGATCCCAAGATCCCCGGCTCGGAACTCCAGGGAGTCTACGACGCCACACCCTTTCTCATCCGCGCGAACGTAGACACGGATCAACGACCCGACGATTTGAAGCCGCCCGTCCAGGTCGGTCAGCGCGTCGCCGTGATCGGTGGCGGTGATACGGCTATGGACTGCCTGCGCACGGCCGTACGGCGCGGCGCCGCCCAGGTGGTGTGCGTGTATCGGCGGACGGAAACCGAGATGCCCGGCAACGAGCGCGACCGCGCCCTGGCAAAAGACGAGGGGGTGCAATTCGAGTGGCTGACCCAGCCGCTACGCTTCCTCGCCGACGGCGACCGTCACGTCTGCGCCATGGAGTGTAAGCGGATGCGGCTGGGCGATCCCGACTCGTCAGGGCGGCGGCGCCCGCTCCCTATTGAGGGCTCCGAGTTCACACTCCCGATCGACACGGTCATCCTGGCGCTGGGCTACCAACCGGACCCGCGGCTGGGTGAGACGATACCCGGGCTGGAGACCGACGATTGGGGCCTGGTCCGCGTGGACGAGAAAACTGGAGCCACCTCGCGGCCCGGCGTGTTCGCCGGCGGCGACGCGGTGGTCGGGCCCGACCTGGTCGTCACGGCCGTCGCACACGGTCGGCGCGCGGCCGAGTCGATCCATGCTTACTTTACCCGGCGGCGTTGCTGGACTGCCGAAATCTCCTTCCCGTGACGGTCTTCGGATCTAAATCCCGGCTGCGCTTTCATCAGCCGCCTCAAGCTGTCCTGTCTCTCTTCAAGTCGAAGTGACAGCTGCGCCGTGGCTGCGACCGCAGCAGGCATTTATCGCGGAAGAAGATCCCACAGCGGAAACAGAGTTCCAACTCGGAGCCATCCCGATCGAGCACGCTGATGGACAGACGGTCCAACAGCTCGGCCACCTGTTGCAGCCCTTCAGTGGAAAATGCGCCGAACACCTCCTCGAGAGTCCGCGACGTCACGACCTCATACTCCTCGAGCAACCGCCGCCCGTCATCGCTGAGCGACAGCTTAACCGCGCGCCGATCTCCTTCCGACTCGCGGCGAAGTAGCAGATCGCGCCGCACGAGCCGGTCGACCGCCTTACTGGCCGCCGCGTTGCTCACGCCCATGAAGGCGGCGACCTGACTGACGTTGTAGGCGTCGGTCTGAGCGATCAGCTTGAGAAGCTTGAGCTGCGAGAAGGTGAGTTGCTCGCCGGTGGTGGCGAGCAACCGTTCTTGCATGAGGTCGTTGACAGCAGAGGCGAAGATGTGCGCGCTGCCCAGGACGTCCTGGATCTGACGCACGCGGCTATTCGCTGCCATGGGGATCCTCTTTCGTCCGCTCGAAGCGGGCGAGAGAGCGGCGCGCGCCTCTTCTATGTCAAAACCAGGGGGTGATCAACCTGGTTAAGTAGGGTCGCTGCACCGCCACCCGCTTCATAGGCACAATCCACCACAATTCGATCTTGTCGCGGAATCCGTGCCACCTCCCCGCAACCGGAGTAGCCAACCTAAGACCAATCCGTACAACAGCTTACAGCTTTTGGAGCCCGGCCGGGCGCGGGCCCGGCCCCGAGACACGGGCAATCCTGTCCCCGACGGGTGCGTCCCGTCCCAACAGCAACGCCACGTGACTCATCGCTCCTCGGCCCGACCGTCGAATGTCGGCAGCCGCCGGTCTGTGGGCGCGGCCCACGAGATCTGACTCGCCAGGCCCGCGGCAACGGTGTCGCGGCCCCCGACCCAACTCGCGCCCCTCAACAGATCGTGCCGCGGCCGGGTTCGACGGTCTGCTTCTTGCCTTCACCATCGTTTGCAACCGCACGAGTCCCTGCTTTTCCAAGGAGCGAGGGGTCATGATGGGTGCATCAAGCGACGAAGCAACCTCAGGGCGGACCCTAAAGAGCGGCGGACCCCCGTGTCCCGAGTCCCAGGCCGACGGCGTCCCCTGTGAGGAGCTGGGTGCTGACTGCGAGGATTGCGACAAGGCCCAACCGGCAGCTGAGCCGGAGCAGTCGGACCAGGACGAGGCCTCCGTCTAATCCGGCTGGGCGAAGGCCACGAGGTGGTCCCCGCGACCGGTCC
>CAYGCC010000211.1:0-3561 GCA_964348165.1 uncultured Gemmatimonadota bacterium | reverse complement strand
CGTCTAAGCCTGTGACCTCGAACTCCGAACGTGAGCGTCTCCACTGGGTTTGCCCCAAGACGTCCTTCACGCTTCAGCACCCATCCCTTTGGGGCTTGTGCTCGCTAACGGTTGGCCCGATATTGAGGGTTACCGCATTTGAGGGGAGAGATGTGGAGGCGTCAACCCTCTACGCTACGGTGGTCACTCGACTGTGGCGCCGCTCACTCGATCAAGCTCTCGTTTCGCACGCATGGGCCGCCACGGTGCGACTAACCCGACGAAGTTTGCGCTACAACTGACACATCGCGCGCTCGATGAAGCAGGGCCGACGGGCGGCGCTTTTCACTCCTGGGCCCTCAAGTGATTCTGCAATCGTCACCCCAGCGTCACGGCGCTCCACGCCTGACAGGCAGCTCGTCTCACTACTGAGTCTGGCGGACTGATGATTCGCGTGTTCCTGTTGATGGATATCCGATACAATCGAGAGGCCCTCGCCTATGCCCTCGCAGCTCATTCGGGCATCGAGCTGGTCGGCGAGGCCAGTAACGACGGCGACGGACGAATCCTGATCAGCGGTTTGCAGCCCGACACGGTCGTGGTCGACATGTCGAGCGCTGGGAGCATCTCGGCGGTCCGACAGATTGTGGCGGCCTGCGAGCGCACTGCTGTCATCGGAGTTTCGGTGGCGGCGACGGAGAGTCACATCATAGAGTGCGCGGAGGCTGGCGTGGCTGGCATTGTTCTGCGCGATGGAACGCTGGCCGAGTTGATCGCGGCCATCGAGCACGCGGTGCGAGGAGAGCTGGCCTGCTCGCCTTATGTGTCAGGCGTCCTCACCCGGCGCTTGGCCTCGCTCGCCGAGCGGCGCGGCAAGCGCGAACAGTACGACAACCTTACGCCCCGCGAGCGGGAAATCGTTGAGCTGATCGATCAGGGGCGATCCAACAAGGAAATCGCGCGACTGCTGGGAATCAGGGTGCCTACCGTAAAGAATCATGTGCATAACATTCTGGAAAAGCTGCAGGTGAGTCGACGTTCCCAGGCAGCGGCCCTGATGCGTGCAGCCGCTCGCGAGCAGGCTCCTCACTCAGCCTACTCCCCCTAGGACTAGTTCTTTCGAACCAGGCGGATCGGCGATCATCGACCATCCGCGCCCACGAGATTCAGTCCTCCCCGAGCACCTCTAGTGCCAAGAGTCTATTCCGGGGCGCAACCGCCACCTTGATATTGCGAGTATGACCTCAAGACGCTCGGGATGAAGTGGATCCAATCCGAGTATTCTTCGCCGGAGCGGATCGGTTTCGCGTGCGGGAGATCAAGGCGGCTGTTGTGAGCCAGCCCGACATGGTGGTGGTGGGTGAAGGCGATTATCGGGGGGTCGATCTCTTGCTCGAGCTCGGGCGGCGTACGGTCGACGTTCTGGTGCTTCCCCCAGATGAGGACACGATATCCGGCACCATCAGCCACGTGTTCAGCGAGTTTCCCAGCATCACCGTTCTGGGCCTGGGCAACGAAGGACGGCCCGCGAGCCTGTACCAGCTGCAGCTCCAAGTGAACGAGCTTGCTGACGTGTCGCCGGCGAGTCTGGTGGAGGCCATTAGAAGCGCCGTGTTGGACGCGTAAGGGCAGTGTGGTGAGTTCACGGGTTTCGCATCGGGGTTCGCGACGAGCCGAATTGCCGCTGGTGAGCTGTATAACGCCGACTCGCAATCGGAGACGGTTCCTCAGCCAGGCAATCTGGTATTTCCTGCGTCAGGACTACGAACCGCGCGAGCTGATCATCGTGGACGATGGGAACGAGGAGGTAGCGGACCTTGTCCCTCGTGACCCGCGGATCCGCTATGTCAAGCTGGAGAGAGAGGTGTCGCTGGGCTTGAAGCGCAACGTCGCCTGTGAACTGAGTCGTGGTGAGCTGATCGCCCACTGGGACGACGATGATTGGATGGCGCCCGACCGCCTAAACCGCCAGGTCTCAGCGCTGGTGAGGGGCGAGGCGGACGTCTGCGCACCGGCGGCGCTGCTCTACTACAGCTTCGAGCAAGGACGCGCCTGGCTGCGCCGCTGGACGAACGGCGGCAGGCCTGTGTTGCCGAGGAACGCTCTGCTCTATCGCCGTCGAGTCTGGGAGCAGCAGCCGTTCGAGGACAGGAATCGCTACGAGCATCAGGCTTTGCTGGATCGGCTGCCGGCGGGTCGGATGTTGGCGGACGAAGGCGCGGACTACTACGTGGCGGTTCTGCACTCGGGCAACACCAGCCCGCGCAACCTCTCCGATCCTGCTTGGGAGTCGTGCGCTCTGCACCAGGTGACCGAGCGACTTGGGGGCGATCAGGAATATTACGCGCGTCTGCGGCGCAACGGCGCAGCGCTACCGGCGCGGGCGCAACGCGTTGTCGACCGGTTCACGGTGGCTGCCACCTTCTATGTGTACGACGGCTACGGCAGCATGTCGGAGTATCTGGTGCGGGGGATGAAGCGAGCGGGGGCAGTTTTCGATGTTGTGGCTTTGCGCGTCGACCGGACCGGGCTCTTGCCGGAAGTGGGAGAGCTGATCGAGAGATCGCGTCCGTCATCGATGGCGCCGGCGCTTTGTTTTTGCTGGCCGCGCGAAGACATCTCGCGAGTCGGGAAGTCTACTGACCTTTTCTACTACACGATGTGGGAGACGTCGAAGCTCCCGCAGGGCTGGGCGGGCGCTCTGAACCGGGCGCGAGCCGTCGCCGTGCCCTCCCGTCACGTCGAACGGGTGTTCCGAAACTCGGGCGTCACCGTCCCCATCCGGGTGGTTCCCCAAGGAGTCGATCCCGCGGTTTACAGGTACGAGAAACGACCTCGACGTCGCGGCCTCACGGTCCTGACGGTCGGCGTCTTCGTGCCGCGCAAGAACATCGAGATTGGGATCGCCGCGTTCAAGCGGGCGTTTGCTGATGACCCTAATGCGCGGCTGATCATCAAGTCACGTTTCGGCGTCGCCGACTACAAGCCGGATGACGTTCGCATCGACTTCGTCGATAGCGAAGAAACGACACGCGGCATCGCGCACTGGTATCGGCGAGCCGATGTGTTGTTGGCGCTTGGCAACGAAGGATTTGGCCTTCCGCTGGTCGAAGGTATGGCCACCGGCCTCCCGGTCATTGCACTCAACGCGGAGGGACAGGCCGACATCTGTGAAGAAGCCGGGCATCTGCTGCTACCGGTCAAGCCCGAGAAGTGGGTGCCGTTTGACGAACAGCCCTTCGGAGACTGCGGAGTTCGCGCGGTGCCAATCGGCGGCGGCTTTGACGGGCAAATCGTGGGATCAGAGGAGAGGAGAACCACGGCTGTCATGGGAACTGGGGCCGGCGAGATCCTGAACGGCAGGACGGCCGCGGCAGGCACGTCGCTCGTTGCTTCACGCCCCCGGGCCAGTCGGCGCCACGTCATTCATTCCAGAAAACTCAGTACGCAACGGCCAAAACCGGTTTCTCATTCGGTGAGGTGGCCCGAGTGGTCGGGAACGCGTGTTGCTGCAAACGCGGGAGCATGCCCAACAAGCGGTGCGGTAACCGGAGAAGGGGGAAGCGCATGTCGACGGATTCG
>CAYGCC010000210.1:0-4123 GCA_964348165.1 uncultured Gemmatimonadota bacterium | reverse complement strand
TGCCGGCGCCCCGGTTCGCGACGGCGTCCGAGTTGATCGATGCCATCGTGCGGCCGGGAGCGGTCGCGCTGCCACCGACCGCGAGGCGAAGGCGGTGGGCCTGGGCTGTCCCTGCAGCGATGTTCGCTGTGGCAGCCGCTGCAATTGCGACGCTGGTAGGCAGAGGGGATAGTGGGTCCGGAGAACCTCAGCCAGTGGTGCCCATTCAGTTGACTGCCAATCCGCTGGAGATGTCCGTATCTGGATCCGCAATCTCCCCCGACGGCAAATATCTGGCCTTCGTCGATCTTCGGGGTCTGCATTTGCAGACGCTCGCCACCAGGGCGACGCGTCCTATATCCATCGAGAACCCGATCACACCCTGGAAGGTCTGGTGGTACCCTAACAAGGATGAGGTGCTGATCCTCGGAACCGATTCGACAGGCATCCAATCGCTGTGGTCGATCAGCATGTTCGGTGGCACCGCACGCAAGGTGCATTCGAGTGTGATGACCGCCGCCATCGCTCCGGATGGTGGAGCGCTCGCGGTGATTCGGGGCGCCAGTACCCGCGACCAGTCGTTTCGCGAGATCTGGCTAATGGGGCCTAACGGGGAAAACCCCCGGCTCTTCGCGACCGCTGGTCCCGAAGAGAGCTTCTGGAAGATCTCGTGGACACCCGATGGAGCTTATCTGGCAGTTGCCATTTGGCCGGGCACCGCGATTAGGCCAAACATTGGGATCGAGTTGATATCTGCAGCCGACGGCCATCGCCGGGCGCTTCTGTCAGACGAAAGGATCTTTCAGGCCTGGACCGGCCCGCTTCCGCTCGCGTGGTGCGGTGCCTCGCAGCTCTTGTATTCGCGGCGTGACGGACCGTGGCATCAAGCGACGTCCAACGTGTGGACGCTGCAGGTGGATCTGACGAACGCTGAAGCGAAGGGTGAAGCCCGACGCCTCACGCAATGGACAGGGGCCAACGTCAGAGAGCTGAGCGCAACCCGCGATTGCTCACGAATAGTCGTGCTCCAAGTGCGAAATCAAGCAGATGTGTATGTAGCGGAACTCGACCAATCAGGGGCGATGTTTTCGGCCCCTCCTCACAAGCTCACCTTCGATGAGCGGGAAGACATTCCGGCAGGTTGGTCGGCCGAGGGTCTGGGCTTGCTGATCCTGTCCTCGAGAGCTGGAACCTACGGCGTCTATCAGAAGAGCCTGGGATCTGAAGACCTGGACCTTCTGCAGAGCATTGAAGGTGATTGGGTTATGGGGGTCACGTATGCTCCCGGCGGGAGCTCGGTGCTCTACCGACAGGAGGGGGACATCTGGACGGTCCCAAGCCGAGGCGGCGGAGCGCGTCTCCTTGCCGAGGGTGACTTCGAAGATTTGCAATGTGTTGCCGGCGTCGATGGTCCGTGCGTGGCTGGTGCAATACATGGAAGCCACTACGTGTTCTACGCGCTCGATCCCAATAGTGGTGAAACTCGCGAGCTCGCCCGCACAGAACATCGTGCGCCGTTCACCCAATTCGATCTGTCGCCGGACGGAACGAGGGTTGCCGTCGTGCACAACGATGATGACAGGATCGTCATCGTGGATCTTGTGACGGGCGACGAGTCGTTCGTTGTTGTCCACGGTTGGAGCATGTTCGAGTTTGTTTCATGGAAGGCGCAGAGCGATGGGTTCTTCGTAAACTCTGGGTTTGCCATGGCGAGCGGCTATCCGCTATTGCTGAGTGTGGACATGGACGGCCGATCGCGCGTGCTCCGGCGCAATCCAAGTGAATGGTACGTGTATCCTGAGGCCTCTCCGGACGGACGCCATCTGGCGTTCGCGAGCATGTCGTTTCACGGCAATGCATGGTTGATCGAAGGATTCTAGTCTCTTCATGAACGAGCATCTCGAGCGCCTCAGAGCCTCCGTCGCGAATTGCTACACGATGCGATCGCGCACTCGCCGCGAGCGGACTTTCTACCGCCCGTCTCGATCAGCCAGCAGATGACGGATCCGTTCGAACGCCTGTCCGCGGCGCTGGCCGACCGTTACACGATCGAGCGCCAGCTCGGCGCCGGCGGCATGGCCACGGTCTACCTCGCCCACGACGTGAGGCACGACCGCAAGGTCGCGGTTAAGGTTCTCAAGCCCGAGCTCGCCGCCGTGCTCGGTGCCGAGCGCTTTCTCAACGAGATCAAGGTCACGGCCAACCTCGAGCATCCCCACATCCTGCCGTTGTTCGACTCCGGGGAGGCCGATGGGTTTCTGTACTATGTGATGCCGTATGTGGAGGGGGAGTCACTGCGCGACCGCCTGCGGCGCGAGAAGCAGCTCCCGGTCGCCGACGTGCTCTCGATCACCAGAGCAGTGGCAAGCGCGCTCGACCACGCTCACGCCCGCGGCGTCATTCATCGTGATATCAAGCCTGAGAATATCCTAATACGGGAGGGCGCCGCGGTCGTGACCGACTTCGGCATCGCGCTGGCCGTGAGCGCAGTCGCGGGCGAGCGACTCACCGAGACCGGCATCTCCGTGGGCACGCCGGAGTACATGAGCCCCGAGCAGGCCACTGGCGAGCGGCAGCTCGATGCGCGGAGCGACGTCTACTCGCTCGGGGCCGTCGTGTACGAAATGCTGGCGGGAGAGCCTCCCCATTCGGGCGGCACACTTCAGGCGTTAGTGAGCAAGATTCTCACCGAGACGCCGAGGTCGCTCAGAGATGGACGGCCGCGGATCCCCCATGGCGTCGATCAAGCGGTGTTGCGCGCACTGGATCGGGTACCCGCCGATCGCTACCCAACAGCCGGTACTTTCGTCAGTGCGCTCGAGGCGCCTGAGGCGGTGCCGGGGCGCTCTCACAATCTGTTGGGGGCCATCCTCGGCACCGCGGCGGCGACGGCGGTGGTCACCGCGACCTTCGTGTATGCAATCCTTGGCTCCGAGAGTCCGACCACGCAGCTCATGCTTCCAGCCGAAGTCTCGCACACGCCGCTCACTGCAACCGGCGACGCCTGGGGTGTCGAGCTGTCTCCCAACGGCGAAACGGTCGCCTATCTGACCGCCGAAGGGCTCGTAGCGCAGGATCTCGGGGGAGGGTACCCCAATCTCCTGCTGTCGTCCGTCGATTGGCCTCCGGGGTTCAACCTGAAGACATTCCAATGGCTGCCGAACGGGTCGGGGGTTGCATTCACATTTCCCATCGACTCGACGTCCTTCGGCATCTACGCGGTGCCTCGTATGGGCGGCGACGTCACTCCGCTGCACGTCGAGACCGTGACCAGCGGGCAACCGATGGCCGGGTTTCGTGTGTTGTCCGACGGTGCGTACCTGATCGTCCGAATCCTGGAGCCCGTGACGGTCGCGCCGTGGCTTCTCGTGCGAGGTAGTGGGTCCGAGCGAGGAATCGACGTGCCTCGCGACATCATGCGGTTGTGGGATGCGGCGGTGTCACCCGACGGAGCGTGGATCGCCTACATCGGCGAGCGGGGTGACCGTACGACGGTTCTCGCCACCATTTCGCTGGACGGCGCGAGGCACAACGTCATCGTAGAGGGCCGCCAGGAGCTGGCGAAGTGGGATGAAATCTCGGTCAATCCCCTATGGCCGGCGAACCGCACGTTGCGCTGGCCGTCAGAGGAGACGCTGTACTTCCGCAAATTGACGGCTCAGGGGCTTGACGTGTACACCGTCCGCATCGAACCGGCATCCGGTGCGGCGCTGGGTGAGCCTTCGCTCCTGCTGCCGCGACGTTCCCTAGGGGCGAATTTCGACGTGTCCCGCGATCGGCACCGCGTCGTGTACACGGCCGGGGTGATCCGTACGCAGGTGCAGCTCTTTCGCTTGGATCCGAGAATGCGTGGTGCTCCGATCGAACAGCGGACCATCACACAGGGTACCGCGCGGCACGTCAAACCGCGCATCTCTCCCGACGGCAAACGAATCGCCTACGTTCGCAGGACGGGTGGCTCCGAGGACATCTACGTCGCACCGCTCGCAGGAGGGAACGCAACACGCGTCAACGTGCTCGCGACCTGGCGGCAGGTCCGGGACCTCAGGTGGTCACGGGAAGGAGATCGTCTCGCGGTGCTGGCCGAAACCCAAGCTGGACCACGCATTCTGATCGTGTCCCTGTCGGATGCTCGGGTGGAGGA
>CAYGCC010000209.1:0-6919 GCA_964348165.1 uncultured Gemmatimonadota bacterium | reverse complement strand
GGGCAGCCCGCCGTCGAACTCGAGGCGCTGGCCGATCCCGAGGTCGACGACCTGTATCCTTTCGACCTGCTGCGAACCGACGAGGGGTGGGTCATCGATCCGGCGGCCGTGCTGCGAGCGCTATGGTGCGACTATCGCACGGGTCACCCGATCGCGGTGATCGCTGCGGCGTTTCACAACACGGTCGCGGCGTTCACCGTCGAGGTGTGCCGGGCGGTGCGTGACAAGCACCGTCTCAATCGCGTGGCGCTGAGCGGCGGCTGCTTCCAGAACGCTCTATTGACTCGAAGGCTGGTGGATGGGCTGACGGTGGAGGGCTTCGAAGTGATGACTCATAGCCGTGTGCCGCCTAACGACGGCGGGATATCGCTGGGCCAGGCGGTCGTGGCGCATGCCGTAACGGTGATTGAGTAAGAGCTTGCGCGCTATTCCTCCCCTTTGAAATCCGGTAGCCGTTTGGAGAAGAAGGATCGGAGACCTTCGGCAAAGTCCGCCCCATCAGCGATGCGCGCGAGGTTCTTCAGCTCTTCATCCAGGTGGTAGTCGAGCTGTCCTACGCCCGCAGCCTGATTGATCAAACTCTTGGCAATGGCGTAGGCGCGCGTCGGCCCGCTCGCCAGTCGCTGGGCGATCTTCATGACCTCGACATCGAACTCGGTTTTTGAGAAGACGCCGTTGATCAAGCCGGCGCTGTGGGCCTCGTCGGCGGTGAGTCGGGGGTTCAATAGCACCAGGCCCATGGCGGCCCGCAGTCCCAGCAGTTTTGGCAAGAAGAACGTCGAGCTCTCGGCCCCGGTGAGACCGGTTTTGTGGTAGGCCCACTCAAAGGTCGCGTCTTCCGAAGCGAAAACCAGATCGCAGGCCATCGCGATGCCGAACCCCCCGGCCGCCGCGATGCCGTTCACCGCGGCAATAAAGGGTTTGGGCGCGCGCTTGATCTCCGAGATGGTGCTGTGCAGGTACTCCAGGATTTGCTTGAAGCTCTCGCCGAACCCCTGGTCGGAGACGCCGTCCGGCTGAAGGTAGCTGAAGTCCTCGGGGTCACCTTTTTCGCGAATGTACTTGAGATCTGCTCCACTACAAAAGACTTTTCCGACTCCACGAATCACCACACAGCGTACATCGGAATCGCGGGCGTATTGGAGGCCCGCTTTGCGAAAATCCCGGGCGGTCGCAACGTCCAGTGAATTGAAACGGTCAGGCCGGTCGATCGTGATGATACCCACCGCACCGTCCCGCGCCTTACGGATATGCTCCACTCTTCTGGCTACCTCCGACGCGGTCGAGCGGTGAACGTCTGCCCGCCGTGATGGCGAGTGTCTCTTACCACGGGCCAGGTGCTCCGCGCACGCCGAGCCCGTGGTCGATCAGCAGATGCGCGGGAGCGGTTCGCCCTCGGGCTCGGTGATCAGCCGGCGTCCGAGGCCCGTATCGAGGATCAGGCGTCCGAGGTGCTCCTCACCGCACGTCCCGATGACGGCGCTATCCTCTCCCTGGGGGTGGGAGCGCAAAGCCTGGAGCACGACGTCCGCTGCCTCGGCACGCACGCCGACGACGGCTTTGCCCTCATTCGCGATGTGGAACGGGTCGAGCCCGAGAATCTCGGCGGCGGAGCGAACTACCGGGGTCACGGGTACCGCGGCCTCTTCGATGAGTATGCTCACTCCGCTCTTCTGAGCCATCTCCGCGAGCGCGCTGGCCAGGCCACCACGGGTTGGATCTTTCATCGCGCTGATCGCTCCCTTACCGGCATCGAGGGCCAGACGGATCAACTCGTTGAGCGGGGCCACGTCCGACCGAAGGTCTCCGTCCAAGCCAAAGCCGCGGCGCACGGCCATCAGCGCTATACCATGGTCACCGATCGGCCCCGTGACGATGATGCGATCCCCCGGAGCGAGGCCCGCGTCAGATACCACCGCCTCGGCTAGGGCCAGCCCGGTCGTGTTGATGATGATCCCGTCCAGCTCGCCGCGTCCCATCACCTTCGTGTCGCCGGTGACGATCGTAGTCCCAGCCTCACGGCAGGTGTCCTGCATCGAGCGCTGGATGCGCTTGAGATCGGACTGCCGAAAGCCCTCTTCGATGACGACCGCGGAGGTGAGGCCAAGGATGTTCGTGCCTCCCATCATGGCGAGATCGTTCACGGTGCCGGCTACGGCAAGCCGACCGATGTCTCCGCCGGGAAAGAAGATGGGATGGACCACGTGAGAGTCGGTGGTTACGACCAGCCAGCCGTCAGCGACCCGCAGCGCCGCACCGTCATCCATCGCGGCCAGCCCGATACCGTCGGGGTCGCCGTCGAGAAACCCTGCCGCCAGCGTTTCCTCGATCAGCCGGCGCATCGCTCGACCGCCCGCCCCGTGCTTTAGGGTGACAAGCTCGTCTTGCGTGCGCCGAACGACGCCAGTCCGCGTCGTCATAGCTCCGGATGACCCCCGTACTGATGCCAGATCTTGCAGGTACCTTCGTTGCTCACCATGCAGGCGCCGACCGGGTTTTCGGGGTCACACGCCGAACCGAAAAGCCGGCAGTCGCTCGGCGAGGCGATGCCGGCCATGATGTCACCGCAAATGCATTCCTGGGTAAGCGTGGGCGGAGCGATCTGCCACAGTCGGCGAACGTCGATCTCGAACCTCGCCCGTGCATCGATGTGGGCGAACTCGTCGCGCAGCCGCAGGTTGCCGTTCGGCACGTGAGCGATGCCGCGCCAGCGGCCGCCCACTGTACGGAAGACCTTCCAGAGCTGTTCCTGGGCGACGCTATTCCCCTGTCGCGTGACGCAGCGCGGGTACATGTTCTCGACCGCCAGCGTCCCGTCGCGAATCAATTCGACGAGTCGAACGAGCCCGGCGAGGATGTCCAGCGGCTCGAACCCCGCCACGACCACCGGAATCTTGTGCCGCTCTACGAAGCGCTCGAAGATGCCGGAACCCGTGATCGTTGCGGCGTGACCCGCCGCCAGAAACCCCTCGACACGGGTGTCCGGCATCTCGGCCACGATCTCCATCACCGGCGGGATGTACTTGTGAGCGGAGAGGATCGAAAAGTTGCCGGGCAGATCTTCTTGCACGGCGACCGCGGCCGTCGCGACGGCCGTGGTCTCGAAGCCCGTAGCGAAGAAGACGACCTCGCCTTCCGTCTGCCGAGCCAATTGGACCGCCTGCGCCGCGCTGTAGATGACTTCGATGCGCGCGCCCTCCGCCTGCACGTCCGCCAGCGACATCGCCGTGCCCGGCACCTTGAGCATATCCCCGTAGCTCGCGATCACCACGCCATCCTGAGCGAGCACGACGGCCTCGTCCACTTCCGGCAGGTCGGTGACGCACACCGGGCACCCGGGGCCCATGATCACATCCAGCTGCTTGGGAAGAATCGTTCGCAAGCCGAACTTCGCGATCGCTTGCTCATGACTCCCGCAGACGTGCATCACTGAGACGGGCTCGCGCCCGATCTCTTCGCACAATCGCGCCAGCCTGGCCGACAGCGCCCGCGCCTGCGCCGGGTCGCGGAACTTGAGTTCCTTGGCCTGGCCGAGCACGCCAACGTCACGCATCCGTCTTTCTCACCCGTTGAGGATCGGCGGTCGCCTCGATTTCGCCTCGGACGTCGGCCGCCATCATGTCGCTCTCCGCCTCCTCGAGCAGCTGCTCGTAGAGAGCGAGCGTCTCGTCGATCTCCTCGGAGGGGATCTTACGGATGGCGAAGCCCACGTGGTTCAGTATGTAGTCGCCGGCCTGTACCGGCTCGTCGACGATGTCGAGCCGCACATCGCGCCGCACGCCCCAGAAGTCGACCGTCGCCAGAAGCCCGTTCACCTCTACGACTCGGCCCGGTACGCCCAGACACATGGAGAGACCTTCCCCGTTCAAGGCCAAAGCTGCTGCGGATCGTTCGCGCAGCTCATTGTGCAGAGCCGGGGCCACGACGGTCAATGGCCGGCGCCACCGCTGGCGGGCCGGGGCGGTCCGAGCCAGCCCGGCTTCCCGCCGAGAGTGGGTCGGCGGGTGGTGCCCCCATGGGGCGTTTTTCCCCGACTCGAGCGGTCAAAGCGCGACGCATTGTGGCTTTTTGACACGTCGGGCGAGTTTTCCGTCAAAGCGGAATATCTCCGGGTCTCACCGCCAACGAATTCCGCTTCTCGGTCAGCGGTTTTGAATTAGCCGGTTTAGTCTGTGAGGTGGCTGGCCGGTCCCTCACCTGGCATAACCCTGGCAATATCTCCGAATACACGGGTCGACAACGACCGGGAAGCCCGGTGCCGCCCCGCAGGCCCGAGGGCCAGTCCTCCAGTAAGCCCAGGGCGCGCATTTCTTGGATCCGCAGACATCAGCACCGGCCGATTCGCCAGATCGATCGGTGCCGTTCAGGCATAATCTCTGGAATGGTTCGGTGATCATCGAAGCTCTCGGTGATCATCAGCTCGGTCACGGTACGGGATCACGCGATTCACGGAGGTACCGCCATGACCCATCCGAAGAGCTGGTTTGTCGACGAGCTCGAGCGGCGGGGTGTATCACGTCGGGACTTTCTCGGTTTCTGCGGAGTGATGGCGTCGATCATGGCCATGCCCCGCGCGCTGGGTGGGAAGATCGCTCAGGCCATAGCGACGAACGAGAAGCCCAGCCTGATTTGGCTCGAGTTCCAGGATTGCGCGGGTAATACCGAGTCGTTCCTGCGGGCCGGACGACCGACGACCGCCGACATCGTGCTGGATACCTTGTCGGTGGACTATCACGAGACGATCATGGCGGCGGCCGGCCATCGGGCCGAGGAAGCGCGATCGCAGACTGTTGAGGCGAAGCGGGGCCAGTATATCGCCGTCGTGGAGGGGTCGATACCGACCGGCGCCAATGGGGCTTACTGCACGATCGGTGGCCGCTCGGCGCTGCAGATCGCCCGTGAGGTCTGTGGCGGTGCCGGCGCGACCATCGCCATCGGCACCTGCGCCGCTTATGGGGGCCTTCCGGCCGCAGCCCCCAACCCCACCGGGGCACTCAGCGTCGCGGATGCGGTTCCCGGCCTGAAGAACCTCATCAACCTGCCCGCCTGTCCCGCCAACGCCGAGAACCTGGCCGCGGTCATCGTCTATCACCTGACCTTCGGCCGCTGGCCGCCGGTCGATCGCTACCGCCGGCCGCTGTTCGCCTACGGCAAGGCGATTCACGACTCCTGCGAGCGGCGGGCGCACTACGATGCCGGGCAGTATGTGGAGAACTGGGGCGATGAGGGACACCGCCTCGGCTACTGCCTCTACAAGATGGGCTGCAAGGGTCCGGTCAGCTTCCAGAACTGCCCGAAGGTCGGCTGGAATGAGGGGACGAATTGGCCGATCGGCTGTGGTCACCCCTGCATCGGCTGCGCCGAACCGGATTTCTGGGACAAGATGACGCCCTTCTACACGCACATAGCCGGCGTACCGGGTTTCGGCATCCACGCGACGGCGGACAAGGTCGGTCTGTGGGCCACCGGTGCGGTGGCCGCGGCCTACGCCATCGGCGGATTGGTCCAGTACAGCCGGCGGCTGGCTCATGCCAAAGCTGAAGCGGCCGGGGCCGAAGAGGAGAAGGGAGGTCAGTCATGACCCGCATCGTCGTCGATCCGGTCACGCGCATCGAGGGACACCTGCGCATCGAGGCGGAGGTGGATGGCGGTCGGGTGCAAAATGCCTGGTCCTCCGCCACCATGTTCCGAGGCGTCGAAATCATCTTGAAGGGCCGGGACCCGAGAGATGCCTGGGCCTTCACTCAGCGGATCTGCGGTGTCTGTACCACGGTGCATGCCATCGCTTCGATCCGTGCGGTGGAAAACGCGATCGGGGCGCAGCCGCCCGCCAACGCGCGGTTGCTGCGCAACCTGATCATGGCTTCACAGATGGTCCAGGACCACGTCGTTCACTTCTACCATCTGCACGCCCTCGATTGGGTGGATGTCGTCTCCGCTCTGTCGGCCGATCCGGCGGCGACGTCTCAGCTGGCCCAATCGATCTCGGATTGGCCCCTATCCAGCACGAGCTACTTCCGAGCCGTGAAGGATCGGGTCCAAGCTTTCGTGGAACGGGGTCAGCTGGGGCCGTTCGCCAACGCCTACTGGGGACACCCGGCCTATCGCCTACCGCCGGAGGCGAACCTGTTGGCTGTGGCCCACTACTTAGAGGCGCTCGACTGGCAGCGGGATTTCATCCGGATGCACGCGGTGCTGGGGGGAAAGAATCCGCACTTGCAGAGCTTCCTGGTGGGCGGCATGGCCACGCCGGTCGATCCGGACAAGCAGGCCTCGATCAACATGACTTCGATCGCGGCGATGCGGAAGTTGATTCACGAAGCCCGCGAGTTCGTTGGGAAGGTGTATATCCCGGACCTGCTGGCGGTCGCATCGTTCTACAAAGACTGGGCCGGCTACGGCGGTGGGGTGGGGAATTTCCTGGTTTATGGGGAATACCCGGAGGCCGATGATCCCAATGCTCCCTTGTACTTCCCGTCCGGAGTGATCCGTGATCGGGACCTCTCCACCGTCGAGCCGTTCGACCCGGCGAAGGTCACCGAATACGTGACCCATTCGTGGTTCGAGTATGCAGGCGGGGATGAGCAAGGGCTCCACCCGTCTCGCGGGGAGACCAAGCCGACCTACACCGGGCCCGAGCCCCCCTACGAGTTCCTGAACACCGACGGCAAGTACAGCTGGCTGAAGGCCCCGCGCTACGACGGTAGACCGATGGAGGTGGGGCCGCTCTCGCGCATGCTGGTCGCCTACGCTTCCGGACACGCGCGGGTGAGGGAACTGGTCGACTACGCCCTCGGCCAGCTCGGCGTCGGACCGGCGGCTCTGTTCTCCACCCTGGGACGCGTCGCCGCCCGGGGCATAGAGACGCTGGTGTTGGCCGAGAAGCTGGAGGACTGGCTCGATGAGCTGGCGGCGAACA
>CAYGCC010000208.1:0-2543 GCA_964348165.1 uncultured Gemmatimonadota bacterium | reverse complement strand
GGCTCGTTCACGCGCACGCCGTCCACGAAGACGCTGATGCTCTGCGGCAGGCCGACCACCGGGGAAACCGAGAAGCCGCGCAGGGTGATATCGGGCTGCGATGCCGCTCCCAGCTCGTCGCTCGCGTGCACACCCGGCAGCCGCGCCAGCGCGTCAGCAACGGTCAGCGGGCTCGAGCGGCGGACCGCCTCGCCAGATCGGTAGGAGAAGAAAAAGGGGACGTGCGCGGCGTCGATGCCGCCCACCGACAGGCGGCTCACCTCCACCCGTACCTCGGGGATGGCCGCCACGGGCGTGTCGGCGGCCTGAACGCCGGCGCTATCCGGCGTTTGTGCGCGGGCGACGGCGACGGCCAGGAAGAGGATCAGCCAGGATCGGCCGAGGGTCGCTACCCAGCGCTCTCCGCCGGTCCCTTCTCGATCAGCACCCATCTTTGGTCTTCTCCCTTGCGGAACTTGAACGCGACTTCCTTCAGATCGCTGGCGCCGCTGCCCACGTCGATGCTGAATCGGGCGATCTTGCGCCCGGGCCACCACTCGATCGGGCGCAGCATTACGAACAACGCGCCCCGGGGCACCTGCCACAAACCGTTCTCGGCGAGTTCGGCGATCTCTACGCTGTAGCCCGCCTCCGCCAGCTCCCGGCTCACCGCCTCGGGTGCCGTGGACGAGAGCAACCGACCGCGCTCGAGGTGAACGCGAGCGGCCATGTAGAAGGGGGCGGCGAGATCGGCGGCTCCGAGCAGGGCCGCGATGGCCTTCGTGTACACCTCCACCGCTTCCCGGTCGTCAGGGGACGGCTCGGGCTCTTGGCCGCGGCCACTGGGCGGCGCCGCCAAGAGCAGCGCGATCGCCAAGGATAGTAGCCTCATCCGGAACTCCAGGTTTGTTGCACGGCGCGACCGTGCGTTGAGGGTCTGCGGCGCATCGCCGGCCTGCGCCGGCGTCAGAACCAGAAAGCGAGGCCGGCGCTCAGCTCGATGTTGTTGGTCCAGTCGCTATCCGGCGCCAGCCCGAGATCGAAGAACTCCCCTGGCGAGCGGAGGCGCCAGATCATGTCCGTGACCTGTAGCCGTAGGCCCAGGCGCTGGCTTGGGACCCACATCAATCCGAGACCGCCGGTGCCCAGAATGCTCGTGCCAAAGTCGAAGCGCTCACGGACCGCGAGCTGGCAGTCGGGCAGCGTCGACCCGGGCGGGCACGTTGGGTCTCCGGTCAGCTCGATGATGATACCGAGGCCGCCGATCACGTAGGGGGCGAAGTTGTGCCAGGTCCGTGAGCCCGTCAACACGAGGTGCAGCTGTCCCGAGATGAAGAGCAAGTCGAGGTCTGCGGTCCCTACGACGTTGGGCGCGTTCTCACCGGTGGGGTCGATCACGTCGCGCTGGGCGGGGAAAACGGCCGCGAAGGCGCTGAGCCGCAGCGGCTCGTTCAGGCGCAGCACGTAGCGTACGCCGTAGAGCAGCCCACTATCCGGTCCTAGGTTCCCCCTCCCCCGGTCCGTGGACAGGTAGCTGGTGAAGGGCCCGATGTCTTGCTTGCGCTCCACGAACCGATAGGGAGACGCGATCCGCTGAGCCGCGGCGTCGAAAGGCGTAGCCAGTGTGAAGGCGGCGGCCAGCGCGGCCAGCAACGCACTGCGAGTGAGGCGTTCGCCGAAGCGGTGGCGGTTGCGTTCGAAGCCGGAGAGCATACGCCAGTTTACAGGAGCGGGCCCGGGCGCGACAGAGGGTGGCCGGCGCGATTGACAAACCGGTGGCACCGGCGTTAGGCGTCAGGGGTACGGGGAGTTTCGACGCGAAGTTGTGTGGAGGGGACGATGATCGCTGGGACCCGATGCCTCGGCGGCCGCCTGACGCTGGCGGCGGCGCTGTTATTCGCCTGCCCGGCTCTCGCGCAGCCCCAAGCGAGCGCTGTGGTCCGGGTGGCGCAGGAGAACTTCCGTAAGGACCCCAACGGGACACAGTTGGCCATGGTGCTCCAGGGGACGGACCTCTCCCTGATCTCGGAGCGGGGCGGCTGGCTGGAGGTTGAGCTGGACGGCTGGGTCTGGGCGCCGTCGTTGTCGGAGACGGACCGTGACGGCTTCGACCTGAGCGTGCAGGCGGATGGCGGGGAAAACCTGCGGGCGCGGCCGCAGGGTCCGATCAAGGCGCGGCTGCTGGAAGGCTGTCTGCTTGAGCGCGTGGCGGCCGAAGGCCGGTGGCTTCAGGTCAGGCGCCGGGGCTGGATCTGGAAAGGCTCGGTCGAGGTCAGCGGTCGCCCGGCCGCGGCTGCCGCCGAGGCCGCCTCGGGCTCGCAGCAGCCGTCGGTCACGCCGGCGCCTGCCCAACCGGGGCTGATCACCGCCGCGTCACCTCTCGACGTCTATGCGGCGCCTGACGGCGACAGCATCGCGCAGCTGCGACCCGGGGCGCAGGCTCAGGTCCTGGGACGCACCGGTGATTGGATTCGCGTGCGAATCGACGGTTGGGTGTATGGGCCCGCCGCGCTCGATTCGGCCACCCACCTAGCGGACACTGGAGGCCTCACGCCGGCCCAGCT
>CAYGCC010000207.1:0-1910 GCA_964348165.1 uncultured Gemmatimonadota bacterium | reverse complement strand
CCCTCGTCGTGGGGGGCAAGCTGAGCCGCGGCACGGAGGTGGACACCTTGCGGTTGCAGGTCTTCGATCCGCTCGGCGATACGCTGTACGGCGTGGCCGCGGAGCTGCCCGTCGGTAGTGAACGGCTGGCAACCTTGGCGGACCTGTCACGCGCCGTTCGCCGCCGACTCGGGGAACCGGAGGAAGATGTCGCGACGAGCGCTCCACCGACGGCCTTGCTGTCGACTTCGGAGCCGGCCCTCAACGCCTACGCGCGGGCACGCTTGCATGTCGTGAGAGGGCACTACTTCGAGGCGATCAACGCCGCGCGAGAAGCGACGGGCCACGATGCGACCTTCGCCAAAGCGTTCCACCTGTTGGCCGACGCATATGCGCAACGCGGCCAGCGTATCCAGGGCCGCAACGCGCTCGAGAGCGCCTGGGTTTATAGCGAGCGGGTCGGAGAGCGTGAGAGGCTCCGCATCACGGCCGACCGACTCGCCTGGGACGGCCGCTACGCGAAAGCGGTGCTCGCCTACGATGAGCTGTTCCAACAGTTCCGTGACGATGCCGGCGCTCTGCGGAGCCTGGCGATCCTGCAACGCGTGCTTGGCGCCCGGGGTGGCGGCCTTGGCAACCTGGCCGTATCGTACGAAATGGACCCGCACGACTGGCCGTCGCTTTCGCATCTCGCGCGGTACCTCGGCTACCGTGGACGGCTTCCCGATGTCGATTCGCTGCAGGCCGCTCTCCGGCAACCGCCTGCGGCCAACCCAGCCCTAGAGCCCGCCCCACTAAACGAGTAGCGAGGCAACCAGCGTCGAGCCGCCGATGCCCGGCCTGCGCCGCGCTGTCTCGCTTGTAACGCTTCGCCGCTGCCCCTAGCTTAACCGAGAGTGCCGCAGGCTCTGTGCGTCGCTACTCTGACCCATACCACCAACGCTACTGTGGAAGTCGACCTCGCCGTCATCGCCGACGCCGCCAACGTCAGCCAGGAAGGCAAGCTCAACCTCCTCGGCGTGTTCGATACCATCTGGGCCCGGGAGTTCCCTTTTCGCCACGCCTCCATGGTCTTCGTGCTCAGGGTGAAGGCCGATTTCACCGAGGAGGGGAGCCACCGCCTCGAGGTTCGCCTCATCGATGCCGACGGCGGCCAGCTCTTTCGCGCCGAAGGCCCCCTCCAGGTGCCCGCCGGCTCCCCAGGCCGCCCCATCCGCCCACACGTCGTGCTCGGCTTGAGCGGCGTCTCCTTCTCCCGCCCCGGCGACTTCTCCTTCGAGGTCATGCTGGATGGAAGCCACCTCGCCAGCGTGCCCCTCTACGTGATGGCGGCGCCGCCCCGGCCCGCCGCGCACCCCTGAGCCGGTCGCCGGCGCGCGAAGGAGCAAGGCAGGGCGGGGTTTTTCCTTGCCAGCCGCGGGTCAGCGGGCTAATATCTAGCAGTTACACACTACAGAAAAAGTAAGCCAGACCGCTTTCCCCAGCCAGTGAAGCGAGTCACTTCGACACACCACCCGAGGATGACGCATGGCAAAAGCGAGCAAAGTGGATTCAGACGGATCGTTCTTCATCGGCCGCCGCCGACACCAGATACCGGAATCGTTCTCTGACCGACAAATCCACAGTTTTCAGACCCTGCTGGAGCCGATCCCTGAGTCGCCCAGCGGTCCGAGCATCCCCTCCGACCTGCGGCGGAAGCAGCGCGATTACCTGATGCGGCGTTCCCTCGCCGCCGTGATCCCGGGCTTGCCAATGCAGACCGTACAGAAACTGTCGATGACGCAGGTGCGATCGCTGCACGACTGGATTGCCCGGCACCGCCCGGAGCTGGTCGAGGGTCTCGACGCGTCGCCGGACTGACGGCGGCGACAGGAGCGGGGAGCGGGTTGGCGGCCGCTGAGGCCGGACGGGCGTCGAGTGTGGGCTCTCCC
>CAYGCC010000206.1:0-4798 GCA_964348165.1 uncultured Gemmatimonadota bacterium | reverse complement strand
AGGCCGGGGCCGGCCTTGCGAGTTTCGTCGCCCACGACAAACTCGCCCTCACCTTCCACCACAAAGTAGAACTTGTCCTGGTCCGCGTGCGTGTGGACGCTCTGGGTCTGACCCGGATCCAGGCAGTTGAGGCCCAGGAGGAGTCGCGGGCTCCGGAACAGCGTAGACTTGAAGAATTTCTTCGGGTTCGAACCGGTGTGTGTGCGGTAGTCAGAAAAGTTTGTCATAGCTGGCAATAGTCAGAGGCCGGCCACAACGGGCCAGCGCTCGACCTCGAGGTTTCCGTTCTCGAGACGCGACACGATCCCGCCCGTGACGAGGACTTGGTTGTGAGTTAGGCGCTGAGCGGTTTTGATTGTCTCCGCAGACGCCGTCGGTTGCTAACAAGCTATGACCGCGCGCCGGGGGCGAGCGGAGCCGGCGCGGACGCGCTGGCCGGCGCCGTTTCCTGGCGGCTCGGCGCGGACACATCCGGCGCGGTCTCGACGGATCGCGGCTCGACCTTCCAGAAGCGGCCGCTCATCGGTCCCCACGCCGCCAGCAGCTCGGCGGCCCGCCGGCTACCGGTCTGACGCTCGTGCTCCCGGACGAGGGCACGTAGCTCTTTGAGGTCGCTGGCCTCGGCGCGGGCCCAGGTCACGGTGCCTGGGTTCACGCGCGCCGGGAAGGCGCCGTCCTCGTCGAGCACGTAGGCGACGCCGCCGGTCATTCCCGCCCCGAAATTGGTCCCGGTCTCTCCCAGAACGACGACACATCCGCCCGTCATGTACTCGCAGCCGTGGTCGCCTACACCCTCGACCACGGCTACGGCGCCGGAGTTCCGCACGGCGAATCGCTCGCCGGCGCGCCCGGCGGCAAACAGCCGGCCGGCGGTGGCCCCGTAGAGGGCGACGTTCCCCAGGATGACGTGGCCACGCGGAGCGGAGCGCGCCGCCCCCACCAGCGCCAGCGCGCCGCCGCAGAGACCCTTGCCGACGTAGTCGTTCGCCTCGCCAACGAGGACGAGTCGCATCCCCGTGCAGCAGAAGGCGCCGAACGACTGGCCGGCCGATCCCTTGAAGCGCAGCTCTACCGTCCCCGGCTCTAGCCCTGCGGGGCCCCAGCGGTAGGCGAGCTCGCCGGCGATTCGAGCGCCGATCGACCGGTCGCGATTTCGTATGGTGCGGGTGGCCCGGAACCGTTTGCCTCGAGTGATGCGCGCTAGGGCCTCCCCCAGGAGAGCGTCGTCGAGGGGCTCCTCGCTCTCCGGCCGATCGTTTCGCTCCTGGATACAGCGGCGCACGTCGCCCTCCACGGGCACGAGGAGTCGGGACAGGTCGAGATCGGCGGGAAAGTGGACCTGCCTCAGCAGGTCGACGCGGCCGACGGCGGCGTTGAGCGAGCGTAGCCCAAGGGTCGCCAGCAGCTGCCGTACCTCTTCGGCGACCTGCAGGAAGTAGCGCATCACCTGCTCGGGCTTGCCACGGAACTTGAGGCGCAGCTCCGGATTCTGCGTCGCGATCCCAGTCGGGCAGGTGTTGAGATGGCACTGACGGGCCATGTCGCAGCCCATCGCCACCAGCGCCGCCGTGCCGAAGCCGAACTCCTCGGCGCCGAGGAGCGTCGCGAGCACGACGTCCCGGCCCGTCATCAGGCCACCGTCGGCGCGGACGCGGATCCGGCTGCGCAGGCCGTTACGGATGAGGACCTGCTGTGTCTCGGCCAGCCCGAGCTCCCAAGGCGAGCCGGCGTGTTTGATGCTGCTGAGGGCCGACGCGCCGGTCCCCCCGGAGTGTCCGCAGATGAAGACGAAGTCGGCATAGGCCTTCGCGACTCCGGCGGCGATCGTCCCGACGCCGGCCTCCGAGACCAGCTTGACGCCCACCTTCGACCGGGGGTTGCAGCGTTTGAGGTCGTGGATGAGCTGAGCCAGGTCCTCGATGCTGTAGATGTCGTGGTGCGGCGGGGGGCTGATCAACGCGATCCCGGGCTGCGCATGACGTAGCCGGGCGATCAGCTCGGTCACCTTGTGGCCCGGAAGCTGGCCGCCTTCGCCGGGCTTCGAGCCCTGGGCGATCTTGATCTCCAGCTCCTCGGCCCGGGCCAGGTATTCCGTGGTCACGCCGAAGCGCCCGGACGCGACCTGCTTGACCTTGGCGTCGAGTCGGTCGCTGCCCGGCGGCACGCTGTACGTCTCTGGATCCTCTCCGCCTTCACCGGTGTTGGAGCGCGCGCCCAGTCGATTCATGGCGATCGTCAGGGTCCGGTGCGCCTCGGGGCTCAATGCGCCCAGCGACATCGGGCTCGTAATAAAGCGCCGGACGATCGACTCGGCTGGCTCCACCGCCTCTAGCGGAAGGGAAGGGCCGGCGGCGACGAAGTCGAGCAGATCGCGGAGTCGCGACGGGCACTCCGCGGCGAGCCCGGTGAACTCCTCCCAGGCGGCGGGGTCGGGCGCGTCGAGTGTGCTCTTCTCCGACCCTACCGCCCGCTGGAGGGCGCGCACCACCGGCGGGGCCCAGCCGTGATGCTCCTTGCCGTTGCCGCGGCGGTAGCGGACGAGGCCGTGGTCCGGCAGTGCCTGCGCGCGGCCCGATCCGCCCGCGGCGATCGCGGCGGCATGTCGCTCCAGAACGGCCTGCTCGAGCGCGGCGAAGCCGAGACCGCCGATGCGGTTTGGAGTGCCGGCGAAACAGCGGTCCACGACCTCGTCGGCCAGGCCGAGGATCTCGAAGATCTGGCCGCCGCGATAACTCGCCACGGTCGAGATCCCCATCTTCGAGAGGATCTTGAGGAGGCCAGCCTCGAACGCCGCAAGAAGCTCGGTGGCTCGCGCCTCGCCCGCCGTCGTCAGGGCCAGCCACGGGCAAACCGCACCCGCCCCGTAGCCGATGAGCACCGCGACGTGGTGGTCGTCACAGCAGTCGCCCGCCTCGACCACTAGATCGGCTCGCATTCGCAGGCCTGCCCGCACCAGATGATGGTGCACGGCGCCCACAGCCAGCGCCATCGGGATCGGGGCTCGGTCCGGCGACGCGTCGCGGTCGGAAAGGATGAGCAGTCGGGCCCCGTCGCGGACGGCGGCTTCCCCACATCGCGCCAAGGAATCCAGCGTGCCGGCCAACGTCTCATCCGCGACGGCGAACACACACGCCAGCCCCGCGGTCTTCAGCTCGCTCTGCCGGCGCAGGTGCGCCAGCCGCCCCGTATCGAGTACGGGTGAGCGCAGCTCGAGGAGCGGCTCCTGCGGCCCGTCTGACAGCAGCGCCGGCCGAGCTCCCAGCCACGTGCGCAGCGACATCACGCAGGCTTCCCGGATCGGGTCGATCGCCGGGTTGGTCACCTGGGCGAAGCGCTGCCGGAAGAACGCGTAGAGCGAGCGCGGAGCGCGGGCCAACGGCGCGATCGGCGTGTCGTCGCCCATCGACCAAACAGGCGGCTTGCCGGTCTCCGCCATCGGGCCGAGCACGAGCCTCAGATCCTCCGCCGTCAAGCCGTAAAGGAGTTGCAGACGTGTGAGCTCGGCGTGCTTTGCCTCGGTCTCCCCTCGCTGCCGTCGGCCACGCCGCGGGAACGGCGACCGGGCGCCTGCCCAGCGCGCATAGGGCCCACGCGCTGCGAGGTCCCTTTTGATCTCCCCGTCGTGGAAGACCCGACCCGTATCGGTGTCGACGACCAGCATCTGTCCGGGGCCGAGGCGGTCGCTCTCCACGATGCGCCGCGGATCCAGATCGATGACGCCGACCTCGGAGCCCGCCACCACGAGTCCGTCCGACGTCAGCTTGAAGCGACAGGGTCGCAGGCCATTTCGATCCAGGGCCGCCCCCACGAAGCGCCCGTCGCTGAAGGCGACGGCCGCCGGGCCGTCCCATGGCTCCATGAGCGGCAGGTGGTACCGGTAGAACGCCGCCAGATCGGCGCCGAGCTGTTCGCGCGCCTCCTCCCAGGCGGGCACGATGAGCATCGTGAGGCCGTGCACCGCTTCGCGACCGTTACGCGCGAGCAGCTCCAGCGCCTCGTCGAGGCTCGCCGAATCGGACCCATGCTCGTCGAGAACCGGACGGACCTCTTCCGGAAGCTCACTTTCCCGCGCCCGCATCCGCGAGCGGTTCCCCCACAGCGTGTTGATCTCCCCGTTGTGGGCGAGCAGCCGGAACGGCTGGGCAAGCTGCCAGGAGGGGAAGGTGTTCGTGGAGTACCGCTGGTGATAAACGGCGATCGCCGTCTCGTACAGCGGGTCGTTCAGATCCGCGTAGAAAGCGCGGAGCTGGCCTGCGGCACACAGCGCCTTGTACACGACCGTACGGCACGAGAGCGAGCAGACGTAGGCCTCGTGGCCCGCGCGCTCGAACGCCTTTCGCGCCAGGTACAGCTCGCGCTCGAAGCTATCCGGGTCCGCATCCCGGCCGCCGAGGACAAGGATCTGGCGGATCAGCGGCAGCGAAGCCCGGGCGGAGGCGCCCAGCGACCCGGGATCCAGCGGCACCGGGCGCCAACCGAGCACCTGGAGCCCCCGCGCCTCGAGGGCCTTCTCGAGCGCCGCCGCCGGCGCCGGGTCACCCTGGGGTAGAAAGACCATCCCGACAGCGAGAGGTTCGTCGCTGCTCACGGGTCGGCCGAGCTTCTCGGTCTCTCGGGCGAACAGTCGGCGCGGGATCTGGGTGAGCAGGCCGGCACCGTCTCCGCTCTTCCCGTCGGCGGCGATCGCCCCCCGGTGCGCCAGTCGCTCGACCGCCGTCAAAGCCATCCGAAGGATCTCGTGGTCGGCACGGCCCGAGGCCCGGGCGACGAAGCCGACGCCGCACGCGTCGTGCTCGAA
>CAYGCC010000205.1:0-2540 GCA_964348165.1 uncultured Gemmatimonadota bacterium | reverse complement strand
GGCTACCGACCTCACCCGCCGACCGCAGCACCGGCCCCAACCGCCGGTGCTCGAGGGCCAGCTCGGTGACGACGAAGAAGGTGACGGGGACATCGATGCCGCGGACGCGCTCCGCCAGTCGCCGGCTGTTCTCGAATCTGTGCTCGACATCTTGCGTCAGCGCCAAGGCGGCCCGATGCCCATCCGGCCATGGCTCCAGCTCGGCGATCGCGTGGCCCGCGGCCCAGAGGGCGGCGTTCAGAGCCAGTCGCTCGAGCAGCGCCTGATCGCTCGCTCCGGCCCCGGCGTCCAGGCGGTAGCCGAACCAGGCGAAGCGCGACCCCGATCCCGTCGTACGGGCTTCCGCCGCGGCGGCCGTTCCGCCACCGGGCGCCGACAGCGGGTTGAGCGCCGCGTCCGACCAGTAGACGTCGGCCCAGCCGGAGCGCAGCGTGGTCCACGCCTCGCTCTCCAACTCGATGCGAAGCCCCGGCGGGAGGCCCGCCGCCATAGCGCCGCCGTGGGGTGCCACCAGATAGGTGACCGGCCGCGCCTCCACGCTGCCGACCTCGTCGGCGCCGGCCAGCCGCCGCAGGAACTGGTAGCCGACCCAGGCGCATTCGCCATCCCGGGCGCCCAGTGCCCAGGTCGCCAGCAGATGGCCGCCGCGCCGCAGATGCCGCCGCAGCGCCCGACGCTCTTGGTCGTCCAGACAGACCGCGGCCGGCACGACCAGAAGGGCGCCGTCGGGCAGCGAATCGATCGACGCCGCCCGTGCCACTCGGTTGACCACGGCGCCCGCGGTGGTGAGGACCGAGTCCCAGCGCTGGGCCAGAGCGCCGAGATAGGTCGAATCCGCAAAGAAGGCCGCCGAGCGCTCCGATAGGTAGACGTAGGCCGCCCAGGGGCGAGTCGCCGGGAGCGGCGGCAGGCGGATTTCGGCGACCGGCACGGCCACCTGCGGCGGAGGGCCCTCCGACGCTTCCAGCAGCGAGTCGATGTCGATGAAGTTCCACAGCAGGATGGCGGATCCGATGAGGCCGGCCGTCAGGGTGCCGAGAATAAGGATCGCGCCGCCCCAGGAGAGTGGGGTGCGGGGGTGGGGCGGCTCGTAGACCCGACGGGCCATCGTCCGGCTTGGCTTGGTCCGGCGCTACTGGGCCACCAGTGGCG
Source organism: uncultured Gemmatimonadota bacterium (assembly GCA_964348165.1). Classification (GTDB taxonomy): domain Bacteria; phylum Gemmatimonadota; class Gemmatimonadetes; order Palauibacterales; family KS3-K002; genus CAYGAJ01. Next base: position 1,388 of record CAYGCC010000205.1, on the reverse strand, counting down.
GCGTCGACTCGTCCAGCGTCGAATCCACCGCGTCGCTGTCCCCCGCCTCATCCGTTTCGGTCAGCAGCTCGGGCTCGGCGAACGGTTCCTCGGGAAAGTGCCGGTAGAAGAAGCGCGGGGCGATCTCCACTTCCTGCGCGGAGGCCGGCCGTCTCACCCGGCGCAGCCAGTAGGCGATGTAAGAGACGACTCCGAGAATCACCGTGACCAGTATCGTTACGATGATGATCGTTACCATCAGTTGGATGACGCTCATATGCGTCCCACCCTTTCCAATTTGCCCCAGCTCATGCGGAGGTTGAGAGCCTCCTCGACGGTGGAGCAGAGCTTCACGACATCGATCAGCAAGATGAAAAAGAAGCGGTAGATCAGCGCGTAAGGCACCAGTGTCAGCTGCTCCTCTTCCATGCCCACCGTGGCCAGGGCGGCCACCAGATCGAGCAGCGTAAGGAGCACCCACCAGGCCAGCAGCATCTCGCTCATGCCGAACGCCACTGCCACGTAAGCGAAGAACAGGTGGCCGTAGACGTTCATGGCCGGCCAGACCACAGCCTCGAAGCCCATCTGCAACAGCGAGAGCCAGAGCGGCACATCGGGCAGCGGGGAAAAAAAGGTGCGCTTGTGTTTACCTAGCGCTTGCAGAATCCCCCGGGTCCAGCGGTAGCGTTGTTGAATGAGGTCGACCAGCCGCTCGGGTGCCTCGGTCCATGCCACCGACCGCGGCTCGTAGCGGATCTTCCAACCCGCCGTCAAGATCTTGAGCGTGAGGTCGGTGTCCTCGGCGAACGTGTCCCGGTCATAACCGCCCAGCGCGATCAGCAATTCACGCCGGAACAAGCCCACCGGACCCGGCACGATGTTGACCGCGTTTAGGAACCCCTGGGCGCGTCGGGCCATGTTCAGCCCCTCCACATATTCGAGCGCTTGCAGCCGCGTCCAGATGTTCACCCGGTTGACGACTTTGACGTTACCAGCTACGGCGCCGACCGAGGGATCGCGAAAATGCGCGACCGCCGCTTTGATCGTTTGCGGCTCGAGCTTGGCATCCGCGTCCATGCAAAGGACGATCGGGTACTCCGCCATCGCCAGGCCGGCGTTCAACGCGCTCGCCTTGCCGCCGTTACTCTTCGTGCTCACCCGCACCCGGCAATTTGAATACTCGCCGGCCACCCGCGATGCGTTGGCCAGCGTGTCGTCGCTCGAGCCGTCGTCGATGACGATGATCTCGTAGCGTGGATAGTCCAGCTTGAGCAGGCTGCCCAAAGCGCCCTCGATCACCTTGCCCTCGTTGTAGGCCGGAACGATCAGCGAGACCGGAGGATACTCGACCCCGTCCGGCACGTCGGCACTCACCGCCTCGACGTGATGCAGATAGCCGAACCAGAGAA
>CAYGCC010000204.1:0-3561 GCA_964348165.1 uncultured Gemmatimonadota bacterium | reverse complement strand
GGCAAGGGGACCGAACGAGCTGATGCGTTGACGGACTCGTTGGCTAACGCTCCGGGGCGAAGATCGTGCCCTCGTTGATCTCCCCGTATTCACGACCGGCGAGCGTCACTGGCAGGTGTTCGCGGTGGCGTCGGGCTCGGCGCGCGCCCGAGGCGAAGTCCCAGACGTCCACCCACTCGTCGTCGTGGTTGACCGCCCAGTACTGTGCGACGCCCTGTCGCTCGTACAGCTTCCGCTTGATCGTCAGGTCGCGCTCCGCCGTGCTGGGCGAGAGGATCTCGACCACCAGGTCCGGCGCGCCGCGGATCCCCTCGTCCACCATCCGTTCGCGCAGGGCTCGCGACACGAAGATGATGTCCGGCTGCACGCCTTCCCCGGTCTCCGGGAACTCGACCCCGATCGGGGCGTGGTACACCCAGCCGTGCCCCGGCTCCTGCAGCAGCCGCCGGAGCTCGACCTCCAGATTGCCGCTGACCCACTGGTGGCGGCGCGACGGGGCGGCCGTCACGTACAGCTCCCCGTCGATCGCCTCGTAGCGCTTGCCGTCCTCGGGCATGAGCTGCGCTTCGCGCCAGGTGATCCGCGTGGTGGACATACGCTCCACATTATACCTCCGGGTCGCGGGCGCGGCGAGCGACTTAGCAGCCGGAGGTTGGCCCGGGGGTATCAACAGATTGGCAACGCGCAAATGTGCTCGTGGCCGCCGCCGCATCCTCCGCATTCGCGGGCGGATGTGTTCGCGGACCGCCGCACCCTGCAGGGCGCGGACGGATTCGGAGGTTACCTTGCTGAACGTGTTAGGCGTGATCCGATTTCTGTGTTGGGATTGGAGTTCGCGATCGGGTTTCCAGGGTCTCGGTCCGCACCTGGTTGCGGCCCAATCGCTTCGCCTTGTAGAGCGCCTGGTCGGCGGCCTCCACCAGGTTCGACGGGCCCCAGCCGGCGCTGGACGGATCCGCCTCGGCCACGCCGATGCTCAACGTGACGACCCGGGCCACGGGCGACGCCGAATGGCGCAGCCCCAGCGCCATCGTGCGTCGGCGCAGGTCCTCGGCCACGATGACGGCGCCGCTCAGGTCGGTGTCCGGTAGCACGATCGCGAATTCCTCGCCCCCGTAGCGGGCCAGGAAGTCGGCCGGGCGCCGCAGACGCGCCTTGAGGTCGCGGCTGATCGTCTTCAGGCACTGGTCGCCCGCCGGATGGCCGTAGCGGTCGTTGTAAGACTTGAAGTGGTCGATGTCGATCATCAGCAGGGCCAGCGGCGTGCTGTCTCGCGACGCCCGGCGCCATTCTTCGTCGAGTCGCTGCTCGAACGCGCGCCGGTTCGCGGCACCCGTCAGCCCGTCCAGCGCCGACAAACGCGCCAGCGCTCGGTTAGCGCGCTCCAGCAACTCGCTCTTCCGAAGGATCCTTCGCACCATCGGCTCGAAGATCAGCAGACCTACGAGTAGAAGGCTGAGCACCGTGGCGGCCAGCATCAGCCGCGCGACCTTTCGGATCTCACGCAGGTCCTCCTCGCTCGCCCGCACCAGTCGTCTCACGGCCTCGTCCAGCCGGGCCGACGTCTCGCCCGAAGCGGCGACCACGAGATGGCGGAGATGCAGATCGTCGGGCGCCAGCTGATCGTCCGGGGTCGACGCCAGAGAGTCGACGCTGGCAAGGAAACGGTGAATCTCGTCCTCGAGGGCGAACGGCTCTTCTTGGTACAGCTCTCGCATGCGGCTCGACAGTCCGGCCAGTCGATCGTACTCGCCGCCGGAATGGACGAACGCGTCGTGCGTGGCTGCCATCTGCTGCCCCGCCTCGCGCAAGCCGATGCGCGCCTGATCTCGTGTCGTGGGGTCCGGCGCCGAGAGCAGCTGCTGCCCCAGCGCCGCGATGCGCTGAACGAGCATGCGCTGACGCGCGCTCTGCTCGAGGAAGCGGGCGTGATGTTGGTGGCCGTCGATCAGCCGGTCGGTCGCCCAGTAGCTTCCGACGGCCATCGCCGCGACGAACGTGAGCGCGGCCACGTAGCGCGTCGTCATGGCGACCCGCGAAGAGGCGAATCGATAGTAGGGAAACTGCTCTTTCATGACCCGCCGACCTCCCACGACCCAACTCCGACCCTAGAGGTGCGACACGATCCACCTTCCCGGCGGGAGAGAGCGACGCGGCTGGGGCCGCGGCGCGGGGAGAGCTGACGAAGAGCCGGCCGATATCTACGTGCCTGCAAACAACTTACGGGGTTGGGGCCGATTGGGCAAGCGCGGGTGGGGTCGGGTGCGGCGGGTGCCCTCGCTTCATTGTCGCGCGGTGTCGGGCAGCGGGCGTGCACAGGCCGGGGCGCTCCAAATGTCCGCTCGTGGCACCCGCCGCACCCTCCTAATCGCGGGCGGATGCGCTCGTGGCACCCGCCGCACCCGACTGAGCGCGAGCGAATAAGCGAGTGGCGCCCGCCGCATCCGACTGAGCGCGGGGGGACGCGGTCGTGGCGCTTGCGGCAGACTCGTTGGCGCCGGCGAAACACGGTGGAGCTTTGTTGTTCCAATACCGGACTGGCGTTGCATTGCGCATCGTGCAACAATGCACGGTCCATATCATCGGCTCGGGCGTGAAGCCCCGCTCCTGGCGAGTTGGGAGGCTCGTTTGCAAAGAGACAGCCTGAAGGCGGAGGCCGCTCTTGGGCTCGGCTACTACGTGGTCGTTATCGTTTATCTGTTCCTCCATCAGGAGAACGAGCTGCAGCACTACGTCACGCTCGTCGCGGTGCCGTTGGCGCTGATCTTGATCTACCAGCGCAGCGCCCGTGGCACGTGGTCGCCGCGTCACGCACTGAGGACGATTGGCCTCGAGAAAGGGAACTTGACCTCGGGGCTGGTGTGGGCCATACCGCTGGGGTTGGCGATCTCGCTGGTGATGCAGCTCTTCTTCTCCAGAAACGCGGCCGCCTTCCGCGAGCTGATCACCTCCGGACGCGCACTCTACCTGCTACCCATCGCGCTCGCCCTCTTGGTGTTCACGGTGGGTGTGACGGAGGAGGTATTCTTCCGCGGCGTTCTTCAGACGCGTCTAACCGAGCTGGCCGGGTCGAAGGTCGTGGCGATCCTGATCGTCTCCGCCCTTTTCGGCCTCTATCACCTGCCGTACGCCTACCTGAATCCGAACTGGCCGTCGAGCGGCGATCTCGGTGCCGCCTTTCAGGCCGCGATGTCTAACGGCATCCTCGGCGGCGTCGTCATCGGCGGCGTCTACGCGTGGGCGAACAACAATCTGATCGCCGCGATACTCGTGCACAGCTTCATCGACCTGTTCCCGGCGATGACGTTGATCAAGTTCGGCGGCTAGGGCGCGACTCGCCTTAGCTTGTTTCCGGCGCGGGCGTAACTTCACCGCCGCCCTCGGCCGCGCCTTCGGCGGCCGCCTCCTCCGGCGCCGCCTCTTCGCTTTCGGCCGCCTCCAACGGAATGTCCGAGAAGCCCAGCGCCTGAAGCGCCTCGTACGTCCCCTGCTCGATCTTCCTCAGCGCCTCGACCTTCGCCTGCAACAGCTCGACGTGGCGCTTGGCCTCGTCCGCCTTCT
>CAYGCC010000203.1:0-2489 GCA_964348165.1 uncultured Gemmatimonadota bacterium | reverse complement strand
CGCCTGCTCGGGGCTCAGGTAACCGGGCGTTCCCACCGGCATTCCGCTTCGGGTCAGCCGCTCGGGGCCGGCCGCGGTCACCGCTCGGGCGATGCCGAAATCGGCCACGACCGGCAGTCCTTCTGAAAACAGGATGTTCTCGGGTTTCACGTCACGGTGGATGACGTGGTGACCGTGGGCGTAGTCCAGCGCCGTCGCGACCTGCCGAGCGATGCGCAGCGCCTCGTCGAGGGGAAGGGGCCGCGGATCGCTCAGACGTCGGCGCAGTGAGCCGCCGGCGACGTAGGGCATCACGTAGTAGAGGAACCCGGCGGCTTCTCCCGAGTCCAGCAGTGGCAGGATGTGCGGATGATTGAGCCGCGCCGTGATCCGGATCTCGCGCAGAAAGCGCTCGGAGCCGAGGGCCGCCGCCAGCTCGCTGCGCAGCACCTTCACCGCGACCTGACGCTCGTGCCTCGAGTCGCGGGCCCGGTAGACGGTGGCCATACCTCCGCTGCCGATCTCGCGCTCGACCTCATAGCGCGGAGCCAGGGCGCTCTTGATCTGAACCAGCAGGTCCACCATTGGATTCGCGAGACGCTTCTGGGGTGGGGCGCGTGAGCCGAGGATCGGTTACCCGGATCGCAAGATAGGACGCCGGGACCTGGACGGCACGCCCGGGCGGTTTCGGCTGACTCGTCGTTCGGCTCAGGCGTAGACGCCGTGCTCGATCACCAGCTCGCTCATGTACTCGAGCAGCTCGGGCTTGACCGCCGGCGCCACCGAGCACGCCGTGCTCAGGATGTAGCCGCCGCCCTCCTTCGCCACGGCAAGCCGCTGGGTGACCGCCTCTCGTACCTTCTCCCGGTCGCCGTACAACAGTGTGTTGACCGGATCGATGTTGCCCTTGATGAACGCGCGACCCTTGAGCTGTCGCACCGCGTCCTCCAGCTCGACGGTCCCCAGCGGCGGCGGATCGAGGGTGTCGATGCCCTGGGTGTTGGTTTTTAGCATGAGATCGAGCCGATCGCCAATTGCGCCGCAGGTGTGCGTGTAAACCTTCACGTCCGGGTAACGGGCGTGCACACCGTCGACGACCCTGCGCTCGTAGGGCAGCACGAACTCGGTGTAATGGTCGCGTGAGATCAGGCCACCACCGGCGAAGGCCGACGAGATCAGCACCGCGTCGACCCCCGCCGCCGCCTGGCGAACCGCCAGATCGCTGGCGCCCTGGGCGAGCCGCCCGAGGCAGGCGTGCGTCTTGGCCGGATCGTCGATGAGTGCCATCAGCGCGTTCTCGTAATTCAGAAGCTCCAAGAACTGCGAGAATGGGCTGAACACCTCGGAGTGGACCGAGATCTCGGCGCTCACCCGGCTGCGGACCGCCTCGATGGTATCGAGGTGGAAGGGCGGAAAGAAGTCGTCGATGTGCCGCGGTTCCGCGTCGAACCCCCAGGTGTAGGGATAGGTGATGTCGGTCAGATCCCAGGGCTCGACGTACCAGAGCGACTCCGGGTCCACCTCCTGGAAGCTGGGGAAATAACGCGTCCCGTCCGCCCGGAAATAGTGCGGATTGTCATCACGCGGTATCCGTGTGAAGCCGCCGATCTTCCAGCGAACGATCGTCTCGTCACCGCTCGTCTCGACACGATCGATCTGCCGCTCGAAGTCGGGGTCGCGGCCCGGAAGATTGACGAGTATTCCGTCGAACCCATAGCGCCGCTGAAGCTCCACCAGGGCGTCGGCGAAGCCGTCCGAACGGTACCAGATGTCGATGGGAGAGCGCTCGGCGTTGAGGAAGTAGTGCCCGATCGACAGCTGACAAGACACAGGCACACGATCGGGCACACCGAGGTCCATCGCGATCCTCACCCGTTCCCTGCTGTTCATGGCGCCTCCGCGGCCCATAGCGGCGAAGAGGTGCGCTGGCGCTTCTGGTGCGCGATTCTCTCTACATTTAATATGGCAGCGAGGAAAGGGCGCCAGTGGTCGCCGACGCGCTTCCTGTGTCAAACCGCCGCTCGAAAGCCCAACCTCAAAGGTGACCGACCCACGATGGTCGACTTCCAGCAAATGAATCGCCTGCTTTACGACGGCAAGGCCGACGAGGTCCGGGCGATGGCGGAGCAGGCGCTGGCCGACGGCCACGCCGTGGACAAGATCCTGCAGCAGGGATTGATCGCCGGCATGCGCATCGTCGGTGAGGACTTCAAGCACAATCGCATCTTCGTCCCCCAGGTACTGGTCGCGGCGCGCGCGATGAAGGCCGGCCTCGCGGTCCTCGAGCCGCTGCTCACCGCCTCGGACGTCGGCGAGCCCGTCGGCACGATCGTGATGGGCACGGTCAGAGGTGACCTGCACGACATCGGCAAGAACCTGGTCTGCATGATGGCCGAGGGCGCGGGGTTCCGCGTGATCGACCTAGGCGTGGACCAACCCGCGGATCGTTTCATCGCCGCGGCCCGCGAGCACTCCGCCGACATCGTGGGCATGAGCGCCCTGCTCACGAC
>CAYGCC010000202.1:0-2788 GCA_964348165.1 uncultured Gemmatimonadota bacterium | reverse complement strand
GGCGATATAGGTGCGGTAGACGCGGCCCGTATGATCGACGACCACCGCATCGTCGCCCTGAACCCGACCCTCCGGGTTGGGCATGGCCACCGAGGTCCATGACTCACCCGCGTCCCAGGAGACATAGGTGAAGTTGGTGATCCGTCGGACGCGCGGGTCGCCGATCGTGACTACCGCCGACCCGACGATGTGGTCGGGGTTGGTCGGGTCGATGGCGATGGCGGTCTCCACCGCGCTGTGCGGTCCCGTGGTCACGGCCACGGGCAGCGGAAGCGCCTGGCTCCGAACCGCCGGCCGCGAACCGTCCGGCTCTATGGCCTGTGCCCAGGCGGATTCCCCACCGAGCCCGCTCAGTCCCGACGCGCCGAGCGCCAGGGCGCAAAGGCCGGCCGTCCCCCGGAGAACTGCTCTACCTCGACCCGCTCGACCGGCCGGTTCGCGTCGCCCCAACACCAGGGAGCGCCTCACTCGCCGCTCGCGCTGACCTGGGGCCGCGGCCCCGGCGGCACGTTCTCCTTCAAGAATTCGGTGAGCAGCGTGTAAAGGTGGAGCGTGGTACCCCGGCCCTCGAAGATGCCGTGCGAGCGGTTGGGGTAGGCCATCATCGTGAACTGCCTGCCGGCCCCCACCAGCGCATCGATCAGCTTCTCTGTGCCCTGGTAGTGGACGTTGTCGTCGCCGGTCCCGTGGACCACGAGCAGCTTGCCCTCCAGACGATCGGCGAAGGTCACGGGCGAGGCCTGCTCGTAGTCCTCGGGGTTGTCCTGCGGCAGACCCATGTAGCGTTCCTGATAGATCGTGTCGTAAAGCCGGATATCTGGCACCGGCGCCACCGCCATCCCCGCCTCGTAGACGTCGGGGTGACGGAAGATCCCGTTCAGCGTCGACGAGCCGCCGCCGCTCCAACCCCAGATGGCGGTCCGGTCAGGATCCACGTAGGGCCAGGCCTCGATCTTGCGCATCGCCGCCGCCTGATCGGCCGAGGTCAGCACCCCGATCTTGCGGTAGACGATCTTGCGCCAATCGCGTCCACGCGGCGCCGGCGTGCCGCGATTATCGATGCTGGCCACGAGGTAGCCCTGCTGCGTGAGCATCAGGTGCCAGAGGAACTGGCGGCCCGTCCAGGCGTCGCGAACCGTCTGGCCCCAGGGCTCACCGTACACGTACAGCAGCAGCGGGTACTTGTGCGACGGATCGAAGTCGTGCGGCTTCATCATCCAGCCGTCGAGCTGGATCCCATCACCGATGTCCACACGGAAGAACTCGACCGGCGCGCTCTCGAGCGCGTCGACCTTAGCCCGCAGCTCATCGTTGTCCACCAGCGTGCGGACGACCTCGTGCCCCGGCAGACGCACCAGCTCGATCCTGGATGGCGTGCCGAAGCGCGAGTGCGTGTGAAAGGCCCAGCGAGCGTCCGGCGCGATGTTGTAGCTGTGGGTGCCCGGCTGATCGCTGGGCGTCAAGCGCTCGGGCGCGCGGCTGCCGCTGAGCGAGGTCCGATACAGATAGCGGCTTTTCGGATCGTCGGGCGAGGCGATGAAGTAGAGCCAGCCGCCCTCCTCGTTCACCGCCTCCACGCTCACCACGTCGTACGCGCCGGGGGTGACCAACCGGATCCCCTGCCCCGACCGTGGCGCCACGTACACGTGCCGCCAGCCGTCGCGCTCGCTGATCCAGGTGAACGACTCACCGTCGTTCAGCCAGCGGAGGTCGTCCACCGCATCGAGCCAGGCGGCATCGGTTTCGGTCAACACGGTGCGAACCTCGCCCGTGCCCACGGCACCCAGCATCACCCGGTTCGTGTTCTGCAGACGGTTCATGTGCTGGAAGACGACCTCGTCAGAACTTGCGGCCCACTCCATGCGGGGGATGTAGTGCTCGCGCGGGTCGCCCTCGATCTTCAACCAGGTGGTCGCGCCGCCGCTGGACCTCACGATTCCGAGCCGAACGCCGGAGTTCTTCGTGCCCGCCTTCGGATACGGGAACGAGGTGAGCGTGGGGTAAAGCGAGTCGGTGTTGTTGATCAGCTGGAAGCGGTGCACGCCCTCGGTGTCGAACTGCCAATAAGCGATCCAACGACCATCCGGGCTCCAGCGAAACCCGTCCCGGAGAAAGAACTCCTCTTCGTTAACCCAGTCCGAGGTACCGTTGATCAGAGTCTCGGAACCGTCGTCTGTCAGTTGGGTGACGGCACCGCTCGCCAGATCCTCGACGTACACGTTGTTCTCGGTCACGTAGGCGACCCGCGTGCCGTCCGACGAGAACTTGGCGAACATCAGGCTGGCCGGCTTCGCCTCTCGACCCAGCTTTTGCAGTTTGCCGGTAGCCAGCTCCAGCACCCAGTAGTCCCCGCGCGTGTTCTGACGCCAGACGCGCCGCGTGTTCGTGAAGATGAGCAGCTTGCTGCCGTCCTCCGACCAGTCGTAATCGGAGATCCAGAAGGGCGCCGTGTCACCCTCGGCGACCAAGCTTGTCGCCGGAACCAGCACCTCCCGGGCCCCGGTCTCCGGATCGTAGCGCACGATGTCGCGCCCCCGGGCGGCATCGGAGAATTCCAGCGTCGTATACCCCGAGCCGTCGCTCAGCCAGCGGGCCGGGCCGAAAAAGTCGCCCCGAAACTCGGCCGAGGCGAAGATACGCTCGAGCGTGAGCAGCGAGGGATCCTGGGTCTGAGCGGCGACTGGCGCGGTGGCGGCGGAGAGGACTGCCGCGATCAAAACGAGATGTCTCACAACCGGCTCCTAGTTCGAGAAAGGTTGGAGTTCTTTCGGATGTCCTGCGGACGGCC
>CAYGCC010000201.1:0-1556 GCA_964348165.1 uncultured Gemmatimonadota bacterium | reverse complement strand
TGGCCGGTACGCCTCGCACAAACTCGAGGCCTGCATCTGAGAACCAACGCAGCACGTCGCCGAACGTGTGGCCTGAAACCCGCCGGCCATTCGCCGCCTGAGCCCGCCGTCCAAAACGGTGCGGCAGCCGGACCACCATGTGGCCGCCTGGTCTGAGCAGGCCCAACAGCGCCTTGAAGCCCTCACGCGTTTCAGCGGCGCTGCCCGTGGTGCCGTTGTAGACGATCACGTCAAACTGATCGGCGCCCAGGGCGGGACGAAGTGGGTTCATCTGTACGAATTGCACTCGGTGCAGTGCGTGCTTTCTGGCGAAGGCGCGACCGAGCTCGAGCGATCTGACGCTCGTATCGGTAGCGAGGACGCGCCGGTACGAGATGCCTAAGAAGTTCGAAAGCTCTCCCGCGCCGCACCCAACCTCCAGCACATCGCAGTTGTAATGTATCGCCTTGTCGAGCTCGAGTGCGTACGAATCTCGGCGCATGGAATCGATGAACGAGCGAATCGTCGTGTAATCGTCGTAGGGCGACTTTCGCTTCCGGTCATCGAGCTGCGGCTCGACCTCGTCCGAAGAGCTCTTGGCGGGCCAGAGAAGCCGCGCGATACCGTTTTCTACAGCGAAGCTGTGGCCACAGCCATCACAGATCAGCGCATTGCCCTGGCTGTTCTCGAGTGCCGCTCCGCAACATGGGCTGACAAACCGCCGCGCTTCGTCGGCAACTACGCCTTCTCGGACATCGATCGACGGTGCGTTTGGGCCCTTTGTCACCAGCAGGTGGTTCATGCACAAGCTGTCGATGTCGCTCGACATGAACGTTTCGTATGCGTCCTTCGGGGTGCAGACGATGGGAGCCCACCCGAGGTTGAAGCTCGTGTTCACCAGGACGGGGCAACCCGTCATGCGGTGAAAGGTCTCCAGCAGCTTGCGGTAGATTCCGTGCCGCGTTGGGTCCGCGGTCTGAACGCGCGCCGAATAATCGACGTGCGTCACTGCGGGAACTTCGGACCGGTTGATCTTGAGCTTGTCGATACCCTGAGCGTCCATCAGCTCCGGCGGCACCGGTCGTCGCTTCGAGTCCCGTACCGGTGCGACCAGCAACATGTAAGGGCTCTCGCGACCCGGTTCCATCCCGAAGTACTCGTGCGCGTATTCTTGCAGGATCACCGGTGCGAAGGGGCGAAAACCTTCGCGAAACTTCACCTTCAGGTTGATCGTCGACTGCATTTCCATGTTGCGTGCATCGCCGAGTATGCTACGTGCACCCAAAGCTCTCGGGCCAAACTCCATGCGGTCTTGGAACCAGCCGATGACCTTTCCGTCGGCGATGTCTCGCGCGATCCGTTCGCATAAGACCTCGTCATCGTCGATTCGCTCGTAGACCGCGTTTACGCTCTTCAGGAAGGCCTCGATCTCATCGTCAGAGTAATAGGGCCCAAGCAGCGAACCGCTCTGGGCGTCCGCCGGCTTTGGCGTGCGTTTATTGTCCAGGAGCTGATACCAGATCAGCTGGGCGACGCCGAGGGCGCCACCGGCATCTCCGGCCGCCGGCTGGATCCAG
>CAYGCC010000200.1:0-11102 GCA_964348165.1 uncultured Gemmatimonadota bacterium | reverse complement strand
TTTCGATCGACAACTCGACGGCCGAGAACCACACCACGATCTACACGATCAGCGAGTCACCGCTCAACGCCGATGTCATCTGGGTGGGCACCGACGACGGGAACTTGCAGGTCACCCGGGACGGCGGCGCCAGCTGGAGCAACGTGACGAGGAGCGTCACGGGCCTTCCCGCCGGCACCTGGGTCTCGCACGTGGAGGCGAGCCGTCACGCCGAGGGAACGGCCTACGTGACCTTCGACGGTCATCGGACCGGCGACATGGCGACCCACGTCTATCGGACGACCGACTTCGGTTCGACCTGGAGTTCGCTGGCGACAGAGTCGTTGGAAGGCTACGCGCACGTGGTCAAGGAAGATTCGGAGAACACCGGTCTGCTGTTCGTCGGCACCGAGTTCGGCCTGTTCATCAGCATCGACGCTGGCGGGACGTGGACCCGCTTCGAGACCGAGTTCCCGAAGGTGGCCGTGCACGACCTGGCCATCCACCCGCGCGAGCACGACTTGATCATCGGCACCCACGGGCGGGGCATCTGGATTCTGGATGACATCACTCCGCTCCGCGCTCTGACGCCGCAGTTGCTGGAGGCCGAGCTGGCCTTGCTGCCGACGCGGCCGGCGGTGATGACGATCTCGGGAGGGCTCCAGCAGTTCCCAGGCGGCGATGAGTTCGTGGGCAGGAACCCGGCCGAGGCGGCCTCGATCGTCTACTATCAGAAGAAGCGTCACATCTTCGGCGACCTGAAAGTTGAGATCTACGACTCGGACGGGCAGCTGATTACGACGCTGTCCGGTGGGAAGCTGCGAGGGATCAATCGGGTGAACTGGCCGATGCGGTTGCCGCCGCCGAAGATCCCGCCGGCGACCACGCTGGTGCCGGCGTTCACCGGACCTCGCGTGCCCGAGGGGGCCTACGCGTACCGGCTCATCAAGGGCAGCGACACGTTTGAGGGCCAGGTCACTCTCGTACCGGACCCGCGCTCGACCCACTCGGCCGCGGACCGTCTTCTTCAGCAGCGGACAGCGCTGCAGCTCTACGATATGCTCGAGCGGCTGACCTATGTGGTGGATGCGACGATCGATCTTCGCGACCAGGCCAAAGCCCGGGCGAGCGAGGCCGGCGGTGGCACGGCCCGGCGGCTCAACGACTACGCCGCCGAGCTGGATGAGTTTCGCAAGACCGTGGTCGCGACCAGCGAGGCGGGGTGGGTGTCGGGCGAGGAGAAGCTGCGCGAGAAGCTGGGTGAGCTTTACGGTGGTGTGAACGAGTACGCGGGCCGGCCCACGGAATCGGAGCTTGGTCGCATGAAGCTGCTCGAGGCCGAGCTCGAGCGCGCCGTACAGAGTTTCGAGCAGCTCGTCGCGGAACGCCGGATCCGTGACCTCGGCGCACGACTGGAGCGTGCCGGTCTCGAGCCGCTGGTGCTCCTTACGCGTGAGGCCTGGGAGAAGAAGCGGTCGGCCGGGAGCTAGTTCCCGACCGCCGTTGGGCCACGGATCGGCTAGCGCCGGAAGTCGAACCGGTAGCCCAACCGCTCTTCTATTTCGCGGATCCGCGAGTCCAGACCCTCGCGATCCGGCGCGCCCACGTTGATCACGCCGTAGCGGCAGCTCTGGCCGTCTTCGATCGACTCGAAGTCGGCCAACAGCTGGCCAGTCTGACATTCCGACCAGACCAGCGTCCCGGGATACATCTTCTCGACCGCCTCGATCTCGCCGGGCCCGGGCGCGTGCTCGACCTGGGCCGGCTGGAAGATCCGCAGCGGCACGCTGGCCGCCACGCGGTGCTCGCCGGCTCCGGGCTGGAACCGCGGCGCGTCACCCGTCGCCAGCGCCAGCGCGACCTCGTACGTGTTGGCGCCGTCGACTTTCTGGTAAAGGTCGGCGAACTGGCCGCAGATGCGCGGGTTGACCTCGATGATGCCGATCCGGTCGCTCGCCTCCTCGTAGATCATCTCGATGTTGAAGAGGGTATCGGCCAGCCCGAGCCGCGCGATGGCGCGCCGGGCGATCTCGGCCATCCGCGCCTGAATCTCGTCGTCGAGCGAGGACGGGTAGTCGAAGCGCAGGAAGCTGTGGGTTTCCGGGTGCGTCACCGAGTCGACGATCCCAACAACTTCGACCTGCCCGGCCCGGGCGTAGCCTTCCACGGTCACCAATCGCCCGTGCAGAAGCTCTTCCGCCAGAAAGTAGTCACCGTCGATCTCGAAGTCCGTGAGCCCGCGAACCAGCCGGTTGAAGATATTGAGATAATCCGTCAGGAATTCGCGCACGGCGGGCCGCGACAAGAACGCGTTCAGCTCGTCGCCGCTGTTGAGCCGCCTGGACATGACCGAGAAGGCGCCTTTCACCGGCTTGATGAAACAAGGGAACTCGAGATCAGGCCACGGCTTTTCCCCGCGACCGTCCACCAGCGCGAACCACGGAGTCGCCTCCGGCACGCTCTCCCGCTGAGCGAGCCGCGAGTAGTACTTGTGAGAGCAGCCGATGACGGTGGAGGGCGGCGAGCCGGGGAGGCCGAGCCGCGTGGCGATCGCCCCGGCCACGGTGGCGCCGGGATAGTCGCTGGAGCTGGTGACGCCATCGATGGCGCCGCGCTTCTCTCGAACCACATCGTCGATGTACCCGAGGATGTCGAAGTCCCAGGGACAATCTTCGTCGTCGGGACGGCCGTATTCCAATGCGTACCGATCCTCCCAGGCCGGACGGCAACTCTCGAGCTGCCGCTCGTCCCAGGCGGTCGGGAAGACGATCAAGACGTTTTTCAAAAGCCCCTTCCGTGTCGCTCCGTCGAAGGACAGATTGCCCACATGTTCAAGTCCCGAAAGGCTGACACCCGCTCGGGCGGGGACACGTGAGAATCGTCGACTCCTTCCCGCGCAAGGTCGCGGAGATCGAGAACGCCTGGATCCCCATGCCGGACGGCTGCCGGCTGGCCGCCCGGATCTGGCTGCCGGAGGATGCCGAGTCCTCGCCGGTGCCGGCGATCATCGAGTACATCCCTTACCGAAAACGTGACAACACCCGTTGGCGCGATGAACCGCTGCACCGCTACTTCGCCGGGCACGGCTACGCCTCCGTGCGTATCGATCTGCGTGGCTCCGGCGAATCCGATGGTTTGCTTCTCGACGAGTATCTGGACCAGGAGCAGGAAGACGGGTTGGCTGCGATTCGCTGGATCGCCGCACAACCGTGGTGCACCGGCGCCGTGGGGATGATGGGGCTCTCGTGGGGCGGTTTCAACTCGCTGCAGATCGCGGCGCTCCGGCCGCCCGAGCTGAAGGCGGTCATCGCCGTCTGCGCGGCCGACGATCGCTACACCGACGACGCGCACTACATGGGCGGCTGCCTGCTCAACGAAAACCTCATCTGGGGCTCGGTATTGTTCACTCTGAACGCTTTGCCGCCCGACCCCGAGCTGGTCGGCGAGCGGTGGCGCGAGATGTGGCAGGAGCGGCTGGAGGCGACGCCGCTCTTCCCCGAGATCTGGCTCGAACATCAGCTCCGCGACGAGTACTGGAAGCGCGGTTCGGTGGGTGTCGATCCCTCGCGGATCGCCTGTCCGGTGTACGCGATCAGCGGCTGGGCGGACGGTTACACGAACGCGGTGCCCCGGTTGCTCGCGCGCTTGCAGGTGCCGCGCAGAGGATTGGTCGGGCCGTGGGCTCACGTCGATCCGCACGAAGGCGTGCCCGGTCCCGCCATTGGATTCCTGCAAGAGGCGCTGCGCTGGTGGGACCACTGGTTGAAGGGCGTGGACACCGGGATGATGGAAGAGCCGATGTACCGCGTCTGGATGCAAGAAAGCGTGCGCCCCAAACCGCAATACGCCGTGCGGCCCGGCCGCTGGGTCGCCGAGACGTCATGGCCGTCGCCGCACATCACGAACCGGCGTCTGATCATCACGCCATGCGATCTGCTGGATGAAGCGTCCGCCTCCAGCCTCGGCGAGCTGCGGCTCGACTTCAGCTCGCCACAGACCACCGGCCTCTCAGCCGGCAGCTGGTGCGGCTTCGCGGTCGAGGGCGAGCTGCCGACCGACCAGCGCGAGGACGATGGCAAATCGCAAACCTTCGACAGTCCGCCGCTCAAGGAGCGGCTCGAGATCCTCGGTGCGCCCGAGGTGACGCTGGCGCTGGTGGCCGACCGCCCGCTGGCGCTGGTCGCCGCCCGGCTGAGCGACGTGGCGCCCGACGGATCGTCGGCCCGGGTGACGTACGGGCTGCTCAATCTGGCGCACCGCGCAGGACACGAGCGCCCCCAACCGCTGAACCCGGGCGAGCGCTACGTCGTGAGACTCCGGCTGAACGACATCGCCCACGCGTTCCCACCCGGTCACCGGATCCGCCTGGCCCTCTCCACCAGCTATTGGCCGGTCGCCTGGCCGTCGCCGGAGCCTGTGTCGCTCGGCCTATTCACGGGCAGCAGCTTCGTCGATCTGCCGATTCGCGAGGCTCGACCCGAGGACAACGCGCTGCGTCCGTTCGGCGAGCCCGAAGGCGCTCCACCGGTCAAGTCGGTGGATCTGCAGCCGGGCGGGGTGAGGCGGAGGATCGAGCGGGACATCTCGTCTGGGGAGACGACGTACGTGACGGCGATCGAGTTCGACGAGTCGGGGCAGGTCGCGATGTCGCGTCTCGACCCGATCGACCTCGAGGTCGGCCACGGGATCGTCGAACGCTTCAGCATCCGGGATGCCGACCCGCTTTCGGCCCGGGCGGAAATCACGCAGACGGCCATCTCGCGGCGCCAGGGTTGGCGCACGCAGGTCGAGACGCGGGTGGCGTTCTCGTCCACACGGCAAGAGTTCCGATTGCGGGCGGAGCTCCGGGCGCATCACGGAGACTCTCCGGTTTTTTCGCGCAGCTGGGACACGACGATCCCACGTGACCACGTTTGAGTCGCGGGCCGCGGCACGGCGGGCGGGGCTCGAGTTTCTTGCTGAAGGAGGTTTCGAAATGCTGGGCAGGCAAAAGAAGATGTCGCAGACGTTGGTGCGCGCGGCGCTCGTCGCGGTGCTGGTCGCCGCGGCTCCCGTCGCGCTGCTGGCGCAGGGGATCACGCCCGAGCAGGTGGTCTCGATCCAGAATGTGGGCTCGGTCGCTCTGAGCCCCGACGGAAAGCTCGTCGCCTTCACGCTGTCCAAACCCAGGGCGGCCGACGAGAAACCGGGGGGCGCGCGCAGCGAGCTTTGGATCGTACCGGCGGCAGGCGGCGAGCCACGCGCGGTGATCACGGCACCGAACAGCGCCAGCTCGCCCCAGTGGTCGCCGGACGGCCGGACCCTGGCGTTCGAGGCGCGTCTCGACGCGGATGAGCGGACGCAGGTCTATGCGGTGCCCGCCGAGGGTGGCGCACCGAAGCTTCTGACCCGGGCGCCGCAGGGCGTGCTCGCCTTCGCCTGGTCGCCTGACGGCCAAAGCATCGCGTACACCTCACGCGAGCCCGAGCCCGCCGACGCCGCCGAGCGACGGGAACGCGGGTTCGACGCGCAGGTCGCGGGAGAGGACGTTCGCCATGTGCGGTTGTGGGTCGAAATGATCGAGTCCGGTGAGCGCCGGGCCGTCACGCCGGAGGACCGCACGGTACGGAGCTTCGTCTGGTCGCCGGATGGCAGCCGCTTCGCGTTGCAGGTTACCGAAGGCGCCGACATCGACGCGGGTTACATGTACCGCAAGATCTACACGGTCGCGGCGCGGGGCGGCGAGCTTCAGCGGCTGACCGATACGATGGGCAAGCTCGGCGACATGGCGTGGTCACCGGACGGAAAAGCGCTGGCGTTCATCGGCGCCGTCTCGCTCAACGATCCGTTGGCGCAGAGCGTCTTCGTCGTTCCCGCGGTCGGTGGTCCGGCCGTGAATCGCACGCCGAACCTGCGGGCGACGGCTCAGTCTGTCGGTTGGCTCGATGCCCGGACCCTCTACTTCACCGCGGCCGAGGGCACCCGGACGACGATGTACCGTTTGCCCGCCGAGCGGGGTGGGATCGATCTGATCCTCGGTGGAGGGCCCGAGATCCTGGGTAGCGTGAGCTTTGATGCGAAGATCCGGACCTTCGCGGCGTCGGCGAGCACGGCGGCGCATCCGGGCGAGGTCTACACGGGTAGCATCCGGGACCGAAGGCTCACCCGGATCACCCGGCACAACGCCTGGTTGGATCAGGTAAAGCTGGCCAAACAGGAGACGATCGAGTGGGAAGGTGCCGATGGTTGGCGTATCGAAGGCGTGCTGATCCACCCGTTGAACTCGGTCGCCGGTGTACGCTACCCTCTGGCGATCATGCCCCACGGAGGTCCCGAAGGGATCAGCTTTGACGGTTGGACCACCCGGGCGCTCTACCCGGCGCAGCTACTCGCCGCCAACGGTTACGCGGTGCTCATGCCGAACTACCGCGGCAGCGGTGGCCGTGGTGTCGCCTTCTCGAAGGGCGATCACCGCGACCTCGGTGGCAAGGAGTTCCTCGACGTGATCGCAGGCATCGATCATCTGGCGGCTGAGGGCCTGATCGATCCCGAGCGCGTCGGCATCAGCGGCACCTCGTACGGAGGTTACTTCTCCGCCTGGGCGGCGACCAAGCACAGCGACCGTTTCAAGGCGGCGATCCCCTACGCCGGCATCTCGAACTGGGTTTCGTTCACCGGCACCACTGACATCCCCTACGAGATGTCGATCGTGCACTGGGACACCTGGTGGTTCGACGACCCCGGGCTCGCCTGGGATCGCTCACCGCTCGCTCACATCAACGACACTCGCACCGCCACGCTGGTGGGGCACGGGCTGGCCGACGAGCGTGTCCACCCGGAGCAGTCGATCGAGCTGTACACCGGTTTGCGGATCAAGGGCGTACCGAGTGGTCTGGTGCTATATCCCCGCGAACCGCACGGATTGGTGGAGCGCGCACACCAGCTCGACTTCATGTGGCGCATCCTCGAGTGGTTCGACAAGTATCTGAAGGAGGGCATGCCCGCGACGAATTAGTCGCTCGTGAGGATCGGGCAGGCTGCGCGGACGGGCGGGTGTCGATTCGGCCGCAGGAGGGGCCGGCCGATCACCCGCCGCCGCGCCTCGGAGTTCAGAACGCGAACGCCACTCCGCACTGCACGAGAAACAGGTTGGTGTCGCTCTCGATCGGGAAGAGCAACAGGTCTCCGTCTGGTAGCTCCTCGATCCCACCCTCGGTGAGGTAGCTGACCCTTCCGTTATGTATGTATTGGCCTGACAGGCTGAGCCCGAACTTGCGGGAGAGCATTATTAGCATGCCACCGCCCCCCATCAAGGCCGGTGTCAGGTCGTCGAAGTTTACTGTTCTGGCAAAGTCATGAGCCGAGTCTAGGCCCCGGACATTCGAGACCGTCCCGAACCAGGACAGGCCCACGCCCGCATTGAGGAACGGCCGAATCGGCCCCGGCGGAGCGGTCAGCTGCGGCCCCAGGAAGAAGGAGAGGATCTCGTTCTCCGTCTCGACCTCCACAAAGACCCGGCGGATCGTCGGAGTGAGAGGCAGGCGAACGGTCTCGCTGCCATAGATCAGCGCCCCGGCGTCCAGGCGCAGGCCGAAGATGCCCTGGCGGTCGAAGTTGGCGACGAAGAACCCGCTCAGCCCCGGGCTCTCGTCCACGAAATCCCCGAACTCGCCCCGCGGCACGCCGACGTTGAAGCTCGCGCCGGCGAGATATCGGTTGCGGAGCGGTCGCCGCTGGTATTTGCGGTATTGAGCCAGCGCCTCGTCAGCCATCAGCGAGGCTGAAATCAAGACTGCTACAGCTGTAATCGTTGTGCGGCTCATGGGTTCCTCCTGCTTTGCCGCTCCGGGAGCCTGCTGGCGCGCGGCACGTCGGCCGCCCTTTGCGCTCCGCTCCCGGTTCGATCGCGGCCCTGCCGCGCCGCTACAAGGCATGCGGTGTGCCAGGGTCGTGGACGCAGGAAGGGCTGTTCTTACGGCACGTTTCGGGATGAACGCTGTTGGGCGCAGGGGGTGGGGCTCGGGTTTGACTCACGCGGCTGTGTCTCGCTGACACGCTCGGCTGACCCGGCTAGCCGCCGAGCGGTCGGCCGGACCTGGTTAGGGATCCAGGCCCGGCACGCCGCTGACTGACTCGGCTAGAACGACGCGTCGAGTTGGGGGTGGATCACGACGTCGATGCGCCGGTTTCGCGCTCGTCCCTCTTTGGTCTCGTTGCTGGCGACGGGCCGAGTCTCGCCGTAGCCCATCGCCTCCATCAGGCTCGGGTCGAAGTCCATGTTGGCGAGCAGGTACTGGCGAACGGCGATCGCCCGCTCCTGGGACAAGGTCTGGTTCGCCTCGTCACCGCCAAACGAGTCGGTGTGCCCCTCGATCGTCACCCGGGCGTTGGGGAAGGTGCGGATCGCCTGCTGAACTTTCGTGAGCAGCGGGAAGTACTCCGGCTCAATCGTTGCCCGGCCAACGGGGAACGACAGACCGTGTAGGCGCAGAATGACGTCGTCCGCTTCGCGGACGACGCGGGCCTGGTCTCGGGTGAACATCAGCTCGACGGTGGAGAAGCGCTGCTGAAGACGCGCCTGTGCCTCCATGCGCTGGGCCAGTGCCGAGCGCTCTTCCTGAACGCCGCCGAGCTGTTCCTGTAGCTCGCTCACGCGTGCGTCGAGAGCCGCGACCATTTCTTCGCGCCCGGAAAGCGCGCTGCGCAGGGCCTGGATCGTGTCCTGATAGGCCTGGACTCTCGTGATGATCTTCTGGGTCGGCTGTTCGAAGCCTTCCTCGAAGGTCACGGCAAGCTCCATCGATCCGGCGATACTCCGCATCGGCTCTTCCATCGACAGCAGGTGATCTTCGAGCGTCTCGGGTTTGGCGCGTCGCAGCTCCTCGACCTTGCTGGCCAGGTAGACGGCGTGTCGCGCCTCACGTTTCGCTTCCTGAGCCAGGGCCCGGGGCTCGTCGCTGTCATACCGGTTCTCGGTCAGCTGACGCTCGGCCTGGCTTACGAGACCTTGCGCGAGCTTCAGCGTCTTGGGTGCTCGATCGTCGACCTTCATTTGGTCGGCGTATTCCAGAAGCTGCCAGGTCTCATTCAGGTAGTTCGCCTTGATTGCCGCCAGCTCGGCGGTGCGGAAAAGCCTCTCCGCTTCTTCGGCCCGTCGGCGCGCGCCGTTGATGTCTCCATCCTCGAGCTTGCTCGCCGCTTCGCTGAACTTGTCCCGGCCCTTCACCCAGTCTTGCGCAGCGTACTTGGCTGCTTCTGCTTCGACCGCGTCGTCGCGCGCCGCCAGCGCCGCCTTGAGCGTGACGTTGGCCAGCGCTGTGGCTTCCGTGGCTTTGCGGAAGTACTGAGTCGCCCGGTCCAGCTCGCGGCGGATATCCCGCAAATCGCGACCCCGCTCCAGGTTCCGCTCCGCCTCGCGGTAGTGCCTCATCCCCTGGTTGAAGCTTTCTGGAGCCAGGATGTCCGCGCGGGCCTCCTTCGCCTCCGCCAGCACCTGGTCGGTGTCGCGAAACAGCGTCTCTCGAACGTCCTGGGCCGCCAGTCCGCCAGGGAGCGCCAGGACGATGGCGACGCCCAGGGCGGTGGCCGCGGCGCGCCCTCGCAGACGTTTGGGTTGAAGACCATTGACTCGCATTTCAAGACCTCTCGTTCTTTGCGCAATATCACCTCTCGGGAGCACCCCGCACCCGAAAGCTCTTATGATCCGCTCTTTTTAGGGTGTTTACTTACGCATTATAGCTATGCGCTCTGGCTATCAGCGTCAAGTTGGTGAAGGGTCTTCGGGGTTGCCCTTGCCCGCTTCTTTGGGTATCTCCAGCCCAGCGCCACCCCCACATCGACACGACTCAGTCGCAAGACGGATAGGAAGATGATCGTCAGGCAGCTAGAGTGCTCACTGCGGCACGAGGCGGCATTCGCGATCCCGGCGTGGCTCATGCTCTTCGCCCTCATCCTCTGCATGGGGTGCGCTCCCGGCGGAGTTCGCTCGGAGGCACGGCCCCAACCCGCCGAGCGGCCGGCCGAGGCACGGCGACACCGGTTAATGCCGGCCCCCTCCTCGCTTCGTTTTGGCGAAGGCTACCTGGCCGTGGACTCGAGCTTCCGGGCCGAGCTGGTCGATTATTCGGAACCACGCCTGGAGCGCGCCGTCGCCCGGATGGTGAGCCGGTTGTCCAGGCAAACCGGGATGTATCTGGGGATGAGTGGGGCGAGCGGACCGGCCCAGCTGCTGATTGACTGCGAGGGGCCCGCGGCTGACGTCCAGTCGGCCATCGAAGATGAGTCGTACGAGTTGCGGGTGACGCCGGGTTCTGCGCGCTTGCACGCCGCGACGCCTTACGGTGTGCTGCGCGGCCTCGAAACTTTCTTGCAGATCGTGGAGCCGGGTGCGACGGGCTTTCGTGTGCCAGCCGTCAGCATCGACGACCGCCCGCGCTTCCCCTGGCGTGGGCTGCTGATCGACGTGGCGCGCCACTGGATTCCGCCCGAGGTGCTCAAGCGTAACCTCGACGGAATGGCGGCCGTAAAGCTCAACGTTTTGCACTGGCACCTTACCGAGGACCAGGGCTTCCGCATCGAGAGCCGCCGGTTTCCAGAGCTTCATCGGTTAGGATCGGATGGGAAATACTTCACCCAGGAACAGGTCCGCGAGATCATCGAGTACGCCCGCGACCGCGGCATCCGCGTCATGCCCGAGTTCGACATGCCGGGCCACACGACCAGCTGGTTCGTCTCGCACCCCGAGCTGGCGAGCGCGCCAGGTCCGTACGAGATCGAGCGGCGTTGGGGGATCATGGATCCGGCGATGGATCCGACGCGCGACGAGGTCTACGAGTTCATCGACAGCTTGATCGGCGAGATGGCGGAGCTGTTCCCCGATCCCTATCTGCACATCGGCGGCGACGAGGTCACGGGGAAGCACTGGGACGAGAACCCGGACATCCAGGCTTTCCTACGAAGCAATGGACTGAAAGATAACCACGACTTGCAGGCCCACTTTAACCGTCGGGTTCAAGAGATCTTGGCGGAGCACGGCAAAAAGATGGTGGGCTGGGACGAGATCTTCCACCCCGATCTACCCGAGGACATCGTGATCCAGTCGTGGCGCGGGCAAGAGTCGCTGGCCGAATCGGCGCGCCAGGGTT